>PEYM01000066.1 GCA_002774365.1 Candidatus Saganbacteria bacterium CG08_land_8_20_14_0_20_45_16 | reverse complement strand
ACCCTGATTTCCCCGAATTCATGGATTAAGCCTCTGCTTTCTCGTCGTTTTCGCCTTATCAACAGTCATAAAACCCTTGATACGTAAGGCTTTGCCTTATTTTTCCTATTAAGGATCTATCGGCATATTTTGGTAAAAATTTCACTAATGTGTTAAAATTCGTTATATGATACTCAAACTCGTTGCCGACCTGCATGTCCACACTGTTTCCTCCGGCCACGCGTATTCAACCCTTGAAGAATATGTAGCCCAGGCGAAAAAGATTGGGCTCAAGGCTTTTGCCGTGGCAGAACACGGACCAGCTATGCCTGGTGCCCCGCACTTTTATTACTTTGCCAATATGAAAATGATCCCGCCAGTGATTGACGGCATCAGGGTCTATCGTGGGATCGAGGCCAACATAATTAACGACCAAGGCGAGCTTGACCTTGATCCGGAACTTTTGGATATGCTTGATGTTGTGATTGTGGCGATGCATCCGCGTTGCGGTTATGACAGTCAGGGAGAGGGAAAAAATACCGAGGTTCTAATTAAAGCACTTGAAAGATATCCTCAAATCAATATTACGGCCCATTTAGAAAACCTTAAGTACCCGGTTAACTTTGAACAAGTGATCCAAGCGGCTCGAAAGCATAATGTTGCGATTGAGCTTAATAATAGTTCGCCCATCAGTCGGGTAGGGAGCGAAGTTAGATGGTTGGACTTAGCCAGAGAAGTAAAAAAGCAGGACTGGAAAGTTGTGTTGACCACGGATTCTCATTTTTCGACCATGATTGGTGTGGTTGATGAGTCGCTTAAGATTGTCAAACAAGCGGGTTTGTCCGAAAAGCAGATAATTAATAGGTCATTTAAAGAGATGGAAGCGTGGCTAGCTTTGCGGAAAAAGTCTACGCAGTAGTTAAGACAATTCCAAAGCTGCTCGGGCCCTGGGGAATGCCTTGAATAAGAACCCTTATGCGCCGAGAGTTCCCTGCCACCGAGTAGTGGTCAAAAATGGTCTGGGTGGGTTTGTTGGTGGCTTAGCTAAGGGAAAAAGCTATTAGCTAAAGAAGGAGTCTATTTTGAGTAAGAGAGTTGCAATAGTTTTGTGATTATGATAAGATTTCTCTGAGGACGTCAAATGGCACAAATTGAGTTAAAAGCAAAAAAAAGACAAGCAACTGGCAAAAAGAGCAAGAAAGTTCGATTAGAGGGCTTGATCCCTGCAGTGGTCTATGGTCGCAAATTCCCTGCGACTTCTATTACTATTGAAACCAAAGAATTTCAAAAAAAGGTTTTGTCCTCTGAGGCTGGATCAAACTTGCTTTTTAGTTTAGTGTTTGGTGAGAAGGATGAGAAGACCTCTGTTCCTGTTATTACGCACAGCATTCAACGTAATCCTTTGAACGATTCAATTCTGCATATTGATTTTCTCAATGTTCTTATGGATGAAAAAATCAAGGCCAGGGTTCAGATTGAATTGGTTGGGCTGCCGGTTGGGGTGAAAGACTCTGGTGGAGTTTTGGTTCATGGTTTGCGTGAGCTTGAGATCAAGTGTTTGCCAGGTGACATACCTGGTAAAATTATGGTTGATGTTAAAGGTTTGGAAATTGGGGATTCGCTTCATGTTTCAGACTTAAAGCTGCTAGAAAATGTGGAGATATTAGTCGAAAAGAGTGAGATGGTGGCCACGGTTTCAGCCCCAACCAAAGAAGAAGAAGTTGTGCCAGCTACCTTGGCTCCTGTGGGTGCAGAGGGTGCTGTCCCTGAGGGTGAGGCTGCGGTTGCGGAAAAAGCGCCAGAGGCCGGGGCTGCGACAGCGAAAAAGCCAGCGGCTGAGGCTAAGCCAGCCAAGGGTGAAGATAAAAAATAACTATTGCTTGCCGAACGCAAGATTTCCCTGTGACATATCGATATAAATTAAAGACAGCTTAAAAGCTGTCTTTTTTATTAAGATAAAAGTTGCTATACTTCTGATATAATTAATTAAGTTTGTTGGGGTTAACAATAATTTCAAGGGGAAACTAAATGGCAAATATGAGTACCGAAGGTGGGAGTGTTCATCCGGGCAAGCCGGTAATTTGGCCAACTGGAAAACAAAGCAGTACGACTGCTACTGAGAGCTCAAATCAGGTCCAAACCCCGGGCCAAGCCAAAAATGTACCGGCTCGGGTTTCCCCGAACAAGCCGAGTGAAGTTGCCCCGACCCAAACAACTCAGCCGTCTACACCAACAGCGGTCCCAACAAAACCAACGCCCACAGTGGCGCGGCCGTTAACAGTGGAAGATATCAGGTCGCATCTCTTGAGCCTTGAAGTTGAGCCTAATGACTTTAATGCAAAATTAGCTTCCTTAATGCTCCGCAATGGTTTGGAACTTTCGCGCACTAACTTTGTCAAGATGATGTCAATGCTCCAGGGAACAAATAAATCCCCAGCGCTTCAAGAGGCTGCGCTTTTGTTGGTGATGAAAGGTCTAGATTCTCCGCAAGCGGTTAAGGTCTTGGGCCAATATTTTTCAGATAATCCTGGGCTGGCGTCACAATTTTTGGCGTTGCAAGAAGGTTTGGGGAACTTAACCACAGCGCTGGGCATGGGCAAAGCCTTGCTTGATGTTAATTTGGTGGGGCAGCTTAATGCCTTGCTCTCTCAGTTTGATGAAACCTTAAAAAACATCTTTAAGAACTCGGCAGACAAAGGTGTGGTGCGACAAAATATACTTAATGATGTGCGTGCGCTAAAGGCCTTGCTGGCTGGCGTACAAGAGAAAACCCCAGAAGCTGAGACCAAAGAGGCGCAGGCTTTGTCTTCGTCGATGATGGAATTTCAAGGCAAGCTTGATGGGGTCGTGCAAAATCTCTTGGCCCAGGCTTTGCTTTCTCAGTCTGGCCGGTCTGAAGTCAATTATTTATATCAGCAAATTCCCAATGCCATGACCACTCCGCCAAAAGATTTTGAGATCGTGGTCAAAAGGGATGGCGAAGGAAAAGACTCTGCTGTTGATCCGAGGAATACGCATGTGGTGATGTCGCTGTCAACAGAAAATGTCGGTAAGCTGGTTGTTTCGATGTATGTAAAGGATAATAAAGTTTATGTTGTTTTTGTTTTTGCTGAAAAAGACTATGGTGACCAAGGCCGTGCCCTGATTGCCAGGGAGTTTGGCGACCTGCAGCAAAAACTAGCCAAAAATAATTATATGGTCACTGGCTATCAAGTTAAGGTTGATCCAGCCATGTGCCAGATCAAGCCTTATCTTATTCCCATGCTGCCAAAACTTGAAGATATCTTGAAAAAGATCGACATAGAGGCGTAGGAGAGTGCGTGATGTCAGAAATAAATGAACAAATAAAAGGGCCAGGCGAAGCTGGTGGCGACAATCAACCAGAAGAGCACAAGACAGTTGTGGCCTTGCGCTATGATATTGATCGTGACCGGGCTCCCTTGATCATTGCCGCGGGCCGCGGCTTGGTGGCTGACGAGATTTTGCGGATTGCCGAGGATAACAAAATTCCTCTTTATGAAGATCCAGAGCTGGCTAAGCTCTTGTCTAAACTTGAATTAGACACAGAAATCCCGGCCGAGCTTTATACCTTAGTTGCAGAGGTCCTCTTTTTTGTCTACAAGCTTGACCGCATGGCTGAAAAACGCGAGCAGGTTGTCCGTCGTTTACGGGAAGAAGAAAAGGAACGACAACGACCCTAAGCTAGCCTTTTTTAGCGCCCTATTATTTTCTTGATTTTCATTTTTCAAGTGTTATAATAAAGCTACTTTTAAAGAGCTTCATTCTTTGACGGTCGCTTGATTGAAAAAGGAGCACAAGAATAATGGGTGATCGTATCCTGGAGATCGGCGAGGCCGGCCTAGAGACTTCAGACCAAAAAGTCCGCAAATTGATGGACAATATGGTCAATGCCGAAGTTCCTGGATATAAAAAGTCTGATGCGATTGTTCGGAGTTTTCCACTTGAGCTGGCTGCTGCCACTGACAAACTTTCGGCCATGAAACCTGAAGTTACAGGATCCTATAGCAACGATGAGCAAGGTGCTTTAATTAAGACCGATGGTAAACTTGACGTGGCGCTCGGCGGAGAGGGTTACTTTGTTATTAATGGGCCTTGGGGCGAGGGCTACACTCGCGACGGCCGCTTTCGCTTGGATAAGGAAGGCCGTTTGCTTACGGTTGCTGGCAATTTACCTGTACTCGGCGAAAGCGGTCAAATTGTGGTCACGCCTGGTTCCATGGTTGAGATTGGGCCAACTGGTGACATTAAAGTTGATGGAGAAATTATTGATCGTTTGCAAGTTGTTAAGCCGGAACTGCCACAAATGCTCGAGTCATTAAATGGGAGCATTTTTAAAAAGAAGGATAACCAGACAGTATTGTTAGAAGTTAATCAACCTCGCGTGATCCAGGGCTTTATTGAGACCTCGAATGTCAATATTGTTGACCAGATGATGGAGCTGATCTATCTAGAACGGATTTATAATATTGGCACTAAAATGATCCAGACTCGGGATGCTAATTTGGCTAGGGCCATGGAGCTAGGCCGGCCCAATCAATAATTTTTTGGGGGTGGGATAAATGTTTCAGCCATTATATGTTGCAGCGACTGGTTTGTCCGCGATGCAAGACGAAATCTTAAATATTACCAATGATCTTTCTAACGCCAAGACTGTGGCCTTTAAAAAGTCGCGGACTGAAATGGAAAGCCTTTATTATATTCAGAAGAGCTTTAAGGATACATTAAGTGAGGCGATGTCTGATCTGGAAATGCCAAAGGTTAATCTTGAGTTTGGTACAGGGGTACGTGTTGCTGCTACATCACGTGATTTTACTCAGGGCTCAGTCGAGATTACTAATAACCCCTTAGATTTAGCGATCAAAGGAGAAGGTTTCTTTGCTGTTAAAATGCCTGATGGCACGATTGCTTACTGTCGGGCTGGGAACCTGCACATTGACAATGACGCTAATTTAGTTGATCCCAATGGTCATAAGCTTGAGCCAGAAATTAGTATTCCTGAGGGGACAACGTCAATTACCATCCAGCAAGACGGGACCGTCCTGGTGGCAGTTAACAATGAGAGTACATTTAGCGAAATTGGGCAAATAGCTATCGCCCGCTTTACCAATCCTTCTGGCTTAAAGACCCTTGGCCAAAACCTTTATGCCGCAACTGAAACTTCTGGCGAGTCTATGCTGGGCATAGCTGGGGCAGATGGTTTTGGTTCTATTAATCAATATGCTTTAGAGCAGTCTAATGTTGATGTGATCTCAGAAATGATGAAGATGGTTATTGTGCAACGGGTCTTTGATACTGTGACCAAAGCAGTGCAATCGTATGAGGGCATGTTGGCCAGTCTTGAGAAAATGAAACAATAATGTGATTTTCAATGGCCAATTTACAAAAAACAAATACTAATCATATTTTATTAATAAGCTCACTGGCTAAAACTGCTTGGTGTTTGAAGTTGTTTAGTTGTTGGCTGATCCTCTGGTGTTTGGCCGTGCCTGTTCTAGGTTTAAATAATCCCAAGCAAATAGTGATTGATATTATTAAAAATTATGTAGTTAAACAAAATCCAGATTTTTCAAAGGCAGTGATTAAAGTTGCTTGCCGTTATGCTGATAAAGACTTTGCTTGGCTGGCTGATTTGACCAACGAAGCTAAGCTGGAGATCCTGGAGTCATCTTTTGATTCCAAAGGCTTGGGTGATGTTATTTTTCCGTTTAAGGCAAGCTTTGGTCAGGAGAAAAAAAAGTTTTTTATCCGTGCCAAGGTGGTGGTGTTGCTCAAGTCGGTGGTGGCCCAGCAAGGAATTAAACGTGGGGCAGAGATCAAAGCTGATGATGTTACTTTAATCGAGAGAGATGTGGCTAGATTGCCTACTACTTATTTTACGAGTTTAAAGGCTGTGATTGGAACTGAGGCCAAAACAACAATCCCAAAAAACAGCGTGATCTTTTCTTGGATGATCAGAGAAATCCCTTTGACTCGCCGGGGCGATGAGGTTACAATCGTAGTCAAAGGTGAGGGTGTTTTGATCAAGACACATGGTGAGGCTTTGACTGAAGGTTATCTTGATAAGCCGATAGTTGTTAGGCCTGTTGGCAGCAAGGAAACACTGGATGGGATTTTGGTTTCTGATAATGAGGTGGAGGTCATATTGAAATGATAAAAGACAAGCGACAAGTTCAAAATAAATTTTGGTTTGTTGTTGGGGCTTGTTTCGTTGGGCTTGGCGTGCTCTGGCTTTTTTCTGGTCAGGTTAGGGCTGACACTGTTTGGAACAAGGACAGTGCTTCACCTTATAGTACGCAGAAGGGTTATAAAGAAGGAGATATTATCAATATTATTATTCTTGAAAACACTTCAGCCAGAAATATTGCTGGCACCAAGACAGATGTAAAAGATGACCTGTCTACCAAGTTCACCCACACCCTCCAGGCCCTGGCCCCGATAATTGGGACTAATATTAATGTTACAGGCCAAGCAGATAATAAATATAATGGTTTAGGCCAGACCTCTCGGTCGAGCGCTGTTCAGGCGAGGATTGCTGCGTGGGTTACAGAGGTCCTTGATAATGGTAATTTAATGATCGAAGGGAAACATCGCGTTGAAGTTAATAATGAAACTCAGGAGATCACGATCCGCGGGATAGTGAGGGCCAAGGATATTAGCGGGGCCAATAGCATTTTTTCGTATCAAGTGGCTAACGCTGCCCTCAAGGTTAGCGGGACAGGCGTGGTGGCTGAAACTGAAAATCCAGGCTGGTTAACCAGGTTTTTTAATTGGTTATTCTAAAATGAGAACATTAAACATAATAAAGATAAACTCTGATTTTGGACTAAAGTTAGTAGGTTTGGTTATGTTTTTGGTTTTTTTAAGCCAGCTTAGTTGGGCGGCTTCGCCAGCGGTTAGGCTTAAGGATATCGCCCATATTTTAGAAGCTCGGGACAATCAGTTGATGGGATTTGGCTTAGTTGTAGGGCTTCATAATACTGGTGATAAGACCAGGATAGGATTTACTGAGCAGGCCTTGACCAATCTTTTATCACGCATGGGCTTGGTGCCGCAGGCAGTTGATTTTAAGTCAAGAAATGTTGCGGCCGTGATGGTGACTGCGACCCTGCCACCCTTTGTCAAGTCAGGGCAGAAGCTCGATGTTACAGTTTCTTCAGTGGGAGATTCAGCTTCGCTGCAGGGCGGCACATTATTGGTTACCCCGCTTTACGGGGTTGATGGCCAAGTTTACGCCGTGGCCCAAGGAGGCCTTTTGATCGGTGGTGAATCTGGGTCCCCAACGGTACCTTACGCACAGCGAAAAGTGATGACAGTTGGCAGGGTCCCTCAAGGTGCTTTGGTTGAGAAAGAGGTCCCTGTTTCAATTGGTGATAGGGGGATGCTGACCATTGTTATTGATGAGCCTGATTTTACCACGGCTGCGCGAGTGGTTAGTTCAATCAAAAAACTTGGGTTGGAGGCTGTGGCAACTGATGCCGGGGCAGTAGTTGTTTCCTTGTCAACAGAAATAGATGTTATTGGCTTGATTGCCAAGATTGAGAATGTAAAAATAATCCCTGATGGCGTGGCCAAGATTGTGATCAATGAACGCACCGGCACAATTGTGATGGGCGAGAATGTTAAGATCTCTCCTGTGGCTGTTTCTTATGCTGGTCTTGACGTGTCTATCGGAGATGTGGCCTTGTTTTCTGAAGGTAATAGTGGTGATCAAGCTGATGATGCTGCTCATTTTCGCTCCAGGTCTATGGCCCACTTGGAAAAAAAGGAAGAAAAATTGACGTTAGTGCCGGCTGGGGCAACTTTATTAAGCCTAGTTAATGCGCTCAATCGAGTGGGGGCCTCGCCCAAGGACCTAATTGCTATTTTACAAGCCATGAAACGAGCGGGGGCGATCAAGGCTGAGCTGGAGGTAATTTAATGATAGATGGCATTTCACCGATGGCGGGGGTCCAAAACATTGAGGCCTTAAAAGCGCTTCAGGGCTTGGGAGTTGCGCCTGACTTTTCTGGTACTGGTCAGCTAGTGCCAGATGGGATTTCTAGTGCGACGTTGCTGCAAAAAGCTCGAGAGCTGTCCAAGCAAGCAGATAAAGAAAAGGCTAAAGAAGAGTTTTTAGCGCTTTTTTATAAGGAGCTTCTCAAACAAGTTTTTAAGCCGCAAGATTTTGGTTTTGGTGAGGAGAAAAACTCTACCACGGCTGTTTTTAGCTCTGATTTATTGGTTGGGCAGTTAGCCTTAGAACTGGCGCGCAGTCGGGCCTTGTCTGCGGCCCAGGTCCTTCCATCTGAATAGAAAAGGTGAGTATTATTAATGACAAAAATTAAAAAGAGCGGTGAAAAAAATAGGGTTTCTCGCAAGGCCCTCGAGGCTTATATGCCGCTGGTCCACTCGATTGCTTCAATGGTCTCAAACAAGGGCTTGCCGCCTAATATTGAATATGATGACTTGGTTTCTGATGGTACTGTTGGTTTGATGAAGGCTTGGGAGCGTTTTGATCCGGAGCGAGGGGTTAAGTTTGAAACCTATGCTTCCTACCGCATTAGAGGTGAGATCCTTGATGGTCTAAAAAATTACAGCCCAGTGCCGTATCGGGTGCAAGTGATGGTGCGTGACCTGGCTAAGAAAGGGATCAAATCTGTTGTTGATCGAAAACGCGAAGATGAAGACGATAAGCTCCTTGAAAAAAAGGAGCTAAGCGAAGATGAATTTAAGCTGGCGGTTAAGCGCATTAAAAAAATAGTTTCTGCCTCAGCCTTAATGTATTTACTCTCGATAGAAGAGATGTCGTCTGTGGGCGTGGAGGCCCCTGTCCCTGGCGAGAGTACGCCGGCCATGGAGGCAGAATTTGCAGAACAGAAAGAACGGATCAAAAAGATCATTGAGCATTTGCCGCCCTTGCAGCAAGAGGTGGTTATTAAGTTTTTTCATCAGGGGATGAAGCAAAAGCATATTGCCAAGGAATTGCGGCTTTCTAAACCAAAGGTTTGCCGCTTGTTGGCCAAGGCAATTAAAGCGATCAAGGGGAAGCTAAAACATGACTGATCTTTTTGGTGTGAAATTTAGTGCTTTAGAGCGGGCGATGAGAATTGCGGCTGGCTTTCAAGAAGTCACAGCCCAAAATGTGGCTAATGCCAAAACGCCTGGTTATGAGGCCTTAACCTTTGATGAGGAACTCCTGAAAGCAGTCAAGCGTCAAGATAAAAAAGAGGTTGTTTTAGAAAAAGAGCTGGCGACCTTAACTGAAAATTCTATAAAATACTCAAGTTACGTGAAGTTGCTTTCTTCCAAGATCAATGTTTTGCGGACCATAGCAACTCAAGGCAGGAGGTAGGAATAAATGAGCTTAAGCGACGCAATGAATATTAGTGTTTCTGGGGTTGAAGCCGAACGTCGGGTCTTAGAACTTATTGCTTCTAACTTAGCCAACATTAATACAACTCGGACGGCTTCGGGTGGTCCCTATCGCCGGCTGGAAGCAGTTATTAGTGAAAGGCCATTTGTTGATGAACTAGCCAAGGCAGAGGGGCGGTTGGCCGAGCGTGGCGGTGGGGTTGAGGTAACTGATGTTGTTGAGGATCCTTCCCCTTTTCAGCGCGTTTATCGTCCTGGCCATCCAGATGCGGATGCCCAGGGCTTTGTTTCTTTGCCAAATGTGGACCTTTCAAAAGAGATGGTTGATTTGGTCTATGTTTCCAGGCTTTATGAGGCTAATATAACGGTTTTTAACGCCTTGAAAAAATCGCAGCAAGACTTGATGCAATTGCAATAGTCGAAAAGCTTAAAAAGCGAGGTGGATTATGGCAGAACAAATTAGTCGAGTGAGTTTAGCAGAGCTTATGGGTGATGATTTACTAGCTGAAGCGCCGCATAATGTTTCTAATATCATGGTGCAAGAGGGGCTGCCGGTAGAAAAACCGCTTACTGGCAATATGTTTGATGATGTTTTGGCTAAGGCTGTTGACGCTTTGAACGGGGTCAGCCACTCTGAGAATTACGCTAATGAGTTGGTTGATAAATATGTTCGCGGAGAAGTGGACATGCAGGACGTGATGTTGGCCCAATCAAAGATGAGTGTAATGATGCAATTGGCTGTAACAACAATCAATGCTGCGGTTACGACGTTTAAAGAGATCACTCAAATGCAGGTTTGATTAGGGGGTAAATATGGCTGAGCCTGGCGCGGCTGGCTTTGATATTAGAAGAATCCTACTTTTGGGCGGGGTAGTCCTGGTCATTGTGATTGCCTTAGTGCTTTTTTTCTTCCGTGGTTGTGCTTCTGTTTCCAAGGGGGCTGGTGGCTATACAGTAATTTATTCTAACCTTGATATACGGGATGCTGCCAATGTGATTGCCCGCCTGAAAGAACTGAAGATCCCTTATAAAATTGGTAATAACGGTGAAGCAATCGCAGTACCCAAAGAGGTGGCTGATGATGCCAGAATGGGCCTGGCTGAAAAAAACCTGCCAGCTGGCGGGGTGGTTGGTTGGGAGATTTTTGACGAGTCAAAATTAGGCGCGACTGATTTTGACCGACGGATCCAATTGATCAGGGCGATTTCTGGTGAGATTTCCCGGACCATTCGCAAAATCCAAGCGGTTGATGATGCCCGGGTTCAAATTGTGCTGCCTGAGACCAGGCTTTTTGCCGAGTTAGTGGCGCCAGTCACAGCTTCGGTTATGTTGCGGATCAAACCAGGCGCCGAGCTTTCGCAAGAAAAGATCAATGGCATTGTCCATTTGGTTGCCAGCAGTGTGGAGAACCTGCAAACTGAAAACGTGACTGTGATTGACAGTACTGGCCGGATTTTGACTTCGCAAGATAAAAAGCGGCCTTCCCAAATGACAGAAGAAGAAACAACTTTAGCCTCTGAAAAAATAAATGCCGGGCTGGTTGAGCTGGCAGAAGCCAAGGTTGTTTCTCCTGAGGTTGCGCCAACCCCGGAAACAATGGTGGTAATTAAAGAAGAAACCCTAGAGGTTTCGTCAAATGTAACGAATCAAGCCATGTTCCTTGTTCAGGCCAAGAAAGAGCTAGAGCTTGACTTGTCTGGCAAGGCCCAAGAGATTCTTAATCGTTTTTACCCGCCGAACAGCGCTATTATCAAGGTTAATCTTGAGCCTTTGAGCAAAGTTGCTAATAAGCGCCTAGACAAAGACCAACTAATAATCAAAAAAGCGACAGCGATTATTTTAATTGATAACAGAGTAGATCTGACGTCAAAATTAAAGTCAGCTACGTTTAAGGTTGTGGCTGCGGCAATTGGCTATAATAAAAAGCGTGGCGATCGGATCGTTATGCAAAAAGTCCCTTTTCATCTAGCTACGCCGCCACCTGAGATTGTCAAAGGCGAGGTTGATAAGGTTTTATTGCCGCCAATAGCCACGACTAATACACAACGTCGAAGCTTGTCTATTTGGCCCTGGCTTTTAAAGATGAATATCTGGTTTGTGATTGCCTTGCTTGCCTTAGCAGTAATTATTGTTTTTGGACTAAGACGCGGCACTAAGAATGAGGCGGGCAATGACCTGGAATTTTCGGCCAATGTGCCTGAGCGTAAGCCAGCGCCAGCCGCTATGCCTAAAAACCCAGCCCTGGAAAAAATTAGGGCAGCCGCAGAGCATAGTCCTGAGCAGGTCGCGGAGATGCTGAAAAAATGGTTGGCGGAGTAATTAGATGGCATTAACCGGCAGAGAAAAATCAACTATCTTATTGTCGATCTTGGGGGCAGATGTTTCTACCAGGATCTTGCGCTATTTGCCAGATGAGATGGCCGAGCTAATAGCCTCGGGCATCAACCGGTTGCCGTCGCCTTCGCCAGTAGCGCTAAGCGAAGTGATGAATGAGTTCCAGAGTTTTCTCGCCTTGCCAGAGCGGCCACGGCCGCAATTGCCTTTGCCGGCTGAGGTAGTCCCAGCGGAGCAGCCTATTGTTCAGCGGCCAAAACGTTCGTACGGGATATTAATGTATGAGCGGCCGCAATTAAGCGCTTTTTTAATTTCCCTGATGCCAGAGGAACAACGAGAAGAAGCGCTCCAGGGCCTTTCTCGTGGCCGGGAGGTTGTGGCGGAAATGCTCCAGGCCTTAAAAAATAATCCGCTGGCCGAAACCTTGGCTGGCCGGCTTAAAGAACTTTATGCAGGGAAATTATTTTAAATGGGTTTAATTAAAAAAGGCCAAATTAAAGCCAAAGGGACCATTGTGATTGAGAAAAAGGCTGGCCGGCCGTTTTTGCCTGTGCCTAAGCCTCTGGCTGAACCCGTCAAGTTAAGCCAACCTAAGGTTGAAACTAAAGTGCTCTTAGAAGAGGATATAGCTAAGGTAAAGTCTGAGGCCCAAAAAATTATTGATCAAGCTTTAGATGAAGCTGAAAAAGTCAGGGAAGATGCCTACAATGACGGTTATGCTGAAGGCGAACATGAAGCTGCGGAAAAAACCACGGAAGCCCTGGCCATAATCAATCAGGCGGTGCTGGAGAAAAAAAAGATCTTAAATGATGCTGAACCAGAAATTCTAAGGTTAGCGATCAAAGTCGCAGAGCAAATTATTCGTTCTGAAGTTTCCTTGCATCGGGATGTTTGTTTGAATATTGTGGCTGAAGCAATTACCAGGGTGTCTGATCGAGAACAAGTGATTGTTAGGGTTAATCGTGAGGACTCGGAATTTTTAAAGCGTTATAAAGACCGCTTAGCCGGCATTCTAGATGGGGTCAGGAGTTTTTCTATCTTAGAAGATCAGACCATTGAGCCTGGTGGTTGTGTGATTGAAACTAGCCTGGGCTTTATTGACTCAAAAATTTCCACTAAGCTAAAATCGATTGAAGAGGCTTTTGCCAGGACCAATAAGGAGATTGAGCAGGAACGTGTCCATCTGCAAGCGGTTGATAGCGACAAGCTGCCAGAGCAGGGACTTGAGCCTTTGGCTGAGACTGAACTGGCAGAAGAGCCGCTGCTTGATAATGACGAATTTGCTGACGACTTAAAAGAAGATTTTTAGCCCTCATGATAGATCTTGCAAGATATCATCAAGTAGTTGAAAAAACCGATCTCGTCAAGGTAATCGGTAAGGTTGTGCAAGTTGTTGGCTTGATCATCGAAGCCCAGGTTGGCGGTGTTTCTGTTGGTGATCTTTGCCTGATCAGCTTGGACAAGGATACTCGCGAAGCTTATGCTGAGGTCGTGGGCTTTCGCGAAAATCGGGTCTTGTTAATGCCTTTAGGTTCAACCTCTGGAATTGCGCCAGGTGCTCAAGTTGTAGCGGCTGGTCATCCCTTATTGGTCAAGGTGGGCAGTGATGTCTTGGGCCGGGTCTTAAATGGGTTAGGCGAGCCAGCTGATGCAAAAGGTGCGCTCAAGGGCAGCGAGGAATATCCGCTTGATGCTGATCCGCCTGATCCTGTTAAACGGCCCCGCATTACTGAGATAATGAAAGTTGGCGTACGGGCCATTGATGGGGTTTTAACCGTTGGCAAAGGCCAGCGGATTGGGATCTTTGCCGGGTCAGGGGTTGGTAAATCAACTGCCATGGGCATGATTGCCAGGAACGCGCACGCCCAGGTTAATGTCATTGCCTTGGTTGGTGAGCGTGGCCGGGAGGTGCGTGATTTTATTGAAGAGTCATTGGGCGAGGAGGGCATGAAAAAATCAGTGGTCGTGGCTGCAACGTCTGACCAGCCCCCGCTGATCCGTCTTAAAGCTGCTTTTGTGGCTACTGCCATTGCTGAATATTTTCGCAACCAGGGCCTGGATGTTATTTTGATGATGGACTCGGTGACCCGTTTTGCCATGGCCCAGCGCGAGATTGGGCTGGCTGCAGGCGAGCCGCCGACAACCAAAGGTTATACCCCGTCAGTTTTCGCGCTGTTGCCGCGTTTGATGGAGCGGTCTGGCACCTCTGAAAAGGGCACGATCACTGCTTTTTATACGATCTTAGTTGAGGGTGATGATATGAACGAGCCGATTGCTGATCATTCCCGCTCTATTCTTGACGGCCATATTGTGCTTTCGCGTGACCTAGCGGCTAGGAACCATTACCCGGCGATAGATGTACCTCATAGTGTTTCCCGTCTGATGACTAACCTAGTGAATAAGGAACAGAAAGAGGCGGCAGGTAAACTGCGCGAGGTCTTAGCCCGTTATGCTGAAGCAGAGGACTTGATCAATATTGGGGCTTATGTTAAGGGGAGCAATCCCAAGATTGATTTTGCCCTTTCAAAAATTGACCAAGTAAATGATTTCTTAAAACAAGGGACATTTGAGAAGATTAAGTTTGAAGATACTGTTAGACGGGTTCTTTCTATTTTTAGGTAGGAGGGGATTTTAAGTGGCCAAAAAGCCGCCACCAGGCAAAAAATTTAAATATGATTTGCAATCAGTCCTTAAAGTCCGCGCGATTAGGGAAAAGCAGGAACAAGAAAAGTTTTCTGAAAAGCAACGCGAGTTTTTGACGGAAAAGGAAAAAGAAGACCAGATTAGGGATGATAAGCTAAATAGTGAAACTGATTTGCGCCAGGTTTTTACAAAACCAGTGACTGATATGGGCAAGATTCTTTCCCGCAAGGCGCATCTAGATGTCTTAAAAAGCGATCTAGAAAAACAGATAGAAAAGGTGATCGAGTCAAGTCGCAAGCTGGAAGAGCAGCGCGCGCGCTTGATCGATTCAATGAAAGACAAAAAAGTCATGGAAAAGCACAAGGAACGTAAGCTCAAAGAATATGGCAAGATGATGCTTGACCTGGAGCAGAAGTTTATGGACGAGATCGCCACCGAGCGGTTTAAGCAGGATAAACGGGATTAAATAGCTTTTCTAACCTTGCCAGCCTTGAGGCATTTTGTACAGACACGTTCTTTGATCTTGATCTGCTTTTTCTTTTTTTTGTCATAAACCATGATATTAACAGCTTGCAGATTGGGCTCCCACAAACGTTTGCTGTGTTTCATACTGTGAGAAACTTTGTTACCGACATGCCTGGTTTTGCCGCAAGCATAACACTTTTTGCTCATAACTTTTCTAGTATATCACAGGTGTGGTAAAATGACAAATACCAAATGCCAAATGTCAGATTAGATACTCCGGTCCAGTACTTAAAAGGTGTGGGGCCAAAATTGGCCCAGCTCTTGGGAAAACTTGGGGTCCAAACAATTTTTGACCTGATTTATTTTTTTCCGCGCGATTATGAGGACAGGACAAAGCTAAAGCCCATCGGTGATTTACGACCAGCAAAGCTGGAAGTGATATGTGGTGAGATTATCAGGGTGAATGCCCAAACAACCAGGAATCGTTTTTCCGTGATTAAGGTTGAGCTTTCGGATCGGACAGGTTCAGTCCAGGCAGTTTGGTTTAATCAGCCTTATTTAACCAAGCTTTTTCGGCGCGGGATGAAATTAATTGTCTCGGGCAAGGTTGAGTTTTCTCCGTTTGATGGTCTGCAGTTTGTACCGCGTGATTTTGAGATTGATACCGGTGCCAATCTCAAAATTGTCCCCAGATATCCATTGACCGAAGGCCTATATCCCAAAAAAGTAAGAGCAATTACCGAGGCCGCGCTTGGATGTTTGCCGCAAATTGTTGATTTCTTGCCGGTGGTGATCAGGCAAAAACTTAATTTGATCGATCTTTTGCTCGCCATTACTAATCTCCATTATCCTAAAAAGCTGACAGACCTTGATCCAGCCAGGCGACGCCTGATCTTTGATGAGTTTTTTCTGTTTCAGCTGGCTTTAGGTTTAGAGCAGCAGGCGAGGAGCAAAAAAACCGGCATTGCTTTTAATCCTGACCAGTTAAAGCTTAATAAATTTATTGGTTCGCTTCCGTTTGTTTTGACCGCAGCCCAGCAGCGGGTTACAGCTGAGATCTTGGCTGACATGAAGCAGGCCAAGGTGATGAATCGCCTGGTCCAAGGTGATGTTGGTTCAGGCAAAACAATTGTGGCCGCCATGGCGGCTTATGTAGCTGTCTTAGCTGGTTATCAAGTCGCCCTGATGGTGCCAACAGAGATTTTAGCTGGTCAGCATTTTCGCCAGCTGACTGAACTTTTTAAACCTTATCAGGTCAAGATTGGGCTTTTGACTGGGGCAATTAATCGTCAAAAAAAAGCAAACAAAGAAAAACCGGCCAAGGTTGATATTTTTGTGGGCACACATGCCCTGATTCAAGGCCAGGTTGAATTTGAGCGCTTAGGACTGGTTATTATTGATGAACAGCACCGTTTTGGCGTGCTGCAGCGGGCCACCTTAGTTAAAAAAGGGCTGGTGCCTGATGTTTTAGTCATGACGGCAACGCCGATCCCCAGGTCCTTAGCCTTAACCCTTTACGGCGATCTTGACCGCTCAATTATTGATGAGCTGCCGCCTGGCAGAACACCGATCAAAACCCATTATGTACCAGAGAGCAAACGAGCAGATGCTTATAAATTTATTAGAGAAAGGCTTAAAGCAGGCAATCAAGTTTATATTGTCTGTCCCTTGGTTGAAGAATCAGAAAAAATTGACCTTAAAGCTGCCATGGACGAGGCCACGCGTTTGCAAAAAGAAGTTTTTCCTGAATTTAAGGTGGGCTTGCTGCATGGCCGATTAAAAAATGAGCAAAAAGATCAAGTTATGCGCGATTTTGCGGCTGGCCAGGTCCAAGTCTTAGTTTCAACCACCGTGATTGAAGTGGGAATTGATGTGCCTAACGCTACAATTATTATAGTTGAGCACACGGAGCGTTTTGGCTTGGCTCAACTGCATCAGTTACGGGGTCGGATTGGTCGTGGGGCCAAGGAATCTTTTTGTTTTTTGATGGGAACTACTAAAACCGAGGAAGCTAAGGCGCGAATAAAAGCCTTGCTTGATTCTAATGATGGCTTTCAAATTGCTGAAGTTGATTTTAAGCTGCGCGGGCCTGGCGATTATATAGGGACCAGGCAGAGTGGTTTGCCAATGTTTAGGCTGGCTGATATAATCACAGACGAAGCAATTTTAAGGGAAGCCAGGGAAGCGGCCTTGACCTTGATTAAGGAAGATCTAAATTGTGCGCGTAATATCTGGCATAGCCAAAGGGAAAAAATTAAAGGCTCCGTTACGAGCGCGGCCCTTAACTGATCGGGTTAGGGAAGCGCTATATAATATTTTGCGGCAGCGGGTGCTTGGGTCTTCGTTCCTCGATCTTTTTGCCGGGTCTGGGGCAGTGGGCATTGAGGCCTTGTCCCGGGGCGCGCGTCAGTCGCATTTTGTTGAAATTAACCGCCAGGCTTGTTCGATTATCAGGGAAAACCTTCAGGCTACTGGTTTTGCTGACCAGGCAATAATTTTGAACCTGGACGCCTCAAAAGGCGTGAATCTACTCGCCCGCCAGCAGCTTAAATTTGATATAATATTTGTGGGTGCGCCCTATGATAGTTTTGAGCTGGAACAGGTTTTGCTTAAGATTGCGCAGGAAGAGATTTTAGTGCCTGGCGGTATTTTAATTGCCGAGCATCGCAAACAGCATCTTTTGCTTGAAGAATATGGCAGCCTCAAGGCGTTTCGCCAGGCTAATTATGGGGAGACAGTTTTGAACTTTTATTCGGTTGGTGATAAATAAAGTGGGAAGAGGATGAAAACAGCAATTTATCCAGGCAGCTTTGATCCGATCACCAATGGCCACCTTGATATTATCAAGCGGGCGAGCGAGCTTTTTGATCGGGTGATTGTCGCGGTGATCAAGAACCCGAGCAAAAAATCCCAGTTTTCCCTGGCTGACCGGGTTGAGATGATCAAAAAATGCGTACCTGGCGTTATTGTGGAGAGCTTTGACGGTCTCTTGGTTGAATACGCGCGGCAAAAAGGGGCTAAGACCATTGTCCGTGGATTGCGGGCTGTTTCTGACTTTGATTATGAGTTTCAAATGGCTTTGACTAACCGCAAAATGGCGCCAACTATTGAGACAATCTTCTTGATGACTGACTATAGATATTCTTATCTTTCTTCTAGTTTTGTGAAACAGATTGCTGCTTTAGGCGGCGATGTCAGCGAACTTGTGCCTGCCCCGGTTGCGAAAAAGTTAAAAAAAAGGGGGGAATAGAATGGAAATTTTAGGGCTGCTTGACGCGCTTGAGTCGATGATCCTTGATGGGACAAAAATCCCCTTGACCAAAAAAGTTTTGATTAATGAAGAGGCAATTTTAGGTGTGATTGATAAGATGCGTTTAGTCATTCAGGGCGGCGGAAAATTTGCCAAGGAGGCCCTTGTTTCTAAACAAAGGGGCGAAAGCGTAGAAATAGTTGTTGAGGGCGAAAAGTTGGCGACAGATCGGCCCAGCCTGGTTGACTGCCGTTCGGCAGAAGAGACTAAGGCTGTTGAGGTGTTGCAACAGGCTTATCAAATGGCCAAGGAAATTCGTGAAGGCGCGGACAAATACGCGGACGAGATCTTGGCGAATCTTGAGGCTACCTCTACCAGAATATTAAGAACAGTTAAGGCTGGACGGGAAAGACTTAAGGGTGAGCAGCCGGTCGCGGCTGGGAGACAAAATGAAAAGGAGTGATGGCAGGGCTAGCAACGCGCTCCGCCCGGTAAAAATTGAACGAAATTATCTTAAGTACCCTGAAGGTTCAGTGCTAATTGCCATGGGCGAGACTAAGGTTATTTGTACGGTTTCTGTGACCGATGGTGTTCCGCATCATAAAAAAGGCAGTGGCGAGGGGTGGTTAACAGCTGAATATGCCATGCTGCCGCGCGCTACAACTGATCGTTCGGTCCGCGAGCATTACAATGGTAAGACTCGTGGCCGGACCCATGAAATTCAACGTTTGATTGGCAGATCGCTGCGGGCAGTAGTCGACCTAAAAAAGATTGGTGAGCGCACTATTTACATTGACGCGGATGTGATTCAAGCTGATGGCGGCACCCGGAGCGCGGCGATTACTGGCTCGTTTGTGGCCTTTAAAGACGCAGTTACTAAAATGCTGCAATCTGGGGTGATCGCGCGTGATCCAATTGAAGGGTATTTAGCAGCAGTTAGTGTTGGGGTGGTGCAGGGGGCCGTGCTTTTGGACCTGCCTTATCAAGAAGACTTAATGGCCGAGGTTGATATGAACGTGGTGATGACTGAAGCTGGTAAATTTGTTGAAATTCAAGGAACAGCAGAAGGAATTCCTTTTTCCAAAGAGCGTTTGGATCAGATGCTTGATCTGGCAGCAACTGGGATTGCTGCACTAATCAAAAAGCAAAAGGAGGTCTTAGCCCAATGAAGGGTGTTATTTTGGCTGGTGGGACTGGTTCTCGCTTACTCCCCTTAACTAAAGTTACGAACAAACATTTGCTACCTGTTGGCCGTCTCCCTATGATCTATTATCCGATCAAGAAATTAATAAGCGCTGGTATTAAAGAGATCTTAATTGTTACTGGGGTTGAACATATGGGGGACCTGGTTGGTCTTTTGGGGAGCGGGCGAGAGTTTGGTTGTTCTTTTACCTACAAAGTCCAAGACGAGGCTGGTGGTATTGCGCAGGCCTTGGCCCTGGCGGAGAACTTTGCTAATGGTGACCTGATAACCGTTATTTTGGGAGACAATATTTTTGAGGATGAGCTGAAACTTTTTGCGACAAATTTTACTAAACAGAAAAAAGGGAGCAGGGTTTTGCTCAAAGAGGTCCATGACCCAGAGCGCTTTGGGGTGGTGGAATTAAGAGCTGGCAAGGTTGTTTCAATTGAAGAAAAACCCAAAAAGCCCAAAAGCCATTATGCTGTTTCTGGTATTTATTTTTATGATGACCAGGTCTTTGATATTATCCGCAAGTTAAAACCATCAAGGCGTGGGGAACTAGAAATTACTGACGTTAATAACGTTTATTTGCAAAAAGGCCAATTGTATTATGACATCTTGAGCGGTTGGTGGTCAGATGCTGGGACCTTTGACTCATTGGAGCGATCAACTTTGTTGGTAGAAGGCAAGGTTAACTTATGAAGATTTTAGTTACGGGTGGGGCTGGTTTTATCGGAAGTAACTTTATCCACTACATTTTGGCGAATTATCCTGATGACCAGGTGATAAATTTTGATAAGCTGACTTACGCGGGCAATTTGGATAATCTTGTGGATATTGAAGGGGATCGTTGTTATAAGTTCTTTAAGGGGGACATTGGTGATCCTCTGGCAGTGGAAAAAGCCTTAAGTTTAGTTGATCAGGTGGATGCAATTATTAATTTTGCCGCGGAAACCCATGTGGACAGGTCAATCCTGGCGGCGGCTGATTTTGTCAAGACTGATGTTTTAGGTACTCAAGTCTTGTTAGAAGCAGTAAAGAAATTTAAAATAAAGCGTTATTTGCATATTTCAACTGATGAGGTTTACGGCAGTATTGAAGAGGGGAGTTTTACTGAAAATTCTAACCTAGCGCCAAACTCGCCATACTCTGCCTCAAAAGCCGGAGGGGACTTATTGGTCCGATCATATTTTAAGACCTATGGTCTGCCAGTCTTAATAACCCGCTCTTCTAATAATTATGGTCCGTACCATTATCCAGAAAAAATTATTCCTTTGTTTATTACTAATGCGATTGAGGGGAAGAAACTCCCATTATATGGTGATGGCAAAAATGTCCGTGATTGGCTCTATGTTGAAGATAATTGTGCGGCGGTTGATGCTGTTTTAAGGCGGGGTAACCTGGGCGAAGTTTATAATATTGGTGGTGGACAAGAAGTGGATAACGCAACTTTAACCAAGATGATCTTAGCGGAGCTGGGAAAATCAGCAGAGTTGATCGAATATGTTAAGGATAGGCCAGGCCATGACCGCCGTTATTCTATTGATTGTAGTAAGGTTAAAAAACTTGGTTGGCAGCCCAAGGTCAAAATTGCTGATGGGTTAAAGAAAACAGTTGCTTGGTATGTAGCAAATCAAGCCTGGTGGCAGAAGATCAAAGATAAACAGGTGGAGTATAAAAAGTTTCAGGCCAGTTGGTATGGCGGATGAACTAATGAACACCACCCGACGCATTGCTGGCAATGCAGCCTGGCTTTTCGTTGGCAGTGCCATCAGTAAACTAATTGAATTTGCGGCTTTTGTCTATTTAGCTAGAGTTCTTGCTGCTAATGGGTTTGGTTTGTTTTCTTTAGCTGCTGCCATTGTTGCTTACCTGTTAATTGTTATTGATGGAGGGTCAGCGACATTAGGGATTAGAGAAATATCCCAAAATAAGGCGCTGGCCGCAAAAATCGGTTTGAATATTTATCTGCTTCGTTTGGTCCTTGCTGCCCTGGTGTATTTTTGTTCGGCCATTATTTTGTTGGTTATTAATATCACACCCCAGCTAAAAATGCTATTGCTTTTCACTTTTATTATCCTCTTTTCTCGAGCCATGACCATTGACTGGATTTTTCAAGGTCTGGAGCAGATGAAGTTTGTTGCTCTGTCTAGGGTTTTGCAGCAAGTTTGCTTTTTTTTGCTTATTTTGTTTATGGTTAAGAGTTTTGGGGATTTGTTGCTTGTGCCTTTAATTATGGTTTGGGCGAATGTTTTTGTAGCGGTTTTGTTATTATTTATTTATTTAAAATATTTCTCGCGCTTTAATTTGGTGGACTTAGAGATCTGTGGTTGGTGGCCCCGCTTAGTTGCCGCCTTTCCCTTGGGCTTAGCTTCGATGTTAATTTTGATCTACTATAATTTAGATGTGATCATGTTGAGTTTTATGCAGAACATGACAGTTGTTGGCTGGTACAATGCCGCGTATAAATTAATATTTGTCGTTATTGGAATAATAGGTGTTTTTTCCGCGGCTGTTTTCCCCACGGTTTGTAAATATTTTAGTGCTGATAAGATTCAAGCTAAAAAATTTCTGGAAAAATACTTTCGCCTGCTAATTATTTGGACACTCCCATTGGTTGTCTTGGGCTTTTTCTCTGCTGATTGGCTAATCCAGGTAATATATGGGAGTGCTTATCTGTCAGGATCATCAGCTTTTAGACTTTTGCTCCTGACTATTTTGTTGATTAGTTTTAGCGGAATATACGGGACGCTGGTCTTACTTCCTGCCGGTAAAAACAGGGAATTTATGATCAGTGTTGGTTTAGGCGCCCTAGTTAATATTGGTTTGAATATTTGGCTAATTCCCAAGTTTAGTTTAACTGGGGCAGCGCTGGCTACGCTACTGACAGAGATAGTTGTAGCTGGGTCTTTTTTCTTTTGGGCGAGAGCTGAAATATCTTTGCGGCTGGGACAGTATATTATTAAGCCTGCGTTGGCAGGGGGAGTAGCTTTAGTGATAACAATGGTAGTCGTCAATTTTGGCGCGGCGCGAGAGCTAAACTTATTAATTAGGGCGATGTTTTCTTTTACTGTTGTTTATAGTGTTTTAATCGCTTGTTTAGGCGAAGCTGGCTTCTTGTGGGATTTTGTGGGAGAAATACTGCGTATTCCAAGATGAGCAATACTCAAAAAATATGTTTGGTTAATCCAACCAATATCCAAAGAGATTGGGGGCATTCCTTTCCTCCGCTTGGCTTGGCTGCTCTGGCTGCTCAAGCTAAGGCTTTGGGACTGCCTGTCATGATCTTTGATCGTGATCTATTATTCGAACAAAGCGGTTGTAATATGAAGGCAGTTGATTTGTTGACCGAAAAGATGCTGGCTGAAGAGCAACCTGAGATTTTGGGTATTACGGCTACAACTCCTTTGATTGTTGATGCTTACAAAGTTGCTAGGTTGGCGAAAAGGATTTTACCTTCAATCAAGGTTGTAATCGGTGGTGTCCACGCCACGGTGCTGCCGCAACGGACCATGGCTGAGTGTGCGGAGCTTGATTATTTAGTGGTCGGTGAGGGGGAAAAGACTTTTAGTGAGATCTTGCTCAAAAAAAAACCGTCTGAGATTTTTGGCTGTTATTATCGCGAAGGAGAGACAATTGTAGCTAATCCGCCTCGAGAACCAATCAAGGAGCTTGATGTACTCCCATTGCCGGCCCGGGAACTTTTGAACATGGCTACTTATACCAGAAGGTCCAAGCAGCTGATCCGCGGTGTTAGTTTAAGGGGGACCAGTGTTTTTACTAGCCGCGGTTGTCCGTATCGTTGCAGCTTTTGCTGTGGGCCACTGGTTTTTGGTCGCAGCCTTCGGTTTCATTCTGTTAATTATGTTCTTAGAGAAATTGAGCATTTGCTTGAGCAATATAATATTGAGGGAGTTTATTTTGCAGATGATATGTTTGCTAGTAATAAACAGCGGGCCTTTGAGATTTGTGATGAGCTAATAAGGAGGGGGCTAAATAAGAAGCTTGTTTTTGCTGTCCAGCTAAAAGTTACGGCTGTAGATATGGAGTTTCTTTCACGTTTAAAGCAAGCTGGTTGTATCCAAGTTGAGTTTGGTTTTGAATCTGGCTCGCAAAGGATGTTAGCTTTAATAAACAAGGGAGTAAAGGTTGCTGATAATTTTCGAGCGGCCAACTTGGCCCGTCAAGCAGGCCTTAGGTTCTTGGCGAATCTTATGACTGGGTTTCCCGGTGAAAACAAAGAGGATTTAGATCAAACGATCAATTTTCTAAAAGAGATTAAACCGGATGTTGCTGGCTTTTATAAGTTAATCTTGCTGCCTGGCAGCAAATTTTATAACGATTACGCTCATTGTTTTGTGGGTATGGATAACTGGGAGCATTGTTTGGTTGACGACCTGACTACTAATTTTACTAGTATGCCAACTAAAGATTTTATTTCGGACTTTAAGGATGTTACCCGCAGGATTGCCATAAGTAATGCGCGACATTATATTAGTTATCATCTTCAGAAGGATTTTGTTAGGACTATTTGTGATGTGTTTTTTTTGGCTATGCGTAAATTGCAACGATACTTCTTGCGGGAGCGCAGACAAAAGGGATGAGTAAAAAAATCTTAGACTTTGGTTGCGGTCGTGGGTTTCGGGCCCCTGTTCTAGGCCTGCTGGGAGAGTATTGGGGCGTTGATATTTTGTTGGATAATATTGAACAGGCCAAGCATGATTTTCCTGATAAAAATTTTGTTCTGATTGATAACCAGACACTTCCCTTTGCCGACAATTATTTTGACCAAATCTTTGCTTATGAAGTGCTAGAACATGCCAGCGATCTGCCGGCTGTGCTTGGCGAGATAAAGAGATGCCTGAAGGACTCTGGAAAACTGATAATTGAATCCCCTAGTCCTTTTTCAGAAAAAGTATTGCGAAAAGTCCATCCCTCATATTGGCAGGAAAGCGGTCATATCCGGCTAATTGACGAGCGTTTAATTGCAGAAGTTATCAGTCGATTGGGATTTAAATTGTTAAAGAGGCAAAAGAAGAAAGGTGCGGAGAATTATTTATATCTTTATTATTTTTTTACTGGTCGAGTTATTTCTAGCCAAACAGGGGATATTGATCGTGAAAACATGTTCTTGCGCCGGTTGGCGCTCTTATTCTCTGAGGATTATTTTCAAACTAGATTGTTTAGGGAATTTGCCTGGTTTTGGTTTCTTTGCCCGATCTGGCTGTTGACCTTGCCCCTGGGCCGAATAGCTTCCCTTATTTTCCCCAAATCTATTCGTTACGAATTTGTTCTCGGTAAAACTAGCACAGGTTTAGTTAATAAAGAGTTTGGGGCTTGGCCGTTAGTTAGTATTATTGTCTTAAACTGGAACGGTATGCAAGACACCATTGAATGTTTGACTTCTCTAGCTAAGGTAAACTACGCAAACTTTAATGTCATTCTTGTTGATAACGGTTCTACTGATGGTTCGGTCAAGGCAATAAAGCGTTCCTTCCCAGATGCTATTCTGCTCCAGAACAAAACTAATCTTGGCTTTGCCGCGGGCAATAACCAAGGCATTCGCGCGGCCATTGACCGTGGGGCAGACTATGTCTTGCTTTTAAATAATGACACAGTGGTCAAGCCTGATTTTTTGACCAACTTGGTTCAAGTCGCGGCCAGTAAGCCAAACATTGGCCTTGTTGGTCCCAAGATTCATTTTTATAGGACTAAAACGCTTTGGTATGGCGGCGGTTTTATAAACCAGCTTACAGGTTTTACCAGTCATCGCGGGGAAGGCCAGCTTGATGTTGGCCAATTTGAAAGTGAAGCTGACGTTGATTTTGTTTCTGGTTGTGCCATGCTGGTCAAACAAAAAGTTTTTGAGCGCATTGGTTTTTTGGACGAAGCGTATTACCACAGTCATGAAGACTCTGATTTTTGTTGGCGGGCCAAACAAGCTGGCTATCAAATTGTTTATGTTCCTACGGCAGTTATTGAACATAAACTAGCTGTGGCCTCTGGCGGAAGACGCTCGCCGTTTTATCTTTACTATCGCACTCGCAATCATTTGCTGTTTCAGCGCAAGCAGCGGCTTAAAGCCCCTTTATTTATGCCGATCTTTATTTTTTTAGTCATCAAAAGAGTTGTCGGCTCAATTATGTATGGCCAACCAAAAGGGGCCCTGGCTACGCTTAGAGGGATTTGGGATTTTTATCGAGGCAACTGGGGCAAAGGTAGAGGCGATGCTTTTAGATAAAGATCAAAGCTATAATATTTTAATCATTAAGATCGCGGCCATTGGGGACTTACTTTTAATGACCCCGGCTTTAAGGGTCTTGAAGCGGAATTTTCCTAAAACGAGAATTACGCTTTTAGTTGGGTCCTGGTCGCGGTCAATCATTGAAGGTAATCCATATTTGGACGAGATTATCGAAGTGCCTGACGAAGCATTTTTTAAGGTCAAGCTGCGGCTCTTAATTCCCTTGCTTTTTAGCTTGCGCAAACAGCGTTTTGACCTGGTCTTTGTCTGGCACCGCTCGTTCGCTTTTCGTTTTTTTAGTTGGTTGTTGAGCGTAAAATATCGTATTGGTTTTTCCCGGCGGGGCGATCATCGGTTCTTGACCCACTATGTGCCAGAAAATCCTGGTTTACATGAAGTGCTTGAATATCAATCAACGCTTGGTCCAATTGGCATCAATGACCACTCTGAAATTGATCTTGACTTGGCGATTCCAGAGGAGGCGCGTCAATTTGCCGAAGGCCTTTGGCAAAAGTTTGAGTTGTCTGCCCCAGTAGTGGTAGTTGCTCCGGGTGGAGCTCAAAATCCCAAAGAGACAATGCCGCTGCGCCATTGGCCCAAGGAAAATTTTGCCAAACTTTTAGCCAAGATTGTTGGCGGGCTAGGGGTTAAAGTAATATTGCTCGGTGGGAAAAATGACTTTGCCTTGGCTAAAGAAATTGCGGCTGGGTTTGACCAGGGAGTAATAAATTTATGCGGTCAGACGACCCTAAAAGAGACAGCCGCGGTTATTCAAAAAGCTGACTTGTTTATTGGTAATGACTCTAGCCCCATGCATATATCCACGGCAGTTAAAACCCCGGCCCTCTCTTTTTTTGGGCCAACTGATCCTTTGGAAAAAGCGCCGCTCAATTATAAGCACCACTATTTTTATAAGCCGGAGAAATGTTCGCCTTGTTACCAAAATGGCCGCTTTCCTCAGTGCGTCTCAAAAAAATGCCTCTGGAGCATTAGTGTTGACGAGGTTTTTGCGGTTGTAGCGCAGCGGCTAAAGTCTGGGCGGTAAAGAATAAGACAACCGGGACCTCGTTCATTAAGATCCGATTAACCAGGGTGCCATCCACTAGAAATTGGTAGCTTGCTGGGTCAAAAAATAGCCAGATAACCATGATCAAATCAAGCCCAATAATTAACAAGAGATATTTTAGGGTTGTTTGAAAAATGTGTTGCCAGCAAAAAACCAGGGTCAACCCAAAAACAAACCAAAGGATCTGCCAGTCAGCATAAGTAAACATCCGGCTGGTCAAGTGCTGCAAAATATTGCCAAGTGTCGGCTGGAGGCTGGGTGCTGATGAGTTCACGGCTGGCTCAAGTGGTGCGGCTTGCCCTAATAAAACCAGGATTTTGCTGCCAACACTGCTAACCTTTCTCATTAAAAAGCTATTTTGATAAAAAAGCCAGGGGGCTGCGACAAAGGCAGAGAGCAGGGTGAACCTAAAGCCTTGTTTTAGCTGGCTGCGCTTTTCGCCAAGTATAAAGGCAAATAAGACCAAGAGGCTGACCACCCACAGCGGGATGCCAGCCTGCTTAACAAAAGTGCCAAGGCCCAGCAAGATGGCTGAGGTATATAAATAGGGTGGGGTTTGCTTTTGCCACCAGCGATAAAGATAAATTACGCCAGCTGTATAGTAAAAGGTTTGCAGGAAATCAGAGTAGGCAGTGCCCGCGTGATAAATGATTAGAGGAAAAGAGGTCAAGAGGTAAACAAAGATTAGGCTTAAGCGCCTGGACATATCCTTTCTTAAATTAGCATAAAAGATAAGAATCAAGGCAAGAAAGCACAAGGCAAAAATAACTTTTCCCAAGGGGTCGTTCCATGCCCCTAAGCCCAAGTAAATCCAGGCTTGGCTAAGTGGGTTTAAAAATGGGTGTGGCCCTGCCAGGTCTAAGGTTTGCGGGGTTATGACCTGGCCAGTGACAAAAATTATTTTGGCAATGCAACCTTGCCGCCAAAGATCGTCAAAATTAAGGATTGGTTTTACTAGCGCATCAAAAAACACATAAAGCACAGTAAGGCTGATCAGAGAAAACAGGACAGCCGTGAATACTTTTGGCCAGAAAAGGGTTGCCCTAAATTCCGCGATCAGGCGGGCCACATCCTTTAATTCCAATAATTTGGCTCCAGGTGTTCTAGTGATAAAAAGGCCAGCTCCCAGTGCCATGAGGATTATGGCGGTTGGGATAAGAATAGTTAGAAAAGTGAGCGGGATATTTAAGAGAGCGATAATAAACATTTCAAGGCCCAGTAGTCCAAGGCCAATGCCCCAAGATAAACCCCAAACCTCTAGGGCACTTATTTGGCTCCGGTTATTTCTAAAGATCAAACTAATAAAGCCAAAGCCTAGTAACCAGGGAATGACCAGGGTGATGATTAATTTAGCCAGCGTGTTCATTATTGTATCCTCCTATAATGTTCACTGCTTAACATGCAGTAGAACTTAAGATACTATTCCCTTATGATAGGGAGAACAGGAAAACAACTTTTTCCTCCTTTTGGC
>PEYM01000038.1 GCA_002774365.1 Candidatus Saganbacteria bacterium CG08_land_8_20_14_0_20_45_16 | reverse complement strand
CGGAGCTCTCATTGAAAGCCCGGATCAAGTCCTAGGAGGCGCAAAAGGGAATGTCAGAGGAAAGCCAATTAAAAGATTTTCGCTGTAAGTTTTGTCACCGGCTTTTGGCCAAGGTCCAAGAAGGGAGCCGGGTTGAGATCAAATGCCCCAAGTGCAAGACCCTGAACCTCTTTCAAGACGAAACTGTCATTGTTTACGAAATCCCGGAAAATAATGTGACTAAGAAGATCTTAGAGCGAGGCGTGGTTAAGTATGATTATCTTAAGAACTAGAATTATGAGCATGAGAGTCCGGAAATAATAAATATATTCTGAGACCGCTTGAAAGAGCGGTTTTTTTAGTTTTGGGAAAACATTAAAATAGGAGGAGATAATTATGCCGGTTTATGAACAGGGAGCAGTTAGGCCTAAGGGTTTTCCGCCGACAGTTGAGATGTTAAGAAGAGGGATACAGGCATACAGGACAGCTAAGGGATATGAACCAAGAGTGGCGTTTCCCTATGTGACAATGGAGAAGGTTCTTTTAGGGAGAGAGTTTGCGTGTAACGGAACAAAACTTAGAATTTCAGCAGTTAGATTTCATGAGATTGCTCCTCCAATAGCTGATTTGGGAGATGTTGAAATGATGTCTCAGTTGGTAATTCCTGGTATTGCCGCTGCTGTAGCTGCTTATCCTTTTTTGGGTACCGGCAAGAAAACAGAAGCTGATGGTGCTGCTACCCAAGCGATGAGAAATGCCATGGGACAAATTTATATGCGAGGAGTTATTAAAGGTGGGGAGGGTGGTGGGCGTGATCAGATGAATCGTGACGCGGCTTTGTATATGTGTGAGCCTGTTGGGACGGGTTGGGGCCCTGAAGTTGATTTTTTAGTGGATCCGTTAGAAGTAACAAATCAGGCTAAGCCTCTTAATCTTGATAAAGGGGAGTATTGTGGGGGCGAAGGTTGGGAGCCAAAACTTACTGATCCAAATGAATGGTACCCTGGTTATTCAGGTGCCTTGAGTTTGCTGGCGGCTATTAATGCTAGTGGCAAACGGGGTGGGGTAAGACGCTTGACCGATGATTTGTACCTTAATAAAATGTTTTTGCCTTGGCAGCTGGTAGTAGCAGGACTTAATGTTAACTCTCCTGCGGCTCAAATTGTTGAGCAAGCAATGGAAAAATTTGGAGTAACAGCCGAACAGCTTGTTGCTTCTGCTTTAGGACGATCCAGACATAAACATACTTTTGATACCTGGATAGAAGCTGGGATGAGAGACGAAAGGATTATCAAACCAACGGATGGTGATTCTATGTATGCTTGGCCAATAGTTTCTGGCCTTTTGACTTTTGCTGGTTTAACTGGTGGGGTGATGGAGGGTATTATTGGTGGACTTGCTGGGGTGCCTGTTGGTGCAAATATGAGTTTCCAATTTACTTCCCATGCTAAATTAAAAGAAGAGAGGTCTGATGCCGATCTATTAAATCCCGACCATCGTTTTGGTTTTTCAGATGACGAATATGGAAAAATGGTTCGTTCTGAATTGTTTGACAGTGAACACATTGGGTCAACCCTTCGTAGATTAGGGCCTGATAGTCAATTGCGAGCCTTTGTTTTAGACGCGGCCAGAAATGAAGTTGATACCCCAGGATTTTCTTTTAGAGACTTCCTTCGGGAAATAGCAATTGCGGAAAGCCGTGACCCAGAGATAAGAAAAGATTTTAGATTTTCTAGCGGATCCAGAGAGTTTTTAAACAAAATTTTCTTAAAACAAGGTTGGTGGGATGTTAGACGGGTAGGCCAGCTAAGCGATTTTAGATTTGATCAAGATGTGCTGTATCTAGCTACAGCGTTAACCCCAAATAAATGGACGCCTTTAGCAGGAATGAAGGAAGGGAATGCCCACTTTACCACAGAGAGCTTGTTTACTGGCGGATCTCAAACTGTTTTTATTATGGAGGTTGATTCTGTAAAGGTTTCTTAAGTTATTTTCCTATCTATCAAAAAAGTCCCCGCAAATGGGGGCTTTTTCTTTATCTAGTTGTGCGCAGCCGTTTTTTTAAGAGGGTCAGCGTGATTTTCTGCAACCATTTTTGAGCTTTGTTTCACTTTGATGCGCTTTTTAGCATCAAGGCGAAATATAATATATTAAGCGGTGTGGATCGTCAAGCCCAGCGTGGCCAAACTTGCTTCGTGTAAGCCCTCTGGATAGCTGGGATGGGCTTGGAAGGTCTCGGCCAGTTGGTTAACCTTTAGGCCATTTTTAAGGGCCAGGGTAGCAGCTCCGATCAAAGTTGTCGCTTCTTCCCCAATAATATGGACCCCTAACAACTTGTTATCTTTGTCAGCTATGACTTTTATAAACCCTTCGATCTCCCCCATAGCTTGGGCAATGCCAAGGGCAGCGTAGGGGAATTTACCGATTTTAGCAGTTGGGCCAGCTTCGGTCGAAGTTAAACCAACGCCGGCAATTTCTGGATTAGTGTAAATAGCGTAGGGGACACAATCATAATTATAAGTTCGATCTTTTCCCATGGCATTTTCTGCGGCAATCACCCCTTGCTCATAGGCTACATGGGCAAACATTTTTTTGGCGACTAAATCACCAATCGCGTAAACCCCAGGGGTGATTGTCTCCATTTTTTCGTTAACTGTGATCTCTTTTTGGGCTGGTTTCCTGCCGACACAGATCAAGGTTTTGCCACAAGACATCTCCTTGGTAAATTTGGTGCCAGCTTTGACCTCAATCTTTTTGCGTTTGAGTTGTCTTTTAACTAAGGCCACAACTTCCTCATCAACCCCAGCCAAAATATCAGGGAGGGCTTCGTAAATTGTGACCTCTGAGCCAAGGGTCGCGAAAATATAAGCAAAATGCAGGCCAATTACCCCGCCTCCGACTACGTCTAATTTTGGCGGGACCGCTTTTAAATCCAGCATCTCGTCTGAGCTAACAAATTGCTGGCCGTCCAGGATAATGCCAGGAATGGAGGCCGGCACAGACCCCGTTGCCAGAATAATCGCCTGCGACTGAACGTCGCGGCTCCCAACCTTAACCTGGCCTGGCCCAACAATAGCTCCTTCTCCTTGAATAACCTCAACTCTATTCTTTTTGAGCAAAAACTTGACCACTTTAACGATTTTAGCGACGATCTGGTCTTTACGCTCAACAATCTTGGCCCAGTCAATGGTTGGGGTGGGGGAGGTAATGCCAAAACTTTCAGCCTTTTTTATCTTTTCAAAAAGTTTGATCGAGGCGATTAAAGCTTTAGTTGGAATACAACCGCGGTTGAGGCAGGTGCCGCCAACCTTATCTTTTTCAATCAGGAGAACCTTGCCACCAAGTTGAGCAGCGCGAATAGCGGCGACATAGCCACCAGGCCCGCCGCCAATGACGATAAGATCGTAAGCTGACATCTATTACCCCCAGAAAAAAAGCTTTAAAGCAATGATAAAAAGAAAAACGCCAAAGACGCGGCGCAGCAGAAGCTCGGGGATAAAATTGGCAAAATAAGCGCCAATTAAACCGCCAAAGAAAAAGCCGAGACAGAGAAAAATTGCCCAACTTACGTTAACATTGCCGGCCTTCCAGTATTGCCAGGCAGCAAGTAGGCCAATCGGTGGAACCATCATGGCCAGTGTTGTTCCTTGCGACATGTGCTGGCTCATTCCGTATATATAGACAAGGGCAGGTATAACGATAGTTGCGCCGCCGATACCGAGCAGGCCGCTCATAATGCCGGCTGCTAAACCAGTGAGGATTAGTCCCAAGATTTGCATTACTTTAGTATTTTTCGAACCAGTTGGCTGGCGAGCTTACCGTCAACAGCCGGGTTTTGGGAAAGCTCTTTCATGACCTTGCCCATATCTTTGATTGAAGTGGCGCCAACGTCTTTGATGGTCTTTTCAACCAGCTCTTTGATTTCTGCTGGAGAGAGCTCTTTGGGTAGAAATTCCTCGATAATCTTGAGTTCGTCCTCAATTTTTGCTACTTCATCCTCGCGAGAAGCTTTTCTGTACTCTTCACTTGATTCATTAAGTTCTTTAGAATATTTTTTGATGATCTTTGTGATCTCTGGCTCTGATAAATCTCCGCGGGCGTTAACGTAGAGAATTTTGCTTTTAACCATACGCAGGACAGAGAGGCGCAGCTCATCTTTGGCCTTCATGGCATTTTTTAATTCCTCGTTTATTTTATTAAATAGTTTACCGTCATTTGACATTTTAAATTGGTCATTTGTCATTATTTTAGCTCCTTGATAATCGCGTCTGCCATTTGCGAGGTCCCAACCGCGCTTGGATCATCGCGATCAGGTTTCATATCATATGTAACTGATTTGCCCTCGGCAATGACCTTAGCAACTGCTGCTTCAAGCTTGTCCGCTGCTTTAAATTCTTTTAAGTATTGCAGCATCATAACCCCGGAGAGGATAAGGGCGGTGGGGTTCACTTTGTTCTGGCCTTTGTATTTTGGAGCCGAGCCATGGACTGCCTCAAATACAGCCATATCGTTGCCAATGTTTGCGCCTGGGGCTATTCCCAAGCCTCCAGCCAGCCCAGCGCAAAGATCCGAAAGGATGTCTCCGTAAAGATTGGGCAGGACCATGACGTCATAAATTTCTGGTTTTTGGACTAGTTGCATACACATGTTATCGATTAAGCGCTCTTCGTACTCGATTTTTCCTTCGTACTCTTTAGCCACTTCACGGGCCACGTCGTAAAAAAGGCCGTCGGTAAATTTCATGATATTAGCTTTGGTGACAGCTGTGACTTTTTTACGTTTGTTCCCAACCGCGTATTCAAAAGCAAAGCGGACAATCTTTTCGGTGCCGGTTTTTGAGATTGGTTTAATGCTGATGCCTGAATCAGGCTTGATTGGTTTCTTGCCGATTCTTTCGATCTCTTTGATCAGCTCTTTGGTTTCTGCTTTCCCTTCTTCAAATTCAATCCCAGCATAAAGGTCCTCAGTGTTTTCGCGGACAATGACCAGGTTGATATTATCGTATCTTGATCTAACCCCTTGATAGGTCTTGCTTGGCCTGAGACAAGCGTAGAGGTCAAGCTCTTTTCTAATGGCAACGTTAACTGAGCGAAAGCCGGTCCCAATTGGGGTAGTGATCGGGGCTTTGATGGCAACCTTGTTTTTGCGGATCGAGGCAAGGACACTGTCAGGGAGGGGGGTGCCGGCGGTCTCCATAATATCAACCCCAGCATCTTGGATATCCCAGTTAAATTTTACCCCTGTGGCTTCTAATACTCGTCTGGTCGCTTCAGCCAGTTCTGGGCCAACCCCATCACCGCGGATTAAGGTTACATTATAGGTCATGATTTTTCTATTATACGATAATTTATGCTAAAATAAAAGTATGGAACTTAAACAAAAAAAAATCTGCGTCTTGATGGGTGGCCGCTCTGGAGAGCGCTCTGTCTCCTTAAAATCGGGAGAGCGGGTTTTTGACTCCCTTAAAAAGCAAGGCTTTGACGTAATCTCTTCTGACCTAGAGGATGATCTCATTGTTAAGCTTAAAGCAGCGGGTGTTGAGGTTGTTTATATTGCCTTGCATGGTAGATATGGTGAGGATGGGGTGGTGCAGGGGATGTTGGAATTAGCCGACATTCCTTATACTGGTTCCAAGGTCTTAGCCTCAGCCTTGGCTATGAACAAATTAGCAACTAAACGAGTTTTTGAAGCAGTTGGGATTCCTACCCCGCATTTTATGGAGATCGACGCTAGTTGTAATTTAAAACAGGAAGCAGAAAAGGCCAAAAAAAACTTTGCTCACCCCTTTGTTTTTAAACCGACTTCTGAAGGCTCCAGCCTTGGTGTCCATTTGGTCAAAGCAGAAGATGACTTTGAAAAACTGCTAATTGAAAACGTGGCTAAGTTTGGCGATGTTTTTGTTGAAGAGTATATTAAGGGAACTGAAGTTACGGTTGGAGTGATTGGTAAAAATAAGGATTTGCTGGCTTTGCCGATTCTAGAGCTAGTCCCTAAAAAAGAATTCTATGATTATGAAGCTAAATACACTGAAGGGTTGACCGAATTTGTCCTGCCGGCCAGGCTATCAGCTTCGATGACCAAAAAAGTCCAGCAGATCGCGCTTGACGCGCATAAAGCCTTGGGTTGTTATGGGGTTTCTCGAGTTGATATGATAGTTGGTCGCGATAATATCCCTTATGTTCACGAAGTAAACACTATCCCTGGCATGACCGAGTGCTCTGACTTGCCGGCTGAGGCCGCCCAGTTAGGGATATCTTTTGATCAGTTAGTGGTTAAAATCTTAGCGAGTGCTTTCTAATCGTTATGGCTAAAAAAGCTAGCCGACGTCAACCTAAAATTAAGCAGCCTCGACGAAAAAAACTTTGGCTCTTTCTTTTTATAGGAATATTATTGGTTGGTGGGATTTATTGTGTTCTCTCCTTGCCCATCTGGGAGATCAAACAGGTAGTGGTCAATGGGGCTAAAATGCTATCAGCTGATGAAATCCGGGCGATGGCTGGGGTCCCCTTATCAGACAACCTGTTTTTTAGCGACTTAAGACATGCCCGCGACAACTTAAAAAAAATTACCGCGATCAAAAGCTTTAGGTTTTATCGCTTGCCGCCGTCCACAATTTTGATCAGCCTTAAGGAGCGGCGTCCCATGGCAACTATTGTCCTAGAACAGAAATCAGTGTTGATCGATGACGAAGGAGTTATTCTTAATCGGAGTGAAAACTTAAGCTTGAATGTTCCTAATCTAGTTGAGTTGCCGGTGATCTCTGGGGTTGATAAAAAAGCCGTCATTGGTTCGGAGCGCCTTGACCAGGAAATGGTTGAGGTGGTTTCCAACATCATTCTTAAGCTGGCTGAATTTGGTCAATCAAGTCGTATCCAGATCGAGCTGGGCAAGATGAAAGACGTGAGTTTTTTAGTTGATGACCTGCTCAGGGTCAAATTGGGGGATACGAGCAGGATCAAACTAAAAATGGAGATATTTGAAAGCTTGCTGCCAGTGGTGGCTGGCCGGTGGGTAAATGTTGACTATGTTGATATAAGATATCCAGACAATCCAGTGATCAAGTATAAATAGCCCTGTTTGCTTTTAGCCCTGCCTGTGTTAGAATAACTTAACTTTTCTGTGCGGCTGGCGGTGGCCAGCGGCAAAGGAGCATGATACTAATGGATGATAATAATAACAACAATAATAATAATAGAGGGTTTGCCACGATCAAGGTTTTTGGGGTGGGTGGTGGTGGAACCAATGCCGTGAACCGGATGATAGGAGCTGGGGTTAAGGGGGTTGAATTTTGGGGTGTTAACACTGATCAGCAGGCCTTAAATGTTTCATTAGCCGACCATAAATTACAATTAGGTGAAAAGCTTACTCGCGGACTTGGGGCAGGGTCGAACCCGGAGGTTGGCCAAAAAGCAGCCGAAGAATCAAAAGAACATATTAAATTAGCGCTCGAAGGGTCGGATATGGTTTTTTTAACAGCTGGGATGGGTGGCGGGACTGGGACTGGCGCTTCCCCAGTTATTGCTGAGGTTGCTAAACAAATGGGTTGTTTAACTGTTGGGGTAGTGACTAAACCTTTTCGTTTTGAAGGCCCGGTCAGGATTTCTCAAGCAGAAACAGGAGTGGCTTTGCTCAAAGAAAAAGTTGATGCTTTGATTGTTATTCCCAATGATAAGCTGCTACATGTGGTGGAAAAAAAGACCTCAATTATTGAGGCCTTTAAAATTGCAGACGATGTTTTGCGCCAAGGGGTCAAAGGGATCTCTGATTTAATTACTGTCCCTGGTTTAATTAATTTAGACTTTGCTGATGTGCGCACGATTATGTTTGAAGCTGGCTCGGCTATGATGGGGATTGGGACTGGCTCAGGCGAAAATCGGGCCACTGAAGCAGCCGAAGCTGCAATTTCTTCCCCGCTACTTGAGGAAACAATTACAGGGGCCAAAGGGGTTATTTTTAATGTGACAGGTGGGTCTGACTTGACCTTGTATGAGGTCAATGAAGCGGCCGAAGTTATTTACAATGCAGTTGACCCTGATGCCAATATTATTTTTGGGGCAGTGATTGACGAAAAACTGCAGGGTGATGTTGTGGTGACTGTGATTGCGACTGGTTTTAAACCCTCACCGAAAAAAGAAAAGGAAAATTTACCTTTCATGCGGCCGCGCCAAAATAAAGTTGCCTCTGGGCCAGCGAACGAAAATATTGAACTGCCGCCTTTTATGCGATAATGATTAATTAGAGCTTTATTGGTTGTGCCAGAGAGAAGCCCAGTCCTTCGGCGTCCCTAATCGAGCCTACCCGTTTGCTGCCGTAGCTGACTATGATCTCAGCCGGGCCGGTGCCCCAACCTAAATTAGCTAAGACCCCACCAAAGATTTCTCCGCCCATGCCGCCAATGGTTGTATCAGTCCCTAGGAGATTAAAATTAATCCCAGTGCCGATAAACGGATCCAAGCCAAAAAGCGAGCCCTCTTTGAGATAAAGGGTAGCGTCAGCTTTGAGTGGAATGGAAAACATGCTCTGGTCATTTTTATCTTGGCCAAGATAGAGCCCTGTGCCAACTCTGTATTCCAGCGCATCCTCGGCCAAGCCAAGGTTAGCACCGATTTTGGCTGGGTCATCAATAATCAAATTAGCTCCTGCGCCGATCAAGCCTAGTAGCCTTTTCTGGCCGCTGTTAAGCAAATAGAGGCCGCTCACGTCGGCCCGGCTGTTCCAACCAAGCAGTCCTTTGTCTTGTTTTTGAGTTTCTATTGGGGGTAGGGGTGGTTCTGGCATAGGGACAGCTTCTGGGGTTGAGAGCTTGATTGGAGCTGGCTCTGGCGCGATTTCCGGACGGATAACCTTGCTGATATTTTTTTTGATAATCTTGCTTTGGGCCTGGACCATGACAGAGAGACTAAACAGACAAACCAGGGTTAGCGTTAGACTGATAATTTTTTCCATAAACATTCCTCCCTTTTTACCCCGTCACCTTAAAACTGTGGTCAAGGTGATGGCGTTTAAGCTATAATTATAGTATGAAAAAATGGTTAATGCTAGTTTTTTTGTTTTTGCTGTTTGGGCCGGTAGAAGCGTCTGACTATCCAGCGCTTGATCTGATCAATTCCACTGATTTAGTGTCTTATTTTAACGATTATCTTGGCTTTGTGTATGATAGCCACGGTTGTTTGCATTTTTCGCCGGCAGACATTTATCTTTTATCAAAAACAATTCCTAGGGGAACTGAACTAGAGATTAAGCCGTATGTGCAAAAGCAAGCCGAGCTGACTTTTTCGGCCAGCAGTGTGCCTTATCTAGTTGATTTGATAAAAAATGAAACAGATATTAAAAGACATCAAGCGATTTTTAGTCAAACCACCACTCAGTTAGTTGTTTATCCCTCCTTAGGGGTAATGGTTGTTATGGTCAGAGGCGGCCCGTATGCCAAGGTGGCGGTCCTAGCCGGGCCCCAAGAGCCTTTTAGCATGGCGCAAGAGGTTGAACCAGGCCAGCCAGTCCAATGGGATTTTATGTTGACCACACCAACAGATCCTGGCCGCTATCGGGTGCTAAAATTTACCGATCACTATCTTAGCAACGCATATTATCAGAATACCATAATTCCTTTTGGTGCTTGGCTTGTTAAGCAGGGCGATAAATGGACATTTGAAGAAAATAACAAATGGTATCAGGTGCCAGCGACTATAGTTGTCGACCTTAATAAACCAGAGGCCAAGCGATTTTATAATTATTATGATGTGAACACTGATGCGGCTGGCCGGGTTGTGGCAGCGCGTTATGCTGGCCATGATTTTGGCCAAGAGGTTATGCTCTGGACTGTTGACGGCAAAAATTATTATCCTGAGATGGGCTATGCTGCTGGGGTTTTGCGCTATGAACAGATCATGTTGGTCAAAGACCTGGTGCATATTTTAACTGTGCCTGGTGATGATGACTTTGACCACTTGATTGCCCAGAACCATAACTTTTCTTTTTATAAAGAGCTGGCTGAACACAAAACAAAATATCAGCAAGATCTGCTGGCTAACGCTGACCCGAGGGTGAAAAAAGCTTACACAGAGTATCGAGAAAATCGCCTGCCGCGTAATCAACAGTCCCGCTACCAAGCCTTGGGGCTTTATCACTATTTAAGGTTTAATCAATTGCAGATTGATAAACAAGCTTACTGGTATGAAAAATTAAAAAAAGACTGGCGTTTTTGGCAAGACCTGCGGGTGAAGCTGCGCTCAGATTTTGATCACATGCGAATATTGTCCTTGGCTAATCGGCAAAATCTTGTTGAGGGCTGGCTGACCGACCGCCTGCATTTTAAAACCCCAGAAGCCCCTGGCTATGTTAAGGTCTTTGCTAGCAATTCTTATACTGAGTTTTTTAAGCCTGATGAGCAGATGGCGCTTTTTTCAGCGAGAGAAAAACAAGAGATGTTAAAGGTTTTACAAAAGACCACAGACTTAAAACTAGCGACAGTTGACGCGCTTAATAATTATAATTTTGGCGTGCTACTTAATGATATCTTAGGTGATCTTTATAAAAGTCATGGTTGTCTCCATGTTTCTCCGCGTAACAGCTATTTTCTCTTCACCTTGCTACCGATTGGTGCCCAGATCACAATCTATGGTTATGACCAAAAACTTTCTGCTGAGCAGGTGGCGGATGTCCCGGCCATGGCTGACTTAGTTGATTTTAATGATGAACTAGAAAAACTAAAGACTGATTTTAGTGTAACCTCTGAAGTCAAAGTTGCGGTTTATCCATCGTCTGGTTACTGGGTGATCTATCTCAAGGACAAGCCTTTGGTAAAAATGTCAGTGCGGGGCGGACCCAAAGAGCGTTTCTACTCCTTGCAAGGACGAAACAAAGCTGGCCAGCCGCTCTTTGAGGATCATTTAGCTTATCCTAGTACTCCAGGGAATTACCGGGTTTTCCGCAAGGAAGAAAATTATCTTTCCAGCATTTATTATGATACTACGATCATTCCAATGGGCGGCACTATTTATCAACGGGCTGGAAAGTGGGTCTTTCAAACCAAAAAAGGGGATTGGAAAGAGCTGCTTCCAGGGGTAGCCGCGGATTTAAATAAACCGGAGGCTAGTCGGACTTATACATATTATGATCCTGTGGTGGGCAGCAGCGGTGAGGTTGAATCGGTGAAATGGGGGAGCCAGCCCTTTGGTTTGTATACTGTGCAAACCAGCAAAGATGGCAAGACGCTGCACCCGGAGTTGATCCACAGCTCGGGTGATCTAATCATGGAAGAGCGCCAGCTGGTCAATGAGTTGATCAAGGTCTTGGCCGCGTCGCACGATCAGCTTGACGACTGCCTCACGTCCAGCCAAGATTTTGGGCTTTATAAAGCGTGCTATGGTTTTATTAAAGAACCCAGCCGGACAGATTTAATCCAGCTGCGTGAGCGTGCCACGTACCGGCTGTACTTTAATTTACCGCTGACTAGTGAAGAAGTGGCTGCCTTGCCAGTTGATATTATCGCGGCTAATAAGTTATTGCGCAATCAATTGTTGACGGCAGCGGAAGAGACTGTGCTAGTTAAGGAAGGCGTGGCCAACAAGCGTTCTGGCAAATTTAGGCCAGATCTAGAAAAGATCAAGGGCTTACAGTTTGATGGCTATCAATATGTGGTGATGATCCAAAAATACGCGCATCACTACGAGGTTTTAAAAAATAACTGGCCAGGACTGTCGACTTTGCGCCAGGCCTTGCTAGCTGATTTTCGCAACTTTGTGTTGCGAGATCCGCTGCTGCTCCATAATTTTTTGCGCGAGCTGATGCTCAAGCGGACCAGGCTGGAACGTTTGTCGCAGCAAGACGCAGTCAAGCTCTTGCAGGAAATGGTCAAGTAGGCTTGTGTTAGCATCCTTGGCTGTTCTTTGTTATAATATTTGCGAGCCAAGGAGTGATTGTTTCCTGTTGAAAAATTGGAGGAGAGATGCAAGGTTTGGGCAAAGAATTCGGTTATTCATTTACCTTAGGGATAGAGATAACTTTGCCCACTATTTTAGGGGCTGTGGCCGGCTATTATATTGACAAACAGCTAACTTCTTCGCCAGTTGGTCTGATAATTGGGGTGTTTTTTGGGGCGGCAGTTGGTTTGTGGACAGTGGTCAAAAAATTTGTTATTGGTCAGGAAAGGGATGAAAAATAACCATGGGTCTTGAAATCGGGTCGGTTCGTTTGATTTGGCAATTGTCTTGCTTTGGTCAAGATATCTCTATTACCTCAGCGGTCATAGTTATTTGGTTGGTTGCACTCTTAGTTTTTGGTTTGTGTTATTTAGCGGTGTGGCGGGCAAAGGTTGTCCCTGGAAAATCTCAAAGCTTACTGGAAATTCTTTATGAATTCTGGTTTGATCAGACCAAAGATCTTTTTGAGGCTGAGACTGACCACTGGCTCCCTTTCATCTTTGGGCTTTTCCTTTTTATTTTAGTGGCTAATTTACTGGCCATGGTGCCTAATGTTTATCCGATTACCGCTAACATTAATACTACGGCGACCTTGGCCTTGATTGTTTTTTTTACCTATCATTTTGCCGGGATCAGAAAAAATGGCTTATGGCATTATTTTCGTTCTTTTGTGCCTTCTGGCATGCCGCTATTTATTTTGCCGTTTTTAGTTTTGATCGAGATTGGCAGTCATTTGGCCAGGCCGTTTTCCTTGGCCGTGCGTTTGTTTGCTAACATGACTGCCGGCCATCTAGTCACCTTTACGCTCTTATCACTGATCTTTGTTTTTAAGAATATTTGGTTGACCGGCTTTCCTTTGCTTGGTCGGGCAGCAGTTGGGCTTTTTGAGGTTTTTGTGGCTTTTATCCAGGCTTATGTCTTTGCTTACTTAGCCGCGCTGTACATTAGTTTAGCCGCGTCTGAAGAGGCTTAGAAAGAATAAATTATAGGAGGGAGAAAAGATGTTAAATTATTTAGGCGCGGGGTTGGCGATTGGGTTAGCTGGTTTAGGCGCGAGTATCGGGATTGGATTGGTTGGGGCCAGAACAGTGGAGAGCATTGCCAGGCAGCCTGAGGCAGCACCAACCGTCCGGGTTACTATGATCATTGCTATTGCTTTTGTGGAGTCAATTGCTTTGTATGCTTTGATTATTTCTTTCTTGCTTTTAGCTAAGTAACTGGAGAATTATTATGTTTGAGATCAATACTGGGATGGTTTTTTGGACTTTTGTTTCTTTTTTTATTTTACTGTTCTTATTGTATAAACTGGTCTTTCCCCCATTGAATAAGGTACTTGAGGCGCGGCGCCAAGCAATTGAGGGCCGGCTTGGCCAGGCGAAAAAAGCCCAGGTTGAAGCCGAAGGTTTACTGGCTAAGTATCGCGATCAATTGCGCGAAGCGGAAAAGAAAACCTCGGCCATTTTTGACGAGGCCAAGCAGCAGGCCCAGGTCTTTCGAGAGGAGAGCTTAAAGAGTGCCCAGCGGGAGGCAAAGGCAGTGATTGAAAGGACCAAGGAAGATATTGATCGTTTTAAGCGGCAATCGTTAACGACTTTTAAGGAAGAGATTGTTGAGGTAGTAATTGAAGTTAATCGGCGTTTAATTCAAAAGGAATTGAGCCGTGATGATCACAAGAAATTAGTGGCGGCTGCGATTGCTGAACTGGAAAAGAATGTTAAGGAGTAATTTCTGCTTAAATTTTGAGCAGATCTATGAAGAGGCCAAGACTGCTCAGGTGGCAGAAAAACTAGAGGACGAGCTAGCCAGTTTTGCTGAGCTGATCAGCCAGCAGTATGAGTTTAAGATTTTTTTGGAGGACCCGAGGATCTTAGCTAAGCTTAAAAAGCAGCGGCTAAGGGAATTAGCTGCGCCGGGGATGACCAGCAATTTTTTTGCGGTCATTGACATGTTGATCGATTTTGGCCGTGAAGAGCTAGTGGCTGAGGTGGCCAGCCAGTTCACCCGTGAATTTTCAAAAGAATCAGGAGTCCTTTTTGGTCGGGTCAGCAGTGTTGTGTCCATTTCCAGTGAGGGCCAGAAAAAACTTGCTTCTGTTATGGCCAAGATAGAAAACCGTCCTATTCATTTGCGTTACAGTAATGACGGAACCTTGTTGGGCGGCTTTTTTATTAGGCTGATCAATGGACGGGTTTGGGATTTAAGCTTGCGGGGCAAGCTTAATGAATTAAAAACAGTGTTGTTTGAAAAATAGGAGAATTTATGGTTGACTTTCCAAATTTTAAAGCGGTTTTAGAGGAGATCAGGGAAGACGCGAGGAGTTTCCGCAGCCAGGTCCAGCCTGAAGAAGTTGGGGTGGTGACTGAATCTGGTGACGGCATTGCCCATGTGACTGGTTTGCCGCACGCCATGATGGGTGAGACGCTGCATTTCTCGTCAGGGATATCTGGCTTGGTCCTTAACCTTGAAGTTGAAGAGGTGATCTGCATTTTGCTGGGCCCACACACAGCAGTTAGGGAAGGGGACACGGCCCGCTGCACTGGCCGGATCATGTCAGTGCCAGTTGGTCCCAAGCTTTTGGGCCGCGTGGTCAATGCTTTGGGCCAAGCGATTGACGGCAAGGAAAAAATTAAGGCCAATCAATACCGCCCTCTGGAATATCCTGCTCCGGCCGTGATTGATCGTCTGCCAGTTGATCGGCCGCTCCAAACAGGTTACAAACTGATTGATGCTTTGACTCCCATTGGTCGTGGCCAGAGAGAGCTAATTATTGGCGACCGATCTTCTGGTAAATCTTCTTTGGCAATTGATACCATTATTAATCAAAAAGGCAATGGGGTGATCTGTGTTTACGTGGGGGTGGGGCAAAAGGCTTCTAATGCCGTGGCCCTAGTCCAAAAATTGGAAGAGCACAATGCCATGGATTACACAATTATAGTTGAGGCCCCGGCCTCTGATCCAGCCGCGCTCCAATACCTGGCTCCGTTTGCTGGTTGTGCTATGGCTGAGGAGTTTATGTGCGCTGGCAAAGATGTCTTAATTATTTATGATGACTTAAGTAAACATGCTGCCTCCTACCGCATGCTTTCCCTGCTCTTGCGGCGGTCGCCTGGCCGGGAAGCCTATCCAGGCGATATTTTTTATCTACATTCGCGTTTGCTTGAGCGGGCGGCCAATTTAAGCAAGGAGCGTGGTGGCGGGTCGCTAACTGCTTTGCCGATAGTGGAAACACAAATGGGCGATATCTCAGCTTATATTCCCACCAATATTATTTCTATCACTGATGGCCAGATATTTTTGGACACTAATCTTTTTAATGCTGGGATCAGGCCAGCGGTCAATATTGGCATGTCTGTTTCCCGTGTTGGGGGTAAGGCCCAGCAGCGGGCCATGCGTCGGGTTTGTTCCCATCTAAGAATTGACCTGGCCCAATTTAGGGAACGGGAATCATTTGCCCTTTTCTCTTCTGAGCTGGACAAAGAAACCAAGATCCAGTTGACCAGAGGGCAGATCTTGACTGAGATCCTTAAACAAAAAAATTATCAGCCATTGCCGCTTGCTGAGCAGGTGGTTATGATCTATTTAGGCGTGAAGGGTTTCTTGGATAGTGTCCCGTCGGCAAAAGTCACGCTTTTTGAGGCCAAGTTCGTAGAATTTCTTAAGTTGACCCAGCGGGAGATTTTGGTTGAGTTGGAAGAAAAGGGCGATTTTACGCCAGAGTGGGAGGCCCGTTTGGGTAAATTAGCCTTGAACTTTAAGGAAAAATTTTAAAATGTCTGAGTTGATATTACTTAGGCAAAAGCTAAAAGGCATTATACAGATCTCAAAAATGGCTGAAGCCATGCAGGTGGTGGCAGTGGCTGAGCTAAAAAAGATCCAAGCAAGACAGCGCAATGCTCACAAGTTCCTACAGCAATATCAGCAGTTGGCAGGTCAGCTCAAATTAAATGAGATGCAGCGGCCAAAACCAGATGGCTTGACCACGGCTTTGTTCCTTTTTGTGTCTGAGCGCGGGTTTTGCGCTGGTTTTAATGACAGCTTGATTGCCAGCGCTGAAAATTTTCTTAAAGCCAGCAAACAAGAGGTTAAACTGGTGATTTGCGGCCGCAAAGGTGGGGAAGGGCTAAGGTCAGACCAGGCTAAAAAAATAGGGGCCAATGATTTTGATCTCTTGGAAGAAGAAGCAATGCTAAATTATGATCTTTACCTCAAAGGAAGGGTTGGCTCTATTTATTTTTTGTTCAATGAGTTTAAATCAATGATGGTTCAAACAAGCTTAATGCAACAGGTGCTTCCTTTTGACTGGCGAGGAAAAGAAAAGCCAGTCAATGGTGGGTTAATTGTTGAGCCTGACCTTGAATCTGTTAGCTCTCAGGTGGGGGTTAATTTTTACCGTGCCTTTCTTTATGACGCTTACATGCAAACGCGATTAGGTGAAGTGGCGGCCCGGCTTTTGACCATGCGCGGGGCAACAGAGAGTTGCAAAGAAATGATCAAGAATTTACAGATCAAAATAAACAAAGCCAGACAGGCCATGATTACAGTTGAGCTTTCAGAGATCTTGAGCTCTTTTAAGGTCTTGGCAAAGGAGGGTTAGATGAGCCAAAACATAGGACGATTAGAACAGGTGGTAGGGCCGATCATTGATGTCCAATTTCCGCCTGACCATATTCCTGGGATTCGCAATGCCCTGGAGGTCCGCCAGGGCGAGCAGCGAGTGATTGCTGAATTAGCTATGCAGCTGCCTGGTAATGTTGTCAGGGCCGTGGCCCTAGAGCCGACTGATGGCCTAAAGCGTGGGGCAGAGGTTGTTGACCTGGGGCACCCCATCACCATTCCAGTGGGTAGGAATGTCTTGGGACGGATGTTTGATGTTATGGGCAAGGTGATTGATGGTGGCGGCCCCTTAGAAAATACGGAAATGATGCTGATCAGACGTGACCCGCCACTGCTAGAAGAAATTGTTTCTAAACCAGAGATTTTTGAAACAGGGATCAAGGTGATTGATCTTTTGGCTCCTTATATTAGGGGGGGGAAGATTGGTCTGTTTGGCGGGGCTGGGGTTGGTAAGACCGTGATTATTATGGAGTTGATCCATAATATGGCTAAGCACTATGGCGGCATTTCTGTTTTTGCTGGTGTGGGCGAGCGGACCCGAGAGGGGAATGACCTGTGGATAGAAATGAAAAGTTCTGGGGTTTTAGATAAAGCAGTGCTGGTTTTTGGTCAGATGGGAGAGTTGCCTGGAGCTCGGCTAGTTGCGGCCATGACCGGTCTGACCCATGCGGAATATTTTAGAGACAATGAAAAGCAGAACGTCTTGTTTTTTATCGACAATATTTTTCGTTTTGTTCAAGCTGGGGCAGAGGTTTCTACCCTTTTGGGCCGCATGCCTTCGGCTGTGGGCTACCAGCCGACTTTGCAGGCAGAAATGGGCCGCTTGCAAGAGCGGATTGTTTCAACCAAAAAAGGCTTTATTACTTCGATCCAAGCGGTTTATGTGCCGGCTGATGATATCACTGACCCGGCTTCGGCTGTGACTTTTGCTCATCTTGACGCTACCACGGTGCTTTCAAGGAGCATTGTAGAAAAAGGGATTTATCCAGCTGTTGACCCGCTAGCCTCAACCTCAAAAATATTAGAGCCAGAGATTGTTGGCCAAGAACACTATGACGTGGCTCGTTCTGTGCAGCGGATTTTGCAGCGCAATAAGGAATTGAGCGATATTATCGCGATTTTAGGGACATCAGAGCTACCTGAAGAGGACCGTTTACTGGTGCACCGGGCCAGAAAAATCCAGCGCTTTTTGTCCCAGCCGTTCTTTGTGGCTGAAAATTTTACTGGGATGCCAGGCAAGTTTGTTAAATTAAAAGATACGATCAAAGGTTTTAAGGAGATTATTGAGGGCACATATGATGACCTGCCAGAGCAGTCTTTTTACATGGTTGGGACAATCGACGATGTACTCAAAAAAGGACAGAAGTCGTGAAAACATTAATGGTAGAGATCTTGACCCGGGACGAGCGTTTATTTATGGGCAAAGCCGAAAGTGTGACAATGAGAGGTCTTGATGGAGAGCTCCAAGTCCTGCCTGGACATGTTTTATATGTCAATGTGCTAGTGCCTGGAGAGGTTCGGTTGCACAGCGAAGATAAGACCTGTTTACATTTTAAACATGCTGGTGGGGTTGTTTCAGTGGAAAAAGATCGGACCGTCCTGCTCTTAGATAAACTCGAGGCTGGCGGGGCAGTCAAGTAGCCTTGAGGCTTATTTTTTGCTAGAATAAATTTGTTATGTTTAGTCATTCGATTAAAACAGGGTTTAGTTTTGGCGTTACCTCGGGGATTATTACCACCCTTGGGCTAATGGTTGGACTTAATTCCACTACGCACTCAGAATTAGTGGTGGTGGGTGGCATTTTTATAATTGCGATTGCTGATGCTATGTCCGATGCCTTGGGCATTCATATGTCAGAGGAATCTGAAAACAAACATAGCCCAGCAGAGATTTGGGCGTCGACAATTTGTACTTTCCTGGCTAAATTTTTAGTGGCCATGACTTTTGTTGTTCCAGTTCTTTTGCTGTCGCTGTCTACGGCTATCCTGGTTAGTATAATCTGGGCAGTATTTTTATTGACCTTGTTGACCTATTTTGTTGCCAAAGGAGAAGGTCAGGGGCCGCTCAATGCGATCTTTGAGCATTTGGTGGTGGCTGGGGTAGTTGTTTGTCTGGCTGAGGCAGTGGGCCGGATGATTGCACGAATTTTTAGCTAAGAACATAGCAGGAGAAAATCATGAGTGATCAAGTTACTAAAAAAGCTTACGAAAAAATGCAGGAAAAACTGGCTGAACTAAAGTCTAGACGGGCCAAGATCTCTAAGACAATTGGTGAGGCAAGGGAGCATGGGGATTTGCGCGAAAATTCTGCTTACCATGCGGCCAAGGAAGAGCAGGGCTTAAATGAGATGCGTATTAGGGAGCTGGAAGAAAAAGTTGAGAATGCGGTGGTGGTAGCGGAAAAGAATTTACCCAAGAAAGATGTGGTAACTTTGGGCTCGACTTTTCGCATTAAAGAGTTTGATACTGGCAGTGAAGCTGAATATACCTTGGTGTCTGAGGTGGATGCCGATGTCTTAGAAAATAAGATCTCAACCGACTCTCCAGTGGGCCGGGAGGCGGTCAACTCCAAGGTTGGTGAGGTTTTTGAAGTTGAAGTCCCGCGCGGTTTGATCAAATACAAGATTATTGAAATAAAATAATTTGGTTTGAACGGCAATGGGGTTTGCCGATAAGTATCCTGAGCATTGGCAGGCTAATGGATCTTTGAGTGTTTTTAGCCAAGACGTTCGCCTGCATCATCGCCTGGTAAAAATTCACCCTTTTGTCAATGGTAATGGCTGCTATTCTCGTTTGGTCTCTGATATCTTTTTGTTTGCAAACAACCACCCATTACCAGTCTGGCCTGATAAGGATTTATTTGTGTCAGGAGGTGTAAGGGAGCAGTATATCTCAGCTCTTAAATCAGCAGATAAAGGAAACTTTGAGCAACTGGAAAAATTTACTGCAAGATTGATTAAAGAATTTTAATCCCCTAGTCCCCAGCCTCCCATCCTGCAAAGGGGTGAGCGCTGGTTGCAACCTTAAATAATATCGGGTAGAGTTAGGGCAGATGTTAAAGCCGGAGCTCAATATTGCTTTTGTTGGTAATTATTCCCCGCGTATTTGCGGGATCGCCACTTTTACAACCGATCTTTGTGAAGCGACCGCCAAGCAGCTGGGGCACCGCTCGAATGTCTTTGCCATTGCTGTCAACGATACAGAGCAAGGCTATGCTTATCCACCCCGGGTAGAGTTTACCCTGCAAAAGCACCAGCAGGGCGATTATTACGAAGCAGCTAATTTTATTAATGCCAGTAATGCTGATGTGGTTTGCGTCCAGCACGAATACGGGATCTACGGCGGCTGGGACGGTATTTATATCCTTTCTTTGATTGGGAGCCTTAGCGTCCCTGTTGTGGTGGTTTTGCACACAGTGCTCAAAAACCCAACCCCTAACCAGAAAAAGATTGTCCAGGAGATGGCTCAGCGGGCCAGCCAAATGGTAGTGATGAGCGAGTTGGGGATGACTTTATTGCAGGAGGTCTACAATGTTCCGGCTGATAAGATCAAGTGGCTTTATCATGGCACTCCTGATTTCAGTTCCTTGGATAACAGCCGGTACAAAAAACGTTTTCAGTTGGAAGGCAGCCAGACCCTCTTGACCTTTGGTTTGCTTAGCCCTAACAAAGGGATTGAGACAGCTATTAACGCTCTCCCCGAACTGGTCAAGGACTTTCCTAAATTGATCTATATTGTGCTGGGTAAAACTCACCCCAATGTCTTGAAGGAATACGGCGAAAAATACCGGGCGAGCCTGATCGCGCTGGTTGATAGGCTGGGGCTAACGGAACATGTGATCTTTGACGACCGCTTTGTTAACCTGGAAGAGCTCTCTGCTTGGTTAATGGCGGCTGACATTTATATTACTCCCTATTTGAACGAGGCCCAGATTGTCAGCGGGACTTTGTCTTACGCTGTAGGGGCGGGGACTGCCATTATCTCTACCCCTTACTGGCATGCCAAAGAATTGTTGGCCGAAGGTAGGGGGCGATTAATAAACTTTGCAGACTCTGCTGCGCTCTCCGCGGCGCTGCGCGAGCTTTTGTCTGATAAAAACAAGCTAAAGATGCTGCGCGCTAAAACTTATAAATTTGGGCGGCAGATGCGCTGGGAGATAGTCGCGGAAAAGTACTTGGAGCTGTTCCGACGCACGGCCGCGGCCATAGCCAAACGATCTCTGGCGTTCAAAACACCGGCCCTGCTTCTTAGTGAACCAGCCTTTGACCTGGCGCACTTAAGGCGCTTGACCGATGACACTGGTCTCATCCAGCATGCCAAATATATTGTTCCTAACCGGCATACTGGTTATTGTCTGGACGACAACTCCCGCGCGCTGATGCTCTGCGCCTGGGCGTACTTTTTGTTGCACAGCGATGATGCCAGGGCACTGATCCCCACCTATTTCAGCCTTACCCATTTCCTGCAAAAGCCTGATGGGCATTTTAGAAATTTTCTTGATTACCAGCGCCGCTTTTTGGACAAGATTGGCTCTGACGATGCCTGCGGCCGTGCCCTCTGGGCGCTCGGCTATCTGATCTGGCGGCCGCCCCGCGACGCTTACCGCTCGCTGGCGTTTGAGTGTTTCCAAAAAGCCTTGCCCCAGATACGCGGCTTAAACTTGCGTGGCAAAGCCTTGGCCATGCTGGGCCTGGTCTCTTATCTGCGCTGCTACCAGGGGGACGAAAGCGTCACCGCCCTGCTGCGTGAATGTGCTGATCATCTTCTGGCTTTGTATCAAGGGACAGAGTCCGCTGATTGGCGCTGGTTCGAAGATATCATCTGCTACGATAACGGGATCCTGCCAATGGCGCTGTTCCAAACCTATTCCATTATTCGCGAAGAAAAATATTTGCGGGTGGCAAAAGAGACGCTGGACTTTTTGGAAAAAGTGACCAGCAATAATGGCCGCCTCTCAATTGTCGGGAGCCGTGGCTGGCATAAAAGGGGTGGGGACAGGGCGGCCTATGACCAGCAGCCCATTGACGCCACGGCCATGGTCCTGGCTTATCAGTCAGCTTACCGTGTGACCAACGAGAAAGAATATCTTAAAAAGATGAAGTGGGCATTTGGCTGGTTCCTTGGCGAGAACGATATGGGGATGTCTTTGTATGATCATGAGACCAAGGGCTGTGCTGACGGCTTGATGCCAGAGGGGGTCAGCTTGAACCAGGGCGGGGAAAGCACCGTCTCTTTTCTAATGGCGCTCTTGGCCATGATCGAAGAGTATGAAATTGCCAGTGTGGATTAGGCTGCATTGACACGATTTCTGATTTATACTATAATGTAACTATAGTTAAATTATAGTAATTAGGGGATAAATTTGTGTATATAAAGAGAAAAATTGAGGATAAGATTCTAAGGTATGTTGAAAAGCCGGAAATTATAGCGATCGTCGGACCTAGGCAATGCGGGAAAACAACGTTATTAAAAGAGTTGTACAATATCGTCGGGGAAAAGGCTGTTTTTTTAACATTTGAAGACAAAACTGTTCTAGACTTATTTGATCAGGGGATAGAAGAGTTTGCCCGGCTTTATGTAAAACCAAATAGTTATCTTTTTATCGATGAATTCCAATATTCAAAAAAGGGCGGAAAGCTTCTTAAATATATCTACGATTTGAATGTCGGTAAAATCAAAATTTTCATATCTGGCTCTTCTGTCGCGGAGTTAACGGTTCGCGCGATCAAGCACTTGGTTGGCAGAATTTTTGTGTTTAATTTATTTACTTTTGATTTTGAGGAATTTTTGATTTCAAAAAACAAAAAACTCGCGGAATTATATCAAAAAAACAAAATAGATTTAGCTGGTTTGGGAAGTCCTTACGGCCAAGATATTAACAAGTCGGAAGCCGATAAATTAAAAAGCTATTATGATGAGTATGCTGTTTTTGGCGGATATCCAAGGGTTGTTTTGAGTTCTGACTCGGAAGAGAAAAAAGAGGTCTTAAAAAACATCTTTAATACTTACTTTTTGCGGGAAGTTAAGGACATTTTAGGGCTGATAGATGATTATAAGCTCGCCAAAATGATAAAAGCCCTGGCGCTGCAAATCGGGAGCCTTATTGAATATGCCGAGATCTGCCAAACTTCGGAGTTTTCATATCAGACCATAAAAAAATACCTGAACTTTCTTGAGAAAACGTTTATCTGCGCGTTCCCAAAGCCCTTTTTTAAAAACAAAAGGAAAGAGATTGTTAAAAATCCGAAAGTTTACTTTTTTGATACCGGTTTGAGGAATTTTATTGTGAATGATTTTAGGGGGCTGGATGAAAGAGGGGACGCGGGATTTCTTTTGGAAAATGCGGTGGCCATGCAGATTTTAAAACGGGGATCAGCTCTCAATTTTTGGCGGACCAAGCAAAAACAGGAGATTGATTTTATCGTTGATCTTGAAAATAATAAGCAGATCGCGTTAGAGGTCAAAAAAACCGCGGAGTTTCCCAAAACATTACACGAATTTCAAACGTCCTATCCTGAAATATCTTTGGCTCTCTTGTATTTTCATGGGGAATTGAACAAACATACCTTGCCTGTTTATTTACTGTAATCGGGCACTGTGGTGAAATTGCCAGTGAGGATTGATGGCCCCCTGACCGTTGATATGGTGCAGTGTTGGCGGATATAATCAAATTATACGCAATTCCGCCTCGTGCTGACGGGGCAAAATATAATAACTGTTAAACACATAGAGTAAAAGGAGGGACTAGAATGAAACTATCTGAGGGGCAAATCTTAAAATTATTAGAGTGGTTCGTAAACTCGTCGGAAACAAAAAAGGGATATAGTGAAGACAGAAAAAAGGAGCTTGAAGAAAACCGGAAATGGATTCAACCAAATTTGATACAAAAATTATCGGATAACGAATTGGAAGCAAAATTTTTGGAGTATTATAAAAGCGGCGGAGGACTTCAGCATCTTAATCAGATTTATAGAGATAGGATTATCAGAGATAAAAACAGATTTAGGAAAACAATATCTTATCTCCTCAATGAGGATGTCGACATAAAAAAAAGGATGGACGAAGTATTAGAAGGCGGGTATCGTATCGAAGGTATGGGCAAAGCAGCAGTAACATCATTTCTTATGGATTTCAATCCAGAGAAGTATTGCTTATGGAACAATAAGACCATGATGGGATTCTCTGTTATAGGATGGGATGTTTATCGCGAAAGCGATTCATGGGGCATTGCTTATGTGAAAGTTATGGAGGCACTACAAAAACTTATAGATTTAAAACCAGAATTCAATATGACTTTTCTCGACATGGATTTGTTTTTACACACGATATCCGCTGAAGAAGAGGGTGGAAAAGCAGTAATTTTTATAACCGAAGGTAAAGATATCCCCAAACTCACTGCAACGGCCAGAGAACAGATTCATAGAGAAACTGAAACGATGGAATTTGCTATGGAAAAGTATCTTGAGGAGTTCATCGAGGCGAATTTTGATAAGATTGATTTTGGTGCGAAATTAGAACTTTACCAAGATGAAGAAAATAGCGGAAGACAATACCCAACACCGATTGGGAATATTGACTTATTGGCAGTTGACAAAGCGAGAAAAGAATTTGTTATTATTGAGCTAAAGAAGGGGAGAAGTAGCGATGTTGTAATAGGGCAAATTTTAAGATATATGGGTTGGATAAAAGAGAATTTAGCAAAAGATCACAATGTAAGGGGAATAATCATCGTTAAAGAAAGAGATAAAAGATTAGAGTATGCACTGAAATTGATGCCAAATGCGGACCTATTTAAATATAATGTTTCCTTTACCATTGAAAAACAACAGTAATTCGCCATTCATGCCTGTCCGCCTATGGCGGGCATGAAATAGAAAGGATAGTTCAATCCCTCAGCAGTTTCTCGCGCAGTTCGTCATCAGGAATGCTAGCCACATGGTGCATAACGTTTTTGGATATGCGACGTTGCGTTGGCAATATAGGTGGGGCGAAGAGGAGCGAGTGGGCCTCATATTCACTGTTATCGGAAATAAGATTAAGACTTATTTCAAAAACGATATATAAAATTCTTGCATTTCGGCACTAACTTCAGAAATAAAATCGCCTATCCCGTCTATTTGGCCTGCATTCATGTCTTGGAACTCAATCTTGATGCCGTACCTTTCCTTCGCTGTGGTTGTGACCTTTTTGCCGCCGGCGAGCCATGTCGAATGCACTAAATCGTTACGTTTGATATTTGCAGCGCTAAGTTTTTTCCGTATTTCTTTTAAGGTGGCAAAAGGTGCTTTTGTAGGAAAGCGATGTTGGTAAAGCGAGCTTAGTAAAGCAATTTTGTTTTTGAACGTTAATTCTGCTGTAACAATTTGGCCAGTTCTTTGCTCTGCCGAAGAATTCCCTACGAGTAAAAGCCAAATAGCAAAATCTAAACTGCTCTCTAAAACGGCGAAATTAGCCACAACCTTTCCAAGCGGTGCAAACGATTCATTGGGGATAGCCGGTTTTAATTTTCGTTTAGTCATAAATAATTTCCACCTTTTCTGTGACAAAATAAAATAGGCTGGACATTAATGTTTTCCGATAATCTTGTTAATTCTCTTGATTGCTTAGGATAACTTAATATAAGGCAAATTGCTTTTAACGGCTAATATTGAAAATATGATTGGGCTTGATGCTAAAATAAACATATTTATTGCAAGATGGAATGACGCGTCTTTAAATCCTATAAGCATAAGAAGAATACTTATTATGAATGCAACAAAATATCCGAATATTGCACAATAAACAAAAAATAAGATTGATTTGAGCCAATCAAGTCGCAAAACAAATACACAAGCAATAATAATTTCTGCAATAACCTTTATTAACAAATAACCCCCTAGTGCACGCAATCCCTCATCCGTTGAATTTATTGAAGATAGCGTAAGCACAATTACCATTGCCAACAATAGCGATAGAATTCTGGTTTTATAAGTATCAGCCCCGAAAAATTTAATGAAAAGAAAATTAATTACATAGAAAACAACAAAAACCCCAAAAACAGACCCGAGAAAAAACCCCAGAAAAAATCCCATATGTCCTTCCTTTTACTTATGTTTCGAACTCCCTGTCGAATCTAATTTGAAGTATATCATTTTCACTTGATTTTTTGAACGAGGGAAGGGGATGCCGGCTATAATTTTAAACTATTTCAGTCGCTTTTGAGGTTTATCTGGCGGCAGAAAATTTTCGTCTGTGATGATGCCTTTTCCTGTTTTCGCTTCCAGCTCCAAACGAGCATGCTTGGCGATTTTGCCGCCTTTTTTAGCCGGGACTTTATTCTCTTCCAAGCCTTTGGTTTGCATTGTTTCAGCGATTTGCCGGGTGGAAAGCTCTGCCAAAGCCGTAAAAACCAGCTCTGCATCCGACATGTGATCACGCAAGTTTTGCGTCTTGAGATTCTTTAGGTTTTTGTGTTCTTTTACCGATAAATCACTCCATTCCTCATGGATAATATTTGTTAAAATCGCGTATTCATCCTGCTCTTTGACCGCATTATTTTTCCAATAATCCGTCAATTTGTTTCTGATTTCCTGTCCCATCATCCGCTGTTGGATCCATTTTTCGCTTCTGCCCATTTTTTGCCAATATTCCCTGGAACGATTTAAGGCTTGTCCAGGATCAGACATTTCCTGCATCCTTTCGTAGCCGACTTTTGCGAGCCATAATTTTATCGGTTCTGCTTTTTTGCTTGGCACTGATTGTATGAGGCGAAGAATAGTTTCCACGTTTGCTACATCGGTCTTGTAAAACTTCCCATCGGCAGATTGCATTTTCAGTTTGTCACATTTTGTGACAGACTCGTTTCCTTCTTTCTTTAAGCGATTTTTGAGCGTTGTCCAATAACTTTGAGCCTTCTTAAAATCCGTTTGCTCTATTAAGGCCGCAATAATATCAATCACGGAAAAATACCAAATTTCTTTTTGCTCATCATAAATGCGGCGAATTTTAAAACCTTCAAAAATTGCTAATGATTTTTTATTGTCCATGTTTGTAATTATATATTAATCTTAATTATTCTTCAGCAGCTTCTCCAGCAGTTCCTCCACCGGAATGCTGGCTACATACGATTCCGAGTCGGAAATAGCATAGGGGATGATTAATTCACCATTAAGGATGATCGAGCCGCAGCTGTAAACCACGTTGGGGACATAACCAGCGCGCTCTTCTTCCCGCGGCGCCAAGAGCGGCTCGGTTAATCGCCCGATTACTTTTGAGGGGTCGTTTAAATCCAAGAGCGAAACGCCGATGCAGTATTTACGCATTGGCCCGACGCCATGCGTCAGCAGTAGCCAGCCTTTTTTAGTTTCAAGCGGAGAACCGCAATTGCCGATTTGGACCAGTTCCCAGGGGTTGGCCGGCGCTTCGATCTTTATCCCTTCATACCAAAAATGGGTATTATTGGAATAGCTTAAATAGAGGTTTTCCCCGTCGCTACGCGCGATCATGGCATACTGGTCGTTGATCTTGCGCGGGAAAAGGGCCATTCCCTTATTACGCGCCATGGGGCCGTTTAAGGTCGAGATCTTAAAATGGTGGAAATCTTTTGTTTCAATCAATTGCGGCAGTATTTCCCGGCCGTTGTAAGCTGTATAGGTAGCGTAATAAGTCACGCTTTGGTCATCATTAACAAATCGGACAAAACGTGCGTCTTCTACCCCGTTGCTTTCGTTCTGCGACACAGGGAAAATTACCCTTTCCGAGATCAACTGGCCGTGCGGGAAAAAAACCTCATAATTTGATTCGGCCAGCCACTTGACGTGGACTACGGTGTCCTCCAGGTCGGCGGGGATAAAGCTATTGCTAGCGCGGACGGCGCTGATAGCCTGGCGCATTTCTTCCAGGGTGAAATTAGCTGATAAATGCTGGTAGATGGCCTTAGCTGCTTCGCTCAATTGTCCCATTTCTTCCAGCTTGGCCTTGAATAATTCCCGATCGTAAGTTGAGTTCAAAACAATCTCGGGTGTGCCTAAAAAGGGGCTGACTGATTCCAAAAAGATTGAGTTGTCCTTATGAATAATGGCGCTGCGGAAAACAATCGAGGAGATATGTCCTTCGCCGGTCGCGCGAAAGCTAAGGATCACGCGGGTTTGTCCTTTTTTCATCTGGTTCTGTTTGGGATAGATGACGATCGAAGGATTAAAAAGCGCGGCTGATTCAATGGAGTATTCCATGGTAAAGCAAGAGCCGAGCAAGAGCTGCCTTTCTTCTGATAGGCTAGCCGGTTCCTTGATATATTCGGCTATTTTTTCGTAATTTCGCATCAGGATAGATCGAATATCTTTATGGCGGTGGGCAAAATCCTTGAGTATTTGTTTGAGCAGGGCTTTGACGCTCGGTTCTGGCAGCGTCAGGATGCGGTTAACGATGCTCAAAGAGTGATTTTTACTAGCTGGACGGAACGGGCGGGTAATGACCAGGCGTTGGTTGGGGCGGATTTTTTTCAAGGTTTTATTAGTAATGCGCTTGAATAAACGCGAAATAATGACTGGGTCATGGAGCACTGTTTTGCCCAGCTGTTTATTGGCGATCAAAATCTCCGCGTTTTTAGCAAGCGAAAATCTCTGTTCTTTAACCATGGTACTCTAATGTTAGTCTTTATATAGCGAAAAAGCAATGAACCGATCTCAAAACTGATTCTCGTTTTCTTCTTTGATTGTTTCACGTCGTAGCCCGATTCGTATCTCCTGGACAGCATCGGAAACAAGTTGTTGAACGTGGAATCGATCGGTAACAAGC
>PEYM01000019.1:2739-2975 GCA_002774365.1 Candidatus Saganbacteria bacterium CG08_land_8_20_14_0_20_45_16 | reverse complement strand
AAGGCAAAATAAAAGACGGCGGCAAATGTGTGTGCGATCTTTGCGGCAAGACTGCCCGGCTGGGCGGATTCTTAGACCCTCGATCTGCCAACCCGCTGGTGGCTTGTTATAACTGCATGATGAAAATTTCCGCCAAGGAGCAAGGGATAAGCGTGGCTGAAGCCAAAAAACGCAGGGAAAGAATGTTTAAGGCTTCCAACCTTTTTTCTCAAACCAAGATGAAGGAGTATCTTCAG
>PEYM01000019.1:0-2528 GCA_002774365.1 Candidatus Saganbacteria bacterium CG08_land_8_20_14_0_20_45_16 | reverse complement strand
GGTAGCGGTAAAAAGTATAAAAAGTGTTGCTTGTTGCATGATGAGATGGCCGCGGCTTTGGTTGAGGAATGGAAAGCTGTTGACTCTTCGGTAATAAATAAAGCAATGCGTTTAATTGAAGACAGCAATGTTCTGGATACAAAGTTATTACTTGAGCATTATTGGGGAGAAAAACGGCTGGATTCGGTGAGGGAGAAAGGGGAAGTTGAGGGCGTTGCCGAGCTGGAATTCAATGAATGGTTAATGAACGATTATTATTTAAAATTTGAAGATGCCCCTTATATCCTGGCTAAGTTGCTCGCAGATGAAACCTTGACCAGTCAGCAGCGCAGCTTGGTTGAGGCCCGTATTAAAGCGCCAATGACTGTTTGGCTGGTTACCCATGTTGTGAAAGGCAAAGGTGCCTTGATTCGTAATATTTTTGACCAGAATGAAGTTTTTGTTTATGACAGGCTCTTTTCAGAATCAGCGCAGACTGGATACCTCACTTGTGCTCGTGTGTTCAATGTTGGTTCATATTATTTGATATCCGGCGCTTACCGTGCTTATCCTGGTAATTGTTCTAAAGAGGTCAGGGAGATTATTGATGAGGAATACATTAAGAGCAAAAGTAGCAAGGATATGAACACTTTCCTAAGACGACACGGCTATCTCTTTGGTCGACTCTTAATTAAGCTGCAAGAATGACTTGGTCAGGAGGCAGCATGCTAGCCCCAACCTATAGCGTCTTTGGAATATTTTTGACTTTGATAATCCTGGCTGTTTTTGGCGTCCAGTGGAGCCTGCATTGGACCATTATTCTCTTTGCCATCTTTGGCGCTATTATCACCTGACATTGACCACCCCAAATCCATAATCGGCAAGTTCTTTTATATAATTTCCGCCCCTCTTGAGCGTCGCTACGGCCACCGCACCATCACCCACTCCCTCATCGGCTGGGTTATTTGCACAATAATATTCTCGTTTTTGGTTTTGTTTGGGGTTTGGATATTAGGAATTATTTCGGATTTAGGGTTTGGAATTTCGAATTTAGCACCAAGATGGATAGCTGCCTTTAGCATCAGCTACTTCTCTCACTTGGTGCTTGATATGTTTAACAGGCGAGGCAGTCAGCTCTTCTGGCCCGACCCTGGCCGTGACGTCATCCCTCGCAATCCCAAGTTCCGCCCAGAATCCGGTTCAAGGGTAGAGGGGCTGATCTTTGTTGTGTTGCTGATATTGGTTTTTCTGGCTCTCCCTATTTCAAAGTATGGACTTTCAAGCTCCCTGCGCTGGCTCCTGGCCACCCCGGGCTCTGCTATTCAGGAGTTCAAATCTTTAAAAGTCCATGCTTATCTTGAGTTTAAGGGGATATTTCGAGAGACAAAAGAGCCTGTTGCCGGAACCGCCGAAATTTTAGATGTAAACCGAGACTGTCTGGTTATTTTGTTCCAAGACATAGGACATAGGACTTCGGACCTCGGACATTCAAGCCCATCGAGCAAAAAGGGGACGACCTTGTTCTGAATTACGCTTCAAAAAAGCAGATTGAGGCGTTGGCTTTGACAGAATACTTTAATTTGCAGCAAAGAAAAGATCAAGCCGAGTTGAGGCAGCTTGAAAATGAGGCAGCTAAGACTAGGCAGGAGATAAAGGAGACAAAGACAGGCGATGGCTTAACCCAGCTTGGTCAGGAAATGTTGATGAGCAAGGAAAAGATAGCCGAGCAGAGCCAGAAACTAGCCGAGTTGCAGAGTAAGCTTGAAGAGACTAATATTAAAATTGATGAGGTTAGGTTAAAGATCAAGAGCAGAAAATTTGTTTTCTCGGGCGAAGTTCACATACGGCAATAATAAAGATGAATTACGAAGAATTGTTAAAAGCGTATAATGCCCTAAAAGCAGAGAATCTTGTCTTAAGAACTGAAAACGAAGCTTTCCGTAAACAATTGAATTTACCTCTTAATTTTGAGCAACTGCCTATTACTGATAGCCCAAATGTTCCAAATGAATCCTCTGTGTCAGAGCCAAAACTCAATAACAGTAGTCCTCCAAAACAAAAAGTTGCTCTTTTTATGTCTCTTTTCAAAGGACGGGAAGATGTGTATGCCAAACGTTGGTACAGTCAAAAAACTAAAAAGGGAGGGTATCAACCGGCTTGTGAAAATGAATGGATCCATGGTTTGTGTAACAAAAAGAAATATCGTTGTGCCCTCTGCCCAAACCGTAAGTTTTCAGAACTTACCGAGCTTGTTATTGAGTCACATTTAAAAGGGACAAATACCCAAGGGAAAGATGTTGTGGGTATCTATCCGTTATTGGCCGATGAAAATTGTTATTTGTTGGCAATTGATTTTGACGAAGCAGAGTGGCAGAAAGACGTTGCCGCCTTTGCGTTAACCTGCGCAGAGAACAAAATTCGGGTCATACGCAATAGTGGGTTTTTGAAATATATAATGGACTGAAGAATTTGGACAGGTAAAATGAGTGCGGGTTTCCTTCTTAAGTGGTAGGATATTAATATAAACGGGGAGGAAATCAAAATGAGTA
>PEYM01000004.1 GCA_002774365.1 Candidatus Saganbacteria bacterium CG08_land_8_20_14_0_20_45_16 | reverse complement strand
ATTTATCGGGGGTGTTTTTAAAAAATTTCACTTTTTTTAGGGGATCGACACAAGCCCTTACCCCCGATCCAACTAAAAACTAACCCCCTTCTCCCACAGGGAGAGGGTGATAAAATGATTTGATATAATTTTTAAGCCTGATTTTTGAGGCTGTTGATTACCTTTTGAATTACCCAATTTGGGGTTGAGGCGCCGGAGGTTAGGCCGACTTTTGCTTTGCCAGCCAGCCAGCTTTTTTCAAGTTCGCTAACAGTTTGGATTTGATGTGTTTCTGTCCCTGTCTGGCTGCAGAGTTCTGTTAAACGTTTAGTATTAGCGCTCATGGTATCGCCGATCACTAGCATAAGATTAACCTGTCTAGCTAGGTCCACTGCGGCTTCTTGGCGTTTACTGGTGGCGCTGCAGATTGTGTCTTGGGCCTTCACATTTTCAAACTTTTGTTTGAGGGCTGAAACTATTTGCTGAAAATGGGCTTTGGATTGAGTGGTTTGAGCCAATACCCCAATCTTATTGCCTGTAATATTTTTAATATCCTCAGCGTTCTCAATAACTTTACCTTTTCCGTTACTCCAACCGAGCAAGCCTTTGACCTCCGTGTGTCCTTGGTCGCCAACAATGACCACGGTCCGCCCTTCTTTGGCAAACTCTTGGGCAATTTTTTGGGCTTTTTTTACCCAGGGGCAGGTGGTGTCAACAACACCTAAGCCTTTTGCCTTTGCCTCTTGGTAAATTTCAGGTGGTACACCATGGGCCGAAATGAGGAGGATTCCCTTGGTTGCTTGAGGTATTTCTGAGACTGATTTAACTGTTATTACGTCAGCGTTTTTGAACTTCTCAATAACTTGTCTGTTATGAACCAGGTTGCCCAGCATGAAAACTTGCTGGCCAGATCTTGTTTGTTCCAGGGCAATCCGGTAGGCTCGCTCAACACCTTCGCAAAATCCAGCCTGCTTGGCAAGGAAGACTTCCATGTAATTATTATAACATAGAGAAGATCGTTAGAATTTGATGGCTGCTTTTTTCAGCCGCAGGATAGCTTCGACAATCTGCTTTTGATCTATGGTAATTGCGAATCTAACGTAGCCCTCGCCTGATTTGCCGTAGCCGCTGCCAGGGACAACTAAAATGCCGCACTTATCCAAGAGCTTCTTGGTAAAGGAAGCCGAGGTTTCACCTTTAGGGACCGGAACCCACAAGTAGAAAGTTGCTTGGGGTTTTTCTAGCTGCCAGCCCAGGGAATTTAAGCCGTTAACTAAGACATCGCGCCGCTCTTCAAAAATTTTGTTGTTTGCTTTGACACAATCCTGCGAAGCAGATAAAGCCTCAATCGCGGCCAGTTGAATGGCTTTGAAAGCGCCGCTGTCAATGTTTGATTTAATGATGGCTAAGGCTTGGACAGCTTCGCTGTTGCCAACTGCCATGCCGATGCGCCAGCCGGTCATGTTATAGGTTTTGGAGAGCGAATGGAATTCAATTGTTACATCTTTGGCGCCTTCGATTTCCAGCACAGAACTTGGGATATAACCATCATAGCCCATTTCAGAATAAGCCAGGTCAGAGACCAGAAGTAAATTATTCTTTTTGCAGAAATCGACGCACTTTTTGAAAAACTCTTTATCAGCCGCTGCTCCAGTTGGATTATTAGGATAATTAATGTATAGAAGCTTAGCCTTTTTTATAACATTAGCTGGGATTTTTTTAAGTTCAGGTAAAAAATTGTTCTTTTCAGTTAGTGGCAGAAGATAAGGCTCGCCGCCAGCTAGTGTGGTAGAGATTTTATAAACTGGGTAGGAGGGATCAGGGATGAGGGCAATGTCTCCTGGATCAATAAAGGCCAGTGGGAGATGGGCTAGCCCTTCTTTGGAGCCGATTAAACAACAGATCTCGTCCCTGGGGTTAAGCTCAACTTTAAATCTTTTCTGGTACCATTTAGAGATTGCTTTTTTAAAAGCAAACTCGCCTTTGGAGCTGGGATATTGGCTTGCTTCCTTGCTTTCTAGAACTTCGTGCATCTTTTTAAAGATATGTTTAGGGGTTGGCAAATCAGGATCACCAATGCCAAAATTAATAATGTCGACCCCTTTAGCTTCCATTTCAGCTTTTTTTTCTTCGATTTTAACAAAGAGATATGGGGGGATTTGGTTAAGGCGCTTGGATTTTTTCATTGTTTTAGCTCCCCCTCAAAAACCTTCTTAGCTGGCCCGCGCATCAGCACTTGACCCGCTTCATTAATTTCAATGTCTAAATTCCCGCCAGGCAGGTGAACTAAGGCCCGTTTTTTGCCGGAAGCGACCACACAAGCGCAAGCCCCAGTGCCACAAGCCATGGTTTCTCCAGCCCCGCGCTCCCAGACAATTACTTCTAATTCCTTGTCGTTTAAGACTTTGACAAACTCGACATTGGTCCGGCTCGGAAAGTGTGGATCATTTTCAATTTGCGGGCCGAGCTCCAGAAGATTGATTTTGCTTAAATCATCTGTGAAAATTACAGCATGTGGATTTCCCATTGAAATGATCTGTGCCTCAAATGTCCCTTGGTCAGTTGTTAATTGTAAATTGTTGATTATTTCCGCTTTTCCCATATCAACCTCAACCCCTTCAACCTTGCCACTAGGGGAGAGGATGACGGCTGGGAGTCTGATTCCAGCTGGGGTTTCAACGGAGATAACCTCTTCTTTTAATTGGTCTTTTTCGTAGACATATTTGGCCAAACAGCGGATCCCGTTACCGCACATCTCAGCTTCTGAACCGTCGGGATTTAAGATTTGCATTTTGTAGTGGGCTTTGGTTGATGGCCAAAGAATCAGCAGGCCGTCCGCACCAATGCCAAAGTGGCGATCGCAAAGATCAATCGCTAATTGTTTTAGATTAATCTCGTTAAGCTTTTCTGAGCGAGAATCAATCAAGATAAAATCATTGCCACAGCCGTGCATTTTAGTGAATTTCATGACTTTTTAAGTATAGCAAACTTGGCTGGGAAAGTGAATTATGCAAAGTAGCTAGCGCAAGTAGTGGGGGATTCATAAACCGTGACCTTGGAGATAGCCTTGAGCTTTTGCTTAAGCTTTTCATAAATAATCCGAGCCAAATTTTCAGACGAGGGATTTTGCGTTTTGAAAATTGCTATTTCGTTCAAGTGATTGTGATCGAATTCACAAAGTATCTCTTTAAGGTGCTTTTTGATTGTTTTAAAGTCTTCAAGCAGGCCGATCTTGTTTAGTTTTTCTCCTTGTAACTCAACCTGGACCTTCCAAGTGTGGCCATGCAGGTTTTCGCACGGGCCAGCGTAGCCCCTTAAAGCATGCGCGGCATCAAAGGTGTCTTCAACAGTCAGTTGATACATAGTCTTATTTTATAATAAATTTGCCCAAAAGTGAAATTTTCTTCAACTTTTGCCGATAAAAAGGTATGCCAAACTTACATACTCAATTTGTTGACTGGGTCTTCTGACTTTCTCCAAGCAAAAAGTACTTTTCAATAATTGTCATAATGAAGCCAAAAATGTGTCATGAGGAAATAATTTTGTGATACATACGATATAATAACTCGGTGAATCTTCGCATAAGAAAAATCAAAAACAGCGCTGGTAATACTAGCGTTCAAGTCGTTTCAAGGCCAAATAGAAAAATAAAAATAAAAAAGCATTTTGGAACGGCAAAAAACCAAGAAGAGTTGGGGCACCTCCTAAGACAAGCCGGAATATTTATTAGTGACCAAATAAGTACTCAGCAACTGCCGTTTAATGCCGTCACAGATGAATATTTTGAGCAAATTATTCTAAAAAATGTATTTCATAATTATGCTTATGAGTTTTTAAGCAAATGCTATGCCAAGCTGGGATTTGATCGCGTCAATTCTAAATTGCTAAAGGACTTGGCAATAATAAGAATAATAGAACCTTTATCGAAGATAAAGGCCATTGAATTATTGGATGAATACTTTGGAATTAAATATACAAAAAATCGCTTATACAAAGAATTGCCCAGCATTCTCAACCTAAAACAATCATGCGAAGAAATTGCCATTGATTTTTCAAAAAAGAGTTTTGGCTTTGATTTTAGCCTTGTGTTTTATGACGTTACTATGCTGTATTTTAAAAGCCTCAAGGAAGACAACCTTAAAAAATGCGGATTTTCAAAAGACAACAAATTTAATCAACTGCAGATAGTTCTTGCTTTAATGGTTACCCAGCAGGGGTTTCCAATCGGCTATGAGATATTTGAAGGGAATAAATTTGAAGGCCATACAATAATCCCTGTAATCAAAGCTTTCAAGCAGAAATATGCCATTGAAAAATTAACCGTTGTAGCAGATGCGGCAATGCTTAGCCAATCGAATCTAAAAGAACTGCAGGATAATAAAATCAACTATCTGGTAGGCGCCAGGCTGGGGAACCTGCCGTTGTCGCTTATAAAAGAATTTAGCAGGGACTTAGATCGGATCGAAAAAAAAGTCTTTTTTGAAAAACTGGAGCATTATTATCTGATTTGTGACTTTTCTCAAAAAAGGGCGTACAAAGACAAATCTGACAGAGAAAAGCAAATTCTTCGTGCTGATAAATTATTGAAAAATCCCGGTCAGGCTTTCAAAAAATCAAAATTCATAAAGAACGCTTCAAACAACAAGCTGGAATTAAACAAAGAGCTAATAACAAAAGCCGAATTGCTGGAAGGGATAAAAGGATATGCCACAAATGTTTCAGATCTTGCGCCAGAGTTGTTAATATCCAGATATAAAGACCTTTAGAATATTGAGAAAGCTTTTAGGATAGCAAAATATGATTTAGAAATCAGACCTATCTTCTTGTGGACAGAAATAGGTGTAAAATCCCACATAGTTATCGTATTTGTTAGCCTATGTATCTCTAAGTTTTTGGAAATCAAAACCGGTTTATCTATTGATGTAGTAAGAAGAATGCTCTGGAAAGTGTTTGACGCGGAATTATTAGACACAGTTTCCAATAAAACTAAAACAAAAAGAGCCCTGATTCCCGAAAGACTTCAGGCCATCGAAAATTGCTTGTGATACACAAAAGAGAAAGTCAGGAGACATTTACTTGCCAACTGGTTCTCTGCCAGCCGGGTGTGACGATCACGTGCAAATAGAGCCTTATCAAGAGGGGGAGAAGCGTGGAATCCAAATTTGGGCCCTGCAAAATGGGGAAAAGATAGGGACCGAGCCAATCAAAACACTTTTTTAAACTAAGAGAGGCTGACCTGCTTTGTCCCAATAATTGGTTTGCCAAGTAGCCTTGAGCCGATCATTTCAAATTGAGCTGGCTCAGTAGTGGTGAAATATTCGTGGCTGGCTGGTTTGCTGCTTTTTTTGAGAGTATCGGCTTTTTTTAACATTTGTTGGGCAACTAGAACTGCTTCTTGAGCAGGATCGACCAAAATTACTTGGTGACCACAAATTTCCTGAATAACCTTACTTAAATGTGGATAATGAGTGCACCCCAAGATTAAAGTGTCAATTCCTTCTTTGAGCAGTGGGTGCAGATATTCTTTGGCGACTTTTTTAGTTTCTTCTGTTTCAGTAAAGCCCCCTTCAATTAACGGGACAAAGAGGGGGCAACTGGTGGCGTGAACTTCAACATCACTATTTAATTCTTTTAGTTTGTGTTGATAGGCGTGAGAATTGACAGTGGCGGCGGTGGCAATAACCCCGATCCGGCCGTTTTTTGAACTAGCTAGGGCGGCGTGAGCGCCAGGCTCGATCAGGCTGATCATTTCAATTGGATATTCATCTTTGATCACTGGATAGGCAATGGCGGATGAGGTTCCACAGGCCATAATAATTAATTTCGCCCCTTTTTTAATCAAGAATGGGACGATCTCTTGATTGATTTTGATGATTTCCTCTGTTGATTTACTGCCATAAGGGATACGAGCAGTGTCAGCCAAATAAATAATGTCTTCGTGGGGGAGTTGCTGACTAAGCTGGACCAGCACAGTCAACCCGCCAACACCGGAATCAAAAACCCCAATGGGCGAAGCTGGGATTGTTTTTTCCAGATGCGTGGCTCCCCCGTGTTTGAGGGAAATCCCTTCAATGCCGATCCTTCTGACACTACCTAGTTCGGAAATAGTTTTTCACCCCTTCGGCAATTGCTTTAGTAATCTTTTCTTGAAAGTCAGCTGATTTGGCTAAGCGCTCATCATTATAGCTGGAGAGATATAAAGGTTCAACGAGGATGGCTGGAACCTGGGTGTGGTGAACAGCGTAGAACATCACCTTGCGCAAGCCTCGGTCGCGCCGCGCTAGCTCTGTTGTCATGGCTTTGTGGATTGCTAAAGCAAGGGGGCGGCTCTGGTTAGTGTAATAATAGGTTTCTGTCCCCTCAACCTCTTTGTTGGTGGTGTAGTTGTAATGGACTGAGATAAAGATATCCGGCCGGGTTTGATTAGTAAAGTCTACAATCTGCTTGAGATTGCTGGTGGTGTCATCATTGCGGGTTAAATAAACCGTGGCCCCAAGGTCTGTCAGCTCTTGCGCTAATTTTTGGGCGGTTTGCAGGGTCAGAACCTTTTCCTCAATGCCAGTTATTGAAGTTGCTCCAGGGTCTTTCCCCCCATGGCCAGGATCAACTACAATGGTTTTTCCTTTTAAGCTTCCGCTAGCAGTTGGGACTAGTTTTTTGGTTTTTAAAGGATTTCCTGCCAAGGCCAAGTTTTGATGTTCCCAGGCCGCAATAATTTTTTCGGCCTCATCAATTCGGTTCGAGATCTCAACTACTGTCTTGGCCCGGCCAAAGACTGAGACCAGGTCATAGTCAATCCCTTTTTTAAGGTCAATGACTACGCGGGCGATACCTGGCTGGTATTGATAAGCGCGAATATTTTTAATGCGAGTTGATCTGCGCTCCGTGATCTTGATTTTAGCTGAGATCTTGGCTCCTTCGAAATCTATGACTAATTTGTCCTCAAGGAGCAAGCCTTTGCCTTTGGTGTCAGCTGACGAAAATATATCTAAATAGTCAAATCCGCGGTCGTGCTTGGCTTCTATTTGAGTGATCACAGCTTGGTCCGCCAGGCACCAGGTACCAAGTGCCAAATACCAAATACCAAGGACCAGACTGGTCCGCTTACTTAATAGTTTTAGCCAATTCAAGCAATTTGTTTTTCTCATTTAATTCTGGATTATCCAAGACCTGATTAAGCAGAGCCCTAAGGATTTCGCCAACACGAGGACCAGGTTTGAGCTTAAGTATTTTCATGATATCGTTCCCATCGACTTTAAGGTCAGTGACACGCAGGGCATCTTCTTCAACAATGATTTTGTCAATCCGTTTTTGCAGCTTAGTCAGGTATTCTGCTCCAACTTTGCTTTTCATGGCATTAGTGTCAGCTCGGCGTAGGGCAAAGAGCGGGGCGACATTTTGCACCCCACCAATTCGGCGGATAAAGCGCCTGACTGCTGAGTCGTTCCAGTCGCTGGTGTAGTTGAACATGTGTTGAGTGACAAGGTTTGAAACTTGCTCAATTTCGAGTTTGCTAAATTTTAAACGCCGTAAGATATTAGCTGTGGTCTCTCCCCCTTTTTGGTCGTGGTCATAAAAGGTTTCCTCGACTTGGCAACTAGGCTTTTCAATATCGTGAAAAAGGGCAGCCAGTCTCACAACTAAATTATCAGCTGACGCAGCATCGCAAGCTTTAAGATTATGCCAATAGACGTCATATTCATGATACTCATTGGGCTGAGTAACCCCAACACATCTTTCTAGCTCTGGCAGGATTAATTTTAATAGGCTGGTTTGTCTCATATATTCCAGGCCGATTGACGGTTCCTTGGCTGAGAGGAGCTTTGCTAATTCGTCATGGATCCGCTCTGGCGCGACTTTTGCGGTTGTGGCCAAAGTTTGATTGATCGCGGCCAAGGTTTTAGCTTCAATTATAAACCCAAGTTTAGCGGCAAAACGGCAAGCGCGAACAGAGCGAAGCCCATCTTCAGAAAAGCGCTCAATAGGACTCCCCACTGTTCTAATGATTTTAGCCTTGAGGTCGTTTTGCCCGCCAAAATCATCGATTAGCTCTTTGCTCTCTGGATCATAGGCCAGGGCATTGATTGTAAAATCTCGTCGAGAAAGGTCTTGGTGAATGTCTTGGCAAAACCTGACATTATCAGGGTGGCGGCCATCAACATATTTTTCGTCAGCTCGAAAAGTTGTGACCTCAAAGGCTTTTCCCTCAAGCAAAACTGTGACTGTCCCAAAATCAATTCCCGTTGGGATAACTTTTGCGAAAAGTTTAGGGACCTCCTCTGGTCTTGCTGAGGTTGTGATATCCCATTCATTAACTGGCAAGCCCAAAAGCTGATCGCGGATAGAGCCGCCGACCAGATAAGCTTGAGAGCCATGGCTTTTTAAGGTCTTGATAATCTGGTTGACCTCAGGTGGTATATTATCTAGTTTAATCATAAAAAATAGTTTACAGCAGGGGCGGGATAAAGTAAAGGAATTCGCTTGGCCCTCACCCCCAAACCACCGTTCCTCAAGGGATAGGGGAAATTTACCTCCTTTGAAAAGTGAAATTTTTTGCACAGGTAGAATAATAGTTATGAGAGCGGAAATTCCACAATATCGTACTTGTTTGAAGAGCTGGCTTGGGCAGCGAGGTCTCATATTTATGAAGGGGTGAAGAATGGGGATGCTCGCAGGATGATGACTGATTTAGCTTTTGGCGAGGCCTTTGAACGCCAATTTGATCTAGCCGTTAAAAAAGCTCGATCTCTGAGGAAAACCACAGTCTGCTTGTGTTTTCCTCAGGGTCTTTCAAGGAATGCCTTAGCCGAAGTGGTCCAAAACCCTTCTGATGCTTGTTTTGTAGTTGGTCAGGATGGGAGCTTGACTATTACTCTTCCTTTGCTAGAGCGAGAGCACTCACTTTGTTTAGGTAGAAAAAAGGGGATTGACAGTGTTTTATTAACTGAACAAGCTGCGGCCCTACTCGAACCAAGTGATATTGTGATTGTGGGGGAGGGGGCTGGGACAATTTATCATAGTGAGAGGCTAAGCAAGACGCAAATTTATCCAGTACCAGGCGAAGCTGCTCCTCAGCGAGTCTTTTTGCTTGGGGAGCGGCCAACCACTTTGGTTGGACCAGTTGAGCGGATAAGTGCCCCTTTAATTTTTGCGTTTTTGATTAAGCGTTTTGGCCCAGAGGAGGTTAGCTTAGAACCTTTGGTGTGCCGCTTGGCCGAAATTACCCCAGACGAGAGCGACTTTGATCCAAGGGTTGACTTGGCTCACCCTTTGAGTTTACTCTTTCGCGCGGCAGCCACTGCCTTGTCAGGCAGAGAGGCTGATCTTTTGCTCTCCTTTTTGTTTGAAAAGGATGCGATTGATTTTGTCAGCTATCTAATTGAGGAGCGTTTGTAAAATTGTGATAGGGAGTTAGTAGGGTTTGCTGTTGAACAGATAATTGGGGAGCCTTCGTTGACAGAAAATTTATTTTCTAGGATTGCGGGGGGAGAAAAGCCCAGAGCCGTTCTTAAAGATATTTTGTCAGCCTTTGGAGAGGGGGAGGAACCAGACAGTCGCCAGCGATTGAATTTCTACCATACTTAGTTAAATATTATGATCAGCAGAAAGCAAATCCTGATTATCCTGAAACTCTTTTCAGAATGGTTCGGGGTCTTGGCCTTGGTGATTTGGCCAACCTTTTTCATGCTGAGATGTTGGCCGGGGCGATCCCAGAACTGCGAACAATTGGGATGAGCCAGATGGCAAACACGATGGTTTCTTGGCTAGAGCAGATGCTCGCTATTGCCAGGGGGAAAGATGACCCAGCACTGGTGACCAAACTTTCAGCGCTTCTCTTAAGTAGTATTGAAGCTTAATTTACAGGTACAAGCTTAAACTTGCTTGCTACTTTCCTTTTCATGCTATAATTTCCCTTAATGTTTAAAAAGGCCGTTTGGCCGTTGCTGGTTTTGTTATTGACTTTGCTTTGCTTTTTTGGTTTAAGTCTTATCCAGCATGTCCGGCACGAAGAGATCTCGCCTAAAAAAAAGAGGAGCGCGGACAAAGGCTTTTATGTCACAGCTTATGTGGTGCAAACCCCATCATTTTTTAACCGCTTAAAAACTGAGGCCAAGCAGGCTGGTCTTAACACAATTGTGGTGGATGCCAAGCATTTTCTTGAGGGTGAGCTTTTGCTATTGGTCAAGGCTAGAAAATGCTTACCCGGGATCAGGGTCTCTGGAGATGAATATTTTACTAAGGTGATCAAGGGGCTGCAAAAAGAGGGCTTTATTGTTTCAGCCAGAATAGTGGTTTTTAAAGACGATCACCTGGTTATTGCCAGGCCGGATTTAGGGATTAGGGTTAAGAGCGAGAAAAAAGAGGGTGGGGTGGACCTGTACCAGGATTTGAAGGGTGGCAAATGGGCGGACCCATATAATGCAGAAGTCCGGCTATACAATGCTTTGATTGCTGAGCGGGCGGCCCTATGCGGGGTTGACGAGGTGCAATTTGATTATATTCGTTTCCCAGCCGAGCGCCGGGCTAGGGAAACTATTTATCCTGGTTATCAAGAGGGTAAAAGTAAAATTGATATGATCGAGGCTTTTTTAAGTGATGTCCGCCAGCGCCTCAAAAAATATAATGTTTCCATTGCTGTTGATATTTTTGGGGTAACTGCTTGGCAGAGCAAAAATGACATTGCGAGCCTGGGCCAGGACTTAAAGCGTTTGGCCAAGCATATTGATGTCATCTCGCCCATGCTTTATCCCTCGCATTTTCACGCTGGCTATGATGGTTTTGCTAACCCTGGGTCAGAGCCGTATTATTTTGTAGCTGCCGGGATAAAAAAAACGAGAGAGATTCTCTCTACCGAAGCTGTGGCGGTTGTCCCCTGGATCCAAGGCTTTAACTTGCGCTCCCCTAATTATGGGCCGCAGTACATTGCCGATCAGGTCAAGGCTTGCAAAGATGCCGGGGCTACTGGTTATTTGATCTGGAACGCCAGCAACCGCTATGAGACCGCTTTTTCTGGACTAAGGAATTAGCCTAAGGTCGTAATTCCGACGATTTTATGGCCTAACCAGTCGTGAGTCTTGAGTCGCTGGTCAATAGGTTTTTCTACTTTTTATCGTAAAAATACCATTTTTTATTATTGATTCTCTGTTTTCTAAATTGCTGGCAATAACCTTGCTACACATTTTATATAAATGAAGAAACTTAAAATGAATGACTTGATTCCAGTTGAAATAATTGAGAAAAGGATTTACTTAATTAGGGGATATAAGATTATGCTAGATTTTGACTTAGCTGACTTATATGGGGTTGAGACAAAAGTTCTGAATCAGGCGGTTAAAAGAAATCAGAAAAGATTTCCGGCAGATTTTATGTTTTCTCTTTCAAAACAAGAAATACTAAGGATGTCACAAATTGTGACCTCCTCGCAGGTTAAATTTCACAGTAATGTTAATGCTTTTACGGAAAACGGAGTGGCCATGCTTTCCTCTGTTTTGAGAAGTGAGCGAGCGATAAGCGTTAATATTCAAATAATGAGAGCTTTTACTAGCTTGCGGTTAATTTTGTCTAGGCATAAGAACTTATCAGAGAAAATTAAGAAACCTGAACAAAAGTACAAAAAACATGATGTTGCAATTGAGATAGTTTTTGAAACTCTCCGCAAAATGATAGCGGATGAGGAAAAGCCCAAGAAGGAGATTGGGTTTAAAATTGATTAGGAATTTTTGTGCTTTGTGATTATCTAACGAAAGGAGGTGATATCCTTGGTTTTTATGTTTGAGAAGTTAGGGGTTTATAAAAAGTCTATGAGTTTTGTGGTCAATGTATATGCCCTGTGTGGTTCATTGGGTCAGTTAAGAGACAGGACGTTAATAGATCAGCTTCAAAGAGCAGCTCTTTCTGTTCCATTAAACATTGCTGAAGGGAACGGACGGATACATTCTAGAGAAAAGAGACAGTTTTTCTTTACAGCAAGGGCCTCGCTGCTTGAATGTGTGCCTGTCTTGCAGTTGTGCCGGGAGGTCCAGTTTCTAGAGCCTAAAAAATTTGATGATTTATATTTAATGGCAGAAGAAATCGGCAAAATGTTAAGCGGACTTATAAAGTCGGTAAAAGAGGGGATTTAGGAAAAAAGAAAGTAGAGATTAGAGAGTAGAAAAAGTAGTAAATAGCTTTTGTTAGTGGTATTTCTACTCACTACTAACAATTTACTACTATCTACTATCTAAAATGGACTTACTCCCTGAAGAACAAACCATGAACATTACTATCAAATATATGATATTAGCCAGGCCGAGCTTCATCTTGCCGAGATTAACCTGCAGAATACTTATCTTAAAAGCCCGATCGATGGGGTTGCGATCCAAAAACTAGCGTACCCCGGAAACCTGCTTGAGCCGGGCCAGGTGGCGATTGAAATATCTGATGTTGACCATGCCTGGGTCAGCGCTAATATTGAGGAGACCAGGATCGCGCAGGTCAAAGTCGGCCAGCTGGTTAAAATTACAGTTGACGAAGGGGGGACCCTGACAGGTCACGTGGCCGAGATCAATGCCGCGACTGCTTCACAATTTTCCCTGCTGCCGATGGAAAATGCTTCGGGAAATTTTACCAAGGTGATCCAGAAAATCCCGGTCAAGATAACGATTGACCCAATGCCAAACCAAAGGCTGCTGCGCGCTGGGCAATCAGTCAGCGTCAAGATTAAGGTAAGGTAAAATGTCCCAGCGGCCGCCTGTGTCAGGCCTTGATTATAAATGGCAGGTCATGATTGTGGTCATGATCGGCATGGTTATGGCTCTGCTCGACGTCAGTATTGTCAATATTTCTATCCCCACTATTATGGCTGATTTTGGTGCTAACGTAACTGACATCGAATGGGTGGTCACTGCTTACATGCTTACTTTTGCCGTACTGATGCCGCTGACCGCCTGGCTGCGGGAGCGGATCGGTCACAAAATACTTTATTCTATGTCGCTTATTCTTTTTACTGTTGGCTCTCTCTTGTGTGGTATGGCTTGGGATATTCCTTCGCTTATTGTGGCCCGTGTTATTCAGGCGTTGGGTGGTGGCGCGATGACCCCGACTGGCATGGCGATGATTGCCGAAACTTTTGGCCCCAGGGAGCGGGGCAAGGCCATGGGCTTTTTTGGTATCGCGATTGTGGTGGGCCCGGCTTTTGGTCCTACCTTGGGCGGATTTTTGACCCATGCCTTTGGCTGGCGTTCGGTTTTCTTAGTTAACTTGCCAGTTGGGATATTTGGTTTGTGGATGGCCTTAAAAATGCTGATCCCTGACCGTCCGCAATGCAAGGTCCACCAGTCTTTTGATCTTTGGGGCTTTGTTTTCTTGACCTTATTTTTGGTTGCTTTTCTCCTGGGGATATCCAAGGGTGAGCAGGAGGGTTGGGCCTCCAGGTACATCATGATTTGCGCAGGCCTCTCGGTGTTTGGCCTGGTGAGTTTCTTGGTGACCGAGAGCTTGGTCAAAGACAGGATTATGGACTTGGGCTTATTTAAGTTTCCGTCTTTACTGTGGCGATGCTGATCTCGGCCATTAGGAGTGTGGCCCTGTTTGGCGGTATTTTTCTCTTGCCCTTGTTTTTGCAGCAGTTAATGGGACTTAGCGCAGTCCAGAGCGGACTGATGCTCATGCCTGGTTCACTGATTATTGCCTTTGTCATGCCAGTGGTGGGCTGGCTTTCTGATCGTTCGAGTCCTCGTTTACTTGTTTTCCTTGGCCTTTTGGTCACTGCGTATTCAATGTATTTGTATACGGATATCAGCATTTACATGAGCTACTGGGACATCCTTTGGCCGACGATTATCCGCGGGGTGGGGATGTGTCTTTTGATGGCACCGATCATGACCCTTGCCTTGAACGCGGTGTCCCGCCATAAAGCCGGGATGGCCTCGTCGATGATGAGTATTATCCAGCAGGTTGGTGGGGCGATTGGGATTGCTGTTCTCTCCACTGTCCTTGCCAACCGGAGTAAATTTCATATGAATAATCCTGGCCCGGCACTTAATACCAATTTATCGGCGTTTACCAAGGCCTCCCACGCTTTGGCCAGCCGGGCGCATGATCTGGGGCTGTCGCATTTAAACTCAGTTATGGTGGCCAAGGGGGCGCTGGTTAAATATTTTTATGTGGCCCAGATGAACTTTGCTTTCCAGGACGCGTTTTTCTTCGCGATGATTATTATCTTATTTTCTTTGCTGGCCACTGTCCTCTTGCCCAACCACAATGTGATCCATCATTCCCACGAGCGGGTAGTGGTGGGGGAGTAAAAAACGCACCTCTAATTTTTATGAACTGTTTTGGAGTAAAGAGTGACGTAGCTGCGACACCTAATGTTAGATAATGGGAAACCAAATACGCCTAATGGGTAGTGTTTTTTTATTATAAAGATAATATATTTTTTGTTACCTTTTTTGTTCAGATTGTTCCCCCAAGCAGGCAATAATCTTGCTACATTCTGGTGTTAGGAACTAGCAAGCAAGGGAGAAAAAAATAATGAGCGAAATGGTACCTTTGGAAATGATCGAGAAAAAGATATATTTGGTCCGTGGGAAAAAAGTCATGCTGGATCAGGACTTAGCCCAGCTTTATGGAGTGGAGCCAAAGCAACTGAAACGTCAAGTGAGAAGGAATCTAAAGCGTTTTCCACCAGATTTCATGTTTCAACTAAACAAGGTGGAAAATTTAATGTTAAGGTGCCAATTTGGCACCTTAAGACATGGCCAGTTTGCCAAATATCTCCCAGATGCTTTTAGTGAACATGGGATATTGATGCTTTCATCGGTCTTAAATAGTGAACGAGCGATTGAGGTAAATATCAAGATCATGAGGATATTCAATAAGATCCGAGAATTTGCTGTTTCTTATAAAGCTTTAGCAGAGAGACTTGCTAAGTTTGAAAAGAAACATTCCAAGCCTGGAATTGAGGTTACGACTGTTTTTAAAGTCCTCAAGAAACTAATGCAGCCGCCGCCGGAGTAGCCGGCTAAAAGGATTGGGTTTATGGTTGGGGCAGGGGACTGAGGGAGCAAGGGCTACACTAGCAATTTTAAGAGGACCAGGATGGAGGCTACCAGCGAGCCGATTTGGAAAGGGTTAGGGTTGGCCACGGTGATGAGGATGACCCCAAGCACATAGGCTGCCACAAAAAGTGACTGGATCTTTTTCTCGCCTTTGAACAGGTAGAACAACTAGACTAGCCACGCAATAATCACGATCAATAGACCCAAATTAAACATGATATTTTTTTCATTCTTGGCTGTGATTATAACAGGAACGAATAAATAATCATGTTGCACTCAAGCTACCCCGCGAGTATAATTTAACCACATGGCAGGCAAAGAAGACAGACTAGTCGCTTATCGACGGACAATTACTATCATTGCGGTGATCATTGTTCTTTATCTCTCTTTCTTGATTGTAAAACCTTTTCTGGTGGCCATAATTGGGGCAGCGGTTCTCTCGTATATTTTTTATCCGCTTTATCGTTTTTTTGAGAGTCGCATTCCATGCCCACTCCCAAAAAACAGCGTGGCCGCGGTTATCACTGTTTTTATTATTATAGCGATTGTTTTGGCGCCGATGATCTTTATCATGACTATCCTGGCTCACGAGGCAAAAGAGGGTTATTTTTATTTGCAAAGCTATGTTAGACAGCCGGATTTTTCAATCAAGCTGCCTCAATATCTGATTAATAATTTCAATATAGACGTTAAAAATCTGGAGCAGCCGATGCTTAATGTCGCCAATCAGTTTATTATCTGGGTTCAGAAAATCGTCAGGGGCTTGCCGGGCGCTTTCTTAAATATTTTTATCACAATTTTTGCTATTTATTATTTTTTAAGGGGGGGGAGGGGGCTCAACAAATTTCTTCAGGATATTTTCCCGCTCCCAGAAGGGAAGTATAAACTGATTTTTAGAAGGTTTGAGGAATTAACCAAAGGGATTGTTTTGGGGCAGATTGTGGTGGGGATACTCCACGGCTTTTTAGCCTGGTCTGCTTATATGTTTTTAGGGGTCGGCAATCCGGTGCTGTGGGCATTTTTAACTGCGATTATTTCGATTATTCCTGTTTTAGGCGCTGGCTTAGTTTGGTTTCCGATTGCGGTCTATTTGATTCTAGTCGGGCTCCCTGTTGGCTTGGCCTGGAAAGGTATAGCGCTGATGGTTTACGGCTTTCTGGTGATGAGCATGATTGATAATCTCCTAAAACCCAAAATTATCGGGGATAATGCCAATGTCCATCCTCTGCTTGTCTTGTTTGGTATTTTAGGCGGAATCCAGCTGATGGGACTGCCGGGGATACTGATTGGCCCGCTGATCTTAGCCCTCTTTGACGTGGTGATGGGGACGTTTAGGGAAGTGATTTAGACCGCTTGTTTTCCCTCAAAACCCCAGTTCTCTTTCGGTATATCTTCAATAACCACCGTGACGGCTTCGATAGGGCAGCCCACAGTTTCCGCTACTGTTTGACTAACCTTCTCAATCACCTTTTTCTTGGTCTCTTTGTCTCTCCCTGGCCACATTTGGATATTAACTATTGGCATGATACACCTTTTTTTAGTTTAAATTATTCTAGCACACTATTTTTAAGCCTGGGGTGGATTTTCACGCAGGTGATTGACAAAGAAAGATGCGTCAACTTGACCGTTGGCGTTGCTGCGGCAAAAGAAATCAGCCAGAGCTATGATACGGGCTAAAGTTGTACTCAGCGGCAGTCTAGGCTGGATACCAAAAAAATCAGCCTCTCCCCTTAATGTATCGAGCAAAGCCTTACTGCGGTGGTCTTCATACGGTTGTAAGGGTATACTTTTCACATGCGGAGTTAAGATAAAACCATTTTTGCCAAAGATTGTAACCGCCAAAGTGCCTGGATATGGTTTTAATTCCCGGAAAATAGCATCGGGAAAAATGTATGTGGCATCAGAATATTCTTCTGTCAGCCGATTTAAGAGGGCGTAGTCATCGGCCACTTGTTCAACGCTGGTTAGCGGATCAAAAGAGATCAGGTCTATCCCCACCTTAGTTCCTGTTTTTTGTGCCAGTTGTAACAAAGTCTCTAAATGACCCAAATTGTTTTCCGGATGATTGATTTTATTGAAATGTCCTTTAACTAACCTTTGAGGGTCATTAGTTTCAAAGCCAATCTCAATTTCAACCCGGTTATGATTAAGAAAATTTTCCCATTCAGCCAAGGCGATTGTGCCATCATCAAAGACTTTGGCTAAAGCCCCGGCTATGGTATCGCCCCTGACAGAGAAAAAATATCTTTTGCCTTGCAGGTCAGGCTGTTGATTAATAGCCCTAATGATCTCATTGGCTCGATTGGGGCTGGTTGTAAAATCAGGGGCCATAAGGTCAATGATGCTGTTAGGGTAGATAAAAGGGAGCCATGAGCGGATGTGCTCTATGACCTTTGAAGCAGACATATAAGCCACTTTTTGCTTGCCGCCGGGACAAAAGGTGCATTGGCCAACACAGCCACGGGCAATATTAATAACTACTTCTTGATATTTTCTTCTTGTGTTATAGCTATCCATAGTTTCATGAGCTAAAGGGAGAAGATTAAGGTCAAAAGCTTGTTGTGCCTCTACAATATAAGTTCTCCCAGCCTTAGTTATTCTTGCGGTTTCCGGATTAATCTTTTCAGGATCAAAGTTTGCTTCAACCATTGCTTCGATCGGCAGCTCCCCTTCACCTTCAACCAAATAATCCGGCTGGAATTCTTCTATAACTAAGGGGTTGGTAGTAGCATCATATCCGCCAACCACAATTTTTGCTCGACCTCGAAAAGCCGCTGCCACTTCCAGCGCCTGCCGATGACAGCTGTCATTAAAATATGTGCTTATTCCAACCACATTTGGCTGAAAAGCTTCTATTGCTCTGATTGCTTGAAAGATATTGCCTGAACCTTTTTCAACAATAAATGTTTTGGCGCCTCTGGCGCGAGCTTGGCTAGCCATACCTAAAAAACGATACGGTGGTTTTGCTTTGCCATCGTACTGACTATTTTGTGGTGAATATGGGTCAAAAAATGCTATTTTTATTGGCATACTTTGCCTCCACAATATATATCGTTACTTTTGCCTATTTATTTCACCTCTGTTAGAATTATCTTCATGCCAGAACTGCCGGAAGTAGAAACAGTTAAAAGAGGTTTAGAAAAAGCGATTGTTGGTAAAATAATCGCGGATTATGCCTGCGATACCCCCAAGATGACCAACTTTTCCCTTAAAAAAGTTAAAGGCCTAAAAGTCATTGGAGTACGGCGGCGAGCGAAGATGCTGATTATTGATCTAACTGCTGACCATCATATTTTGGTCCATTTAAAAATGACCGGCCAGCTGGTTTATCGCAGTCAGAAGAAATGTTTAATTGGCGGGCATCCAATTGAGAAATCTTGCGAAATCCTCCCAAATAAGTTCACCCATGCTACTTTTACTTTTTCTGACGGCACTTCCCTTTATTATAATGATGTGCGCAAGTTTGGCTGGGTCAGATTATATAATAGTAAAGAGATTGTGAATTATTTCACAAACTTAAAGCTGGGGCCAGAACCTTTGAGTCAAGAGTTTACACTTGCGTATTTAAGGCAGAGGATTAGGCAGAGGCCAAGGAATAGGGTGAAGCAATTTATTATGGATAATACGGTTTTGGTTGGGGTAGGGAACCTCTACAGTGACGAGGTTTGTTATTATGCTAAAGTACGACCTGATCGAAAAGTTGGGGCTTTAACTGATAAAGAGATTAAACGAATCCATGACGGCATCATCAAAATCTTAAAAGCCGCCATTGCTTCGCAAGGGACGACTTTTAGCAATTATGTTAATGCGGATGGGGAGGAAGGGGCGTATGTTAAAAAATTAAAAGTTTACGGTCGGTATGGAAAGAAGTGTTTTAAGTGCAAAGATGTTGTTGAGCGGATGAAGGTGGGGGGACGGACGTCATCTTTTTGTGGCAGCTGTCAGAAATAATTATTCGCTAAGCGCAGCTTGAATCTCTTCAACAGGAAGTTTTTTGATAAAGGTGACAACCGCCGGCCAAGCGTCAGCAAAAAGAGCTAAACCATCATGATGGAAATTGTCATTTTCTCTGAATGGGGCAAAAATTGCTTGCTCAGTTCTGAACAACGTTTCTAAAGAGCTTGTTGCAGCTACCGTTGGTTGAGAAACTGTTTCTATTAGTTTTGCAAGCTGATTGCTCGCTGTTTGAACAAGTAGACAACCTGTCCAGAGGCCTGTTAGGGCCGAAGTATTTCCTTGTCCTTCCATAATTGTGGCTAATAGATAGATGTTGAAGATTCCACGTTTGCTCGCTATTCCTAAACTGCAAGCTTTTATCCGGTTGCCTTCTGCCAGAGCAAAGAGAGGGATAGGGCTAGAGTCAAAACCAGGAATAGGCCAGTTTGGTTTCTCATTGACAGCATTTCCCTCATCCTCTAAATTGGTTTGAGAGAAAAGAGTTGACTCTGGATATAGTCCCTCAAACTCAAAGCAGAAAGGGATAAAAATTCTTTTAAAAGGAAAGGTTTTTAACAGTTTATCAAAGGGTGTCATGCCGATTAAAAATAGGCTATTATTATCTCTTCCGCGACAAATTTCATGAGGGATTGGACCGTCCTTATTGTGAGGTAAAACAGAAACAAAGAGCTTTTCTGAAACACATTGAAAGCCTTGCTCTCTTAAAACTCTTGCCATCAGGGCGGTTGCGCTGTGACAACTAAAAAACGGCAGGTTGTCTAAAGAAAGAGGTGGTGTTTCAATTGATAATCGATTGTTTTTTACCCGGATTTCCCCACTTGCTATTGCTCTGGTATAACCGTATTTATTTTGAGGAAAATACCGAGTGTGTTCTCGAGCTGTGTTTGCTGCATTGGTTGTTTTTGTCATACTATTATATCGATAATTTCAGCTTTTACATAATTATTTTTTGATGCTACTATTAGATGTATGAAACTAAAACCCACAAAAATAATCTGCGTCGGCCTCAATTATCATGAGCATGCGAAAGAGATGGGGATGGCGATTCCGAAAGAGCCTGTCCTATTTATGAAACCGCTCACCGCCTTAATTTATGACGGCGATTCAATTGTTTACCCCAAACAAACCCAAGACCTTCATTACGAAGCAGAATTAGCTATTGTGATTAAAGATCACTGCCGCAATGTTGCAAAAACTGATGCCAAAAAGCATATCCAAGGCTATACCTGTGCCAATGATGTGACAGCCAGGGATTTGCAAAAGCTTGATGGCCAGTGGACGAGAGCCAAAGGCTTTGACACTTTCTGTCCGGTTGGCCCAAAGATTGTCTCTGATATCGATCCGACTAAATTAGAGATTAAATGTTATTTAAATGGTGAGCTGAAACAATCAAGCAATACTTTGGATATGATCTTTGATGTTTACGAGATTGTGGAATTTGTTTCTTCTATTATGACTTTGGAAAAAGACGATTTGATCTTAACCGGCACCCCTTCTGGTATAGGCTCCATGCAAGCCGGGGATGAGGTGGTGGTGGAGGTGGGGAGAGTGGGGAGATTAAGGAATCGTATAAGAAAATAAAGCAGGAAGAGTCTTTGCTCCTCCTGCTTTTATTTAATTTTTTAGTCTTCTTCGGGAACGATTGAAATGCATAGATGCGCGGCAAGAGCTTGCCAGTATGGTTGGGCATTAGTATCAACTTCGAGTATGATTTCTGTCGGTGCCTGGGAATCAAGCGTCTGCAGGGTTTCGGGTTTAAACGGGGGAGTCGCCTGGTTGGCTGTGTCGAAACATTTAGTAAAGACATAAACAGTCCCTTCTCTCGACCCCTTATCAGCTCGCTTCAATGGATGAGGAAAAACGCTAGCCAGTTGTGAAAGTGTTAGCTTTGTCCCATAGTTGTTTTCACCTCCTACTTGTTACAGAGGATTATTTGATGGTTTTTTGGAAAATTTCACTTTATTTGTATTTTTATTTTGACAGGAAATATTCCTCAAGTGCTTCGACGTTTGGAGCGAGAAGCAAGCTGTCGTGTGATAATTTTAGATAAAATAAACTTGCTTCTCCACAAGCCCCTTCGCCATATAATGGAAGAGCTACCCCTTTTAGTTCATATTGTTCTGTGTGTCCCTCAAAGAAAACCAAGCTCTTGCCCCTTTTATTTTCAATCCTGACCTTGTCTCCTCTGGGCCCTCTTTCGCCATTTAACCCGACAATCCTTAGAACGGAACCGTCTTCTTCGCGCAAGGCTGCCAGCCCGACTAATTCATTGTCCTGGGAACGGTAGATCAAGTAATAGACATCATTAACTAGACGAAAACCAGGGTGATTAATGGCGCCTAATCTATCAGTGTAATAGAGTTGATTATCAATTCTTACTTTGTGTAAATGATTTGGGCATTCACCAGTAACTAAAACATCACTTTCTGAAAGTTGATGCAGTGATAGTCCAATCATTCTTTGGCTCATAAAATCAACAGGGTCAGCATCAGCGACCGAAGGGGTGGCTGTTCCAACTTGGGTTTCTGGGATTGAAACTTTTTGTGGAGTAGGGGTTGGCCTTAACAGGTTTTCCCCCGAGGCATTTGCTCTCTTAGTGCTACTTGCTTCATGTTCTCTATTGGTTAAAGTTATTTGTTCTTCGTTCTGGCTTTGTTTGTTTTTAGAAGTTACTAGAAGATAAACTATCCCGCCTAATAGGCAGGCGATAATTAAGGCGCTAGCTGCAAGTAATTTCCGGCTTATCCTTTGTGGTGGATATAAACGTGTAATTTTTATTGACTTTGGTTTAACTGGGTCCATATTTTACCCCCCCCCCCCTTAAGACTTTCTATGTGTTATATCGACCAAAATTACTGAAAATTTCACTTTATCTTGCTATAATCATTATTATGCTTCTGGCAATTGACGTGGGGAACACGAGTACAACTTTTGGGGTTTTTCAAGGGGAAAAACTGGTGAGGACGTGGCGTGCTGAAACTTCAACCCCCAAACTGCAAACCTCAAGGCAACTGCAAACTGCAAACCGAAAAATTGGAAAAGTGATAGTTTGTAGTGTAGTTCCAGCTGTGAATAAAAAGTTGAAGGCAGAATGCAGAAAGAAGCTGGGGATAGAGCCTCTTTTTGTTACTGCGGAAAATATTCAGGGAATAAAAGTTAAAGTCAAAAACAAAAAAGAGGTTGGGGCAGACAGGGTAGTGGATGCCCTGGCGGCTTACAAATTATACGGTGGGCCGGCTATTGTGGTTGATTTTGGCACAGCCACGACTTTTGATGTTGTTTCTGCCAAGGGTGAGTATTTGGGTGGCGCGATTGCCCCTGGGATTTCACTTGCCCGAGACGCGCTTTATAATCAGACCGCAAAATTGCCCAGGGTTGAGATTAAAGCTCCCAAAAGCGTAATTGGCAAGGATACTGTTTCCGCGATGCAGAGCGGACTGGTGTATGGGTATGTGGCGTTAATTGAAGGAATGATCAAAAGACTAAAGTCCGGTTCCTCACGCCTCACAGCTCACAGCTCACAGCCCAAAGTTATTGCTACCGGAGGTTACGCCCCCTTAATTTGCAAGTCTACGAGCCTTGTTGATACAATAGATCAAGAGTTGACGCTGAAGGGGCTGAGGATTGTTGCACGCTTTGAGGACTAGATCAAGGAAAAATTGCAAGTCTTGATTATTCTTTAATTGGCCATGCTGTAACTGTCCCTTGAATAAAGGAAGCTTGCTGGGCCTCGTCCATTGGATAAATTTGTCGAGCCAATAGCCCCATTAAAAATTGTTGTTGTTCGTGTTCTCATTTCTGGTTGTAGCCATTGGAATGTGTCTATTATCCGATTGACGGCTTGTAAGACCATCATTATTCTGGTTTTCTCAATGGTTTTTTCCTCGAAGTTATTACAGATTGGACTGGATAAAACTGAAGTACACGCCCGAGCAATAAAGTAACCGGCCATAAAGTTATTTTGAGGAAAAAGGGATTTCGCCGAAAAACCAATAAAGTTGCCTATTTCTGCGAAGTTTTCATAGTAAGAGCCACGTGAGATAGTTGGTTTTTTTAGGTAGATCATCAATTACTCTGGGAGTAAAGACCCTTACTGTGCGATCGCCAAATTTTGGTAAGCTTGTTACTCTATCAAACAACGCGACTCTCTCCCTCCCTTCTTTTGTTAGGCTCTATCTGCTATCATATATATATCGTTAGGTTGTGGAAGAAATTTCAGGCTTTTTTACCAGAAAAGGAGCCGGTGCCACAACTCGATTTTAGGAATCCGAGACCTGCCCGTCCGGCTGGCGGGCTGAAGTCTCGGTCCCTAAAATTAGCATATTAATCGTAAAAATGGAACCGCCCCGATCGGATCGGGGCAGGTTCCATTTTATGGGGTTATGACACAGGCTCAAAGGTAAAGGAATAAAAAAATGCATTGGCTGCTTGAATGGTTTCAAGGTAAGAAGATATATTACGAGGATATTTTAAGGAAGCTTGACGAAAACAAAATCAATTATCTTTTAGTTGGAGGTATGGCGGTTACTTTTTATAATGTCCCACCACGTTTTACCATGGATGTTGACCTCATAATTGATTTTGTCCCCAAGAACGTTTTAAGATTTATGAAGGTGCTAACAGATTTGGGGTACAAGCCTAAATTTCCCGTTGACCCGCAGGATTTTGCCAATCCTAAAAAAAGGGAAGATTGGGTAAAGAATAAAAACATGAAAGTATTCGCATTTTATCATCCTGAAAGAGAGAGAGAGATTGTTGATGTGTTTGTGGAACACCCTATTAACTATAAGGAAATGGAAGCGGAGAAAAAGAGTATTAGCATAAAAGGCATAAAAATTTCAATTCCTTCCAAAAAACACCTTATTGCATTGAAAAAAATGGCAGGCAGGGAGCAGGATTTGTTAGATATAAAAAATCTAGAAGCATTGCCTGAAGGAGATGAATTTAGAGTATGAGATCAAACAAGCCGAATTGGGAAGAGAGCTCATCCGATAAATTTAAACAGCTATCTGCTCGAGAAGTGTTGGAATGGATGGAGGAAGCCAGTCAGTTTTTGAGCCATTTTTATAAACCCGGGGAAATAAGAATGATGCATGAGAAAAAAGAACAGGAGAAATTTAATGCTAGAAGAGCTAGCTAATATAATCATCTCTGAGTCTTTTGTTCATGTCTTTAACATTTCAGAAGACGGCCTTTATCTCCTTAAAGTTTCTGCCAGAGCTAAGAATGAAAAGCAAATTAATAGTACTGATGATGAGGATTTGCTGGTGGAAATTGACGGACGTAAGTTTTCCAAATTAGATAATCTCCAAAGATATGCTGACTCTCCAGCAGCTTTTAGCGGTGGCCGACTTCATAATAAACTTAAAACTGTCTTTATTTTGATCTATTTGTCAAAAGGTAAGCATTCAATTAAGTTTATTCCTGATGGTAAGCCAAGGCTTGAAGGTTTTTCCATTAAAATGTTGGGCCAAAATCTTTCGCAGGTGGAATTAGATCTCAATGAGCAGGCAGAAGATGGCGATCGCCGGCCCTGGCTGACTTTTGTTTTGGTTGATTTACCGATTAGACAACTCCAAACAAATGTAAAAACAGAAAAAAGGCCGCGCGATTCCGATGATTTGCGGTTAATTATTAACAACGTGGTAAAAAGGAATTTCGTTAACTATTTTAGAAAGCTCTGGTTTTGGCTTGGTTTTTCTGCAAAAGATGCGGTTAAAGGTGATGTTTTTGAGATTGAGAAAAAAAGAGGGCTTCATTATGTTGAGTTTTGGGCTGACAGGATGCCTGTTTTGCAAAGGATTGTTTTTGTGCTTGGGGATTACACAAAAAGAACCCCAACAGTTTATGATCCTGAATGGACTGGTGATTTTGATGACGATTCAGAGCAGATGGTTTTAGCGAGAGCTATTTATGGGGAGGCAAGGAGTACACCCACTGAAGCAAAAATAGCAGTAGCTTGTTCTATAAGAAATAGAGTAAATGACAAAAGATGGGGAAAATCATATCACGAAGTTATTCTACAACCAAAACAAGATAGCGCTTTTAATAAGAATGACAACAATCATCCTTTTGTTATTGATCCATTGTGCAGTGGTAGCCAGCGAGACAAAGAAGCTTGGCTTGAATGTTTTGAGATAGCTGGTCAAATCATGGCTGGTGAGCACGACGATCCAACGTTAGGAGCAAATCATTATTATCGTGATTTTATTCCCGCCCCTTATTGGACAAAGGATAGAAATGCTGTATTCAAGGTTAAGATTGATAATATTTTATTTTATTGCTTGGGAAGAGGGCCACGAGGGATTATTCTGCTTAATATGATTCTTCTACCCATGCAAATTATTTTTCTTTTGTCTCTTAGTTTACCTTTCTTTGTGGTGAGTGAAATTCATAATGAAATTTTGTGGCAGAAAGCTCTCAACTATGAACCTCCGATTGAGGAAGAAATATTTGTTGACGATAAAAATATAAAAGTAATAGAATTTCCTGCCAAACCTAAGACTGTTGCGGAATTGGTTAAGGGAAAGGAAGCCGGTAAGTTTTATATAATTGAAGATGAGGTAGCGAAGGTCATATTTGGTAAAAATGGAGAGAAAAATTTAAAATATTTTACTAATAATAATCTCTATAAAAGCCACTTGCGGGTTTCCCCTGATGGAGAAAAACTGGCTTTTTATCAAGATGTGCATAGTAGGGAGGAAACGTTTGATTATGATGACGACGAAGCGAGAGAGAGGTATTACAGCAACCATACCACCTTGCAGATGATGGAGATTGGTGATAATTTAGAAAGGGCTGATCTCAAGGAGATTTACAGGGGTAGTTATAAAACTTCCAGTTGGCACTGGCTGGATAATAACCGGGTGATGGTTAAGATTAACGTTGGTACCGGTTACTTGCAGTGCCTGGATCTAAATATTTATACCGGGTAGCGAAAGATTAGTTATTGGGATTATTATTCTGATCCAGAGTATCCAAAAGGAGAAACATAAATGTCAGAAGAACTAAGTGAGTTGTTAAAAGTTAGGCGAGATAAGTTGGCTGAAATAAGGGCGGCTGGGATTAATCCCTTTCCCTATACTTACGAGAAAACCCATACTGCGGCGGAGATTTCTGCTGAATACAAAGAAAATGACGAGGTCTCCATTGCCGGCAGGATTATGACTAAGAGAGGGCATGGCAAGGCCTCTTTTGCCCATCTTCAAGACGAGACCGGACGGATCCAAATTTATTGCCGCCAGGATATTATTGGCGAGGCTAAATACGAAATTTATGCCAAGTTAGATATTGGCGATATCATTGGAGTCAAGGGTCACATTTTTAAGACTAAGACCGGTGAAACCACTGTTAAGGTTGCGGATTTCACGATTCTTTGTAAATCACTTCATCCACTCCCGGAAAAATGGCATGGACTTCAAGATAAAGAATTGCGTTATCGTGAACGTTATGTCGACCTCATGGTCAATGCTGAAGTGCGTGAGGTCTTTAAAAAGCGGAGCCGAATTGTTTCGCTGATCAGGCATAGCCTGGAAAACAAAGGCTTTCTTGAGGTTGAAACCCCAATACTGCATGTTTTACAGGGTGGGGCAGCGGCTAAGCCGTTTGAGACCTATCACGAGGCTCTGGATATGCCCCTTTTTATGCGGATTGCCCCAGAACTTTATTTGAAGCGTTTGGTGGTCGGCGGGTTTGAAAAAGTGTTTGAAATGGGGAGGGTCTTTCGCAATGAGGGAATTTCTTACAAGCACAATCCAGAATTTACTATTATTGAAATTTATCAGGCCTATGCTGACTATAACGACGTGATGAGGCTGACAGAAGAGTTGATTACAACCGCGGCTAAAGAGGTTTTAGGAACCCTTGAGATTGAGTTTAAGGGTGAAAAAATTAGTTTAGCCTTGCCGTGGAAGCGGATTACCTTGGTTGATGCCTTAAAAGAATACGGGATTGAGATTGAGGGGAAGAGTGAAAAAGAGATCCAAGAGCTGGCAGTGGCTAAGGGGCTAAAAGATTATGCCAAGGCCAGTGCCGGCAAGATTATCAATGTGCTTTATGATAAATATGTTGAGGCTAACCTGCGCCAGCCGACCTTTATTATCGACCATCCGCTGGCAACATCGCCTTTGGCTAAAAAACATCGCTCTAAAGAAGGCTATGTCGAGCGTTTTGAGCTAATTATTGCCGGCATGGAGCTGGCCAATGCTTTTTCAGAGCTCACTGACCCGATAGACCAGCTGGATCGTTTTGAAAGCCAAGCTGAAGCCAAAGCTGCCGGGGATGATGAGGCAGAATCAATGGACGAGGACTTTCTGCGCGCTTTGGAGTACGGTTTGCCGCCAACCGGAGGTGTAGGCATAGGCATTGACCGCCTGGTGATGCTCTTGACCAACCAGCCCTCTATCCGCGATGTTTTGCTTTTTCCGCATATGAAGCCACTGCCGCGGTCTAAGCCAAGTGAGGCGGAGACAGAGATTTTGGCTTGATCATTACTTTTCTTTTTGTTAAAATGTAAAGCGGAGGTGGAAATATGGTTGACAAGGAAGTAAAACTAAGCTCAAAAAATCAGATCGTTATTCCTAAAGAAGCGCGCGACTATGTTCACTTAAAACCGGGTGACAGGCTGCTTTTAACTATTAGCGCGACTGGTCATCTGTTGCTTTGGAAAAGGCCAAAAAATTATACAGCGCACATGAAGGGTTTGGGAGCTCAAACTTGGTCGAACATGGATATAGGAGCATATATCAGAAAAATCCGCAAAGAATGGAAATAAATGCCAATCGAAGATTATAAGACAATTGCGCTTGATACCATGCTTTTTATTTATTATTTTGAGGCTAAACATCATTTTACGCCTAAGATAGAACAATTATTAAAAAAGATTGAGGGAGGGGGCATCAAAGGGGTTACAACGGTTATTACGTTAAGCGAGATTTTAGTTAAACCTTTAACCGAAGGAAATATTGAGCTGGCAGACGAATATAAAAATATCATTAATAGCTTTCCTAATTTATATGTGCTTGAGATTAATCAACAGTTAGCCGTGCTTGGCGCTAATTTGAAGGCTAAGTATAATATTAAACTGCCTGACGCGTTGCAAATGGCTGGTGGGTTGTTCGGTGGGGCCCAGGCTTTTGTTACCAATGATAAAAAATTATTGAAAATTGAAGAGATTAAAGTCTTAACTCTGGATCAGTTATAAAGAGCGCTCTGGGACCAAAAATATTCAAAATATTCACAAAAGAACCCTGCAATTTCTCCCAAAAACTGCCGATATATATGTGTGGGAATATTCGCGAAGCTTGGCAGAAGAATTATAGTTGGTAGAAGAATTATAGCAGGTAACGTGCCAAATGCTCCTGCCGCAGCCAACAGCACATCAGCCCCAGGGCTTGGCAATGGTGGCGGTCCGTATCGGGAGCTTGACGCTGAAACCTAGGCAAGGGCTTTGGCTGCTACTGACAGACTGATTTTGACCCAGCTTGGTATAGAAATAATTCATCTTCCGGCCACGGAAGGTTTCACCATGGGGAGCACAAAATATTCAGACGAGCAGCCAGTTCGCAGTGTCGCGCTTTCTGCTGTTGGGCTGTCAAGAGTATAATGGACTGAAGAATTTGGACAGGTAAAATGGGTTCGGGTTTCCTTCTTGAGCGGTAGAATATAAGTATAAACGGGGAGGA
>PEYM01000104.1 GCA_002774365.1 Candidatus Saganbacteria bacterium CG08_land_8_20_14_0_20_45_16 | reverse complement strand
GCTGTTTCTTTTTCTTTCATTAGAGTGTCAAGCGACTGCATAACCTCACCATGCCTTTTGGCCGCTTCTTCCCTAGTTTCAAATTGCTTCAAATCCTCTTTCGTCGCAAAGACCGTTTTTAATTTTTCCAAATCTTCCTTGGTCGCAAAAACCTCTTTTAATTTTTGAATATCTTTATTTGTTATCGCCATAACTTTTTACTTCACCCTGACAATTGACTATTAACCATGGACCTCGAACATGAAACATAACACTTACAACTTACTATTAAAATCATAATCCTCACCAAACCTTAAGTCAACCTGTTTATTCCTCCCAATCGCATCTAAATTGAGATGTTTTGATGATTTGCCTAAAAATAGGGAGAAAGTTGTAACTGTTGGACAAAGGCAAGTGCAATCAAAAACGAAGCATGAAGGACGACCGTTCGCTATGCTCACTAAGACGATGGACGACTAAGCGGGACAAAATTATTCTATTTTTCGTTCCATGTTAATGAGCATCGCGAAGATATGCTCGCATTTACTATCAAGTTCTCTGAATTTTTCGCTATCGAGGATCGGCGCATTTGGTCCGTCAACGCATACTTCTCTTCTTTTGGAAATCCTTTTGATATTTCAAAAATCGCCATTGCTGTGTCAAAGGCAATTTGATACACTTCCAATTCCCTAACGCTTCTTATTATCATCTCTCATCTCTCGTCCCTCATCCATCATCCGTCGTCCCTCTTCCTTCACCCCTCGTTCCCCTACCCAACCCCAACTTTTTCCTCAACTGTTTTCAGCCTTATCTCCAAACTCCCAAGTTTTATGTCTTGATCATCGTCGTTCTTTTTTGCGATTGTTCGATCATTCCGCGCGATTTCCAGCTCTTTAACAATTTTATCCTGGCCAGTCAGCACTTCATCAAATTTCCGGTCAATTTTTCTATCCATTTCTTCGAACTTTAAATCTTGATTAAGCAATCTCAAGCTTTGATTTTCTAAAGCTTGCTTTATCTCCTGCTGACCTTTCTCTAAAGAATCGATTTTATTCAGAATCTGATCTAATTTGCTTTTCTTCTTTTCCGCCATTATTTTTCACGCTCCCATTATCCGGAGCTAAGCATGCGCCGGCTGGCGAATGTGTTCGTCAATCTTCTTATCAATCGCATCAACTTTTTTACCCAGGAATTCCACTTTCACATCAACAAAACCAATCTGCTCTTTAACTTCGTCAAACCCTCTCTGCATTTCGGCACGAATAACAAAATGCCCTTCGGCTACAGCTTTAATGTCAGAACCAAGCTGTTCCAACTTTACACCATCCACTTGCTGCTTTGTTTTTATCGCTTCTACACTAGCTGTTAACGAATCTACGTTAGCTGTTAACGAATCTACGTTAGCCGTTAACGAATCTACGTTAGCCGTTAACGTGCGAAGCTCCCCAAGCACCTGACCAAATTTATCTTCTTCTTCCATTCTTTCCTCCCTCCTTTTTCTGTCCTATACCAAACTTTTCTTTTCTTCTTTCCCTTTCTTCAGCATAAATCCCGCCGCGACAGGTGCCTATCGCTTCCCCTTCCCAAGCAGTGGTGGCGTTCTTGCATAAATTTGCTTTTTTACAATATTCCGAACTGCCATCCGCCTCATAGTCTATGCAAAGCGGCGGAAGTTTAATTTTCCTTTTAATCCTTTTCCGCTCGTATTTAAAACCTAAACTCACATTGCTACACATGTTTTACCCCTCCTTTTCCCGCCATTCTTTTTCACGCTCCCTTTTCTCCACGTCCCACGTGTCCACGTCCCTCATCCGTCGTCCCTCGTCTTTTCAGCTAACCAAACGAAACTCCGCCGATAATGGGATACTTCTTTCATCCCGTTTGCTTCTGAACCATTTTTCAAAATTGAGTATGGTAAACCCCACAATTTTTTTACTTTTAACATCCCTTCTCACAAAGAAATCATCCATAACTTCGGTAGAAATGGCTTTCTTAGGCTTATCAACAGAGATATCAAGAATATCTTCCGTCTTATCAAAATAAAACATCATTTCCCTGGCCATATTATCTCACCCACCTTTATTTTATCGGTAATAAAAATCGTAGAAATTAACTTGCGAACACTATCTGTAACGACCAAAAGATACTTGCCGTCATAAATTCCGTTATAAAACTTATAGTACAGATGGACGCTCGGGTCTCGTTTGCTCAGTTTAACCACATCGGGTAAACTTAAAACCTCCTTCACTTTTTCGATAAATTTCTCCGCTTCAGGATGTCTGTGTGCAACATGATTCCATTTCTCGTTCGTCAATAAAACTTCTTCGCCAAAAACTGTTCGATAACGCTTTAGCATTTTTTCTTCCTTCCTCTTCCTTCCCATTCCCCACTCCCCCGGTCCCCGGATACCCCCTCGTCCCTCATCCCTCACGCATGCGCCGGCGAACAAACATGTTTATCGAGTGTATCTTTAACTTCTTTTACATCACCACGCACATCGGTCAGCAGACCGTAGGAGGCTTGAGAGGTCGCGTTAAGCGTGTCATCAATTCTGTCTACTTTTCTGCCTATAAAATCTACTTTTGAATCAACAAAAGCAATCTGTTTATTAACGCCCTCGAATCCTTGCCGCATTTCCGATCGAATAACGCTATGTCCTTCTGCCATGGCCTTAATATCCGATCCAAGCTGATCCAGCTTAATCCCATCTTCTTGCTGTTTCTTCCCGAGCTGTTCCAACTTTACACCGTCCGCTTGCTGTTTTGTTTTTATCAAACCAAATAATAATCCCCACCAAACCTTAAGTCAACCTGTTTATTCCTCTCAAATAACATAAGCTAATTGATGATGAGATAATCAACTCTCACAGCCGGAAGATAATCGGAACGAAAAGCATGAACAGCATTAATTGAGTCGGCTTGTTCTATTCGAACAATTGAGCCAAGTCTTTCGGCTGTCAAGTAAAAAGAACCGTTCGCCATCTGCGAAACAGTAGCATAGCATCTCTCAACCTCATCACTTACACGCGCATTTGTAAGAATGCAGGAATTCTCAGTGGCATATCTATTATTAACAGTGACACCTCTCACCCCCTCTGGGATAAAGACTGTACCCAAAGCACAAGCAACATCTTCAGAACCAAACTGACGCCTAATCCCAATCTCTCCATCTTCTATTTTGAGAGAATATCCTCTGGCATTCTCTCCATATAATGCCAAAACCGGAGACTGAGCATAAACAGCGATAACAGCCTCGCCGCTTGCATAACCACAAATTCCAATATCACCACCCCGCCCATAAATTCCAGTATTCGTTGCATAACCATAAACTCCAATCCCCCGTGGAGAAAAATCACTGACCGAACGCCTTGTTCCTAACTCTCCAAAATTTATATAGGTGGAACCATCCCCAGTATAGACTCCAAATACCCCAGCATTGGCATCTGATTCACCAAATACACCATAGCCATTGTCTGCTCGCCCATAAACCCCATCATAAGCCCCGCTTTTTTTGCCTAATTCACCAAAAACCGTCTCGCTTAACCTCCCTTTAACCCCAACACGCTCTCCAGTCCCGGAATTTAATCCTATAACCCCCTCACATGTGCCATAACTATTCCCTTTAATCGCAATGCCAGAACTAAAAACATCAACCTTACCACCAAGAATATTACAGGCAGTCAACGCCATGGGAACAGAAACTAAGGGGAGGCGATTACTAAATTCACGGGCACTAGCATCTTTCATCCCTAAATAATAAGTAGTCCCGCCTGAACCAAATGTAGGGAAATTACTGTCACCAATTACTTCGGTAAAACAGCCATTAGCATCAGGATAAACATAATTAACAGAAGACCAAACCGGTGTACCACCAGTAGCCTGAGCGTAAATGCCAAAGGTGATTGTCTGGCGGCTTGTTAGCGGCTGGCCCGCGCTATCGGTTAATCTCCCTTGCGCCATTATTTTTTTGGGGGGAACAGTTGGTTGGCTAGTTCCCATCAAAAGACCAACGGAATCCCCAAAAACACTTTGAGAAAAACAACTAAAAATAAAGAAAGCAACTATTAAAACAACTAAATAATTTTTATTTGACACTCTCGCTCCTTTAAAACTAATCATCCACAGGTGTAATTATTAAATAGCTAACTACAAACCCAGGGGTAAGTGTGTCACTATCAAGTACAACAACCTGAGTACTGCTCCTATATTCATAAGTTTTATCCAGTCTCAAATAATAAATATCAATAGTAAAACTTCCACCTCGGACAGAAGAAACGTTAGCCCACACATTACTATCATTATCTCCATAGGGAAAAGCTGCTACAAAAATTATTGAGTCCTGTGTAACACGCTTGTTTGTTACCGCAACACGAGTTTCTCCTTCGGGAACAATTACTTGGCCGGCAACAGACCATCTATCCACGACAACATTAAAATCATCTTTGTTAATACCCAGCTGACCTGGTCCCAAGCTTAAGGAATAGCCATCGCTCTCGGCAAATAAGGCTGTACAATTAGCATTAAAAAGATGAGAGCCTCCTATCTGATGAGGATCCACCTGTGTGCTATATGCATACACGCCTGTACCATTAGAACGGCTAGAAGAGCCATAAACACCAGTAAGAAGAGATTGACCACAGATACCAATTTGTGTTGAACTGCCAAATACACCAATTTCTTTTTGTGTTGTATGAACTGCGGTTGTACGCTTTGTTCCTAATTCACCAACAACTAAATCCCCTGTCCCACTATATTCACCGCGCACCCCAGCCTTTGAGCTTGATTCTCCATATACTCCATAACCATTATATAGTAGCTTCCTACCGTAAACCCCGTAATATCTATTGCCTAATCTTTTACCTAGATCACCATAACAAACAGAGGAAAACTTTCCTTTTACCCCTGTGCGCGCAGTTGAATCTAAATTACTATTAATGCCCAATACCCCGATCCCATCAGCTCCACCACTTATCCCCTTAACTGCATTACCAGAAGTTGTAACGTCAACGCGGCCACAGCCCAAAGCATTGCGTGCAGTAAGGGCAAAAGGGACAGAAACCAGTGGGAGTCGCTCTCCAATACGTACACCACTACGACTTATCTCTAAATAATAGGCTGTGCCAGCTTTGTTAAAAAGTGGTAAAGGGTTCAAAATATTACCACCAATCATTGTACTAAAAACACCATTAGCTGTAGGTGTAATATTCTGCTCTTCTGTCCAAGCTCGTGTACCGCCACTAATACTAAAAGTTATCCTGCTTGGCACTGTTATTGGGCTACCTCGGCTATCTGTCAACCTCCCCTGAACTGTTATTTTTAATGGTGGCCCATCAGCCTTTATCTGTTGGACAAAACCAACAAAGCTCAAAATTAACAAAATAATAATTATTAATAAATGTTTTCTTTTTCTCATAAATTAGTTTATAATCAAGTAACCTATTTTTTTCGCTGGGCTTCCAGCGCGAACTCCCCAACTATAACAATTATAATAACCTGTAGTACCTTTTTTTTGAGCACGAAGAGATGTTATTGGCACATAACCAAATCGCAACATATTATCAAAAAGCAAATAAGCACAAGAAACGATTCCTCTATCAGCAGTATTGTTAACAACAAAAGGGAATATAAGTGAATCTGTTTTAAGGGAGAATTCTCGTACACGACCAACGTATTTATATATAGAAGCAACCCCTAGGTAAGCAGAACCATAACTCACCTCTACTAGTTCCTCCGCTGATATAGGATTATACCAAGGATGAGCATCTTCTTGTTTTGTAGTAATTTTGATTCTTCCTCTGCCCAACCTTAAAGCATATGCCCCCAAAATACGATTAGCTGTACGCGCAGTTATATCAGTATTACAACGTAGACCATAGGCATTGCTGGCTGAAGCAATCCCTCTAATCCCTACAGAAAGAAAAGAAAAACCATAAACTCCAATTCCTCCTTCGCCCAGGGATTGACCATAAACTCCAATTCCTCCTTCGCCCAGGGATTGACCATAAACTCCAACCTCAAAAGAAGTATCACTGGTTCCAGTATAAGGATAAGCTCCTTTCCCTAATTGTCCTTGTACTAACGAACTAGAATTAGTGTATTTACCCATAACCCCAGCCCCTTGTCCCACTTGTGTCTCACCATACACCCCATATTTTTGAGGAAGCCAGCCAGCCACCTCCCCGGTCGCGTAACCATAAACACCATAATATTCGGCTCCCTCTCTTTTACCCAGCTCACCATAAACATTGTCGCTTATCTCCCCCCTTACCCCCACCCCCCCCGCGGTATCACGACCCACCCCCAAAACCCCAACCCCACCATTACCAGTTGATGTCCCTTTGACCGCCACCTCAGAGGTTACTAGATCAACCCGGCCATTACCAATGGCATTTCTAGCAGTTAAGGCAAAAGGGACAGAGACAATGGTTGAATTGATTAATTGTTCACCACCATAGCTGATAGCAAGGTAGTAATCTGGATTCTGCGCAACGAAATTTGGAAAATCAGAACCACCAATCACTGTGCTGAAAATACCATTAGGATCGGCGTTTACTGTTTGATTAGTTTGCCATAGCCTGCTAGTGCCAGAATAGATACGAAAAGTTAATCCTCGATTCCCAGTAATCGGCTCACCCGCACTATTAACCAACCGTCCTTGCACATTCATCCCCAGCGGAACGCCAGAGACTGGCAAAGTGGAGGGAGGAGTAGAAGTTGTGGGAGTAATCATTTCTATATGGGGAATGAATCTGGTGGTGGCGGTAGCAAGACTTGTAGTAGTTGTAGTTGTCATCATAAATCGTGACAGAGTAGTAGCAGCATAAATACCTGGAACAGTAGTAGTGGTAGGCGCTGCCCAGCTACAAGTTGTGCCGGCTAACAAAACCAAAAATGAGCAGACGAAAACTTTTTTCATCTTGGCTTATTTTAGAACGTTACTGATGGTTTGGCAAGGGTTAGTCTTGTCCAATGCAGAATGAGGCTGAAATAGTGGTCTATTTCCAATGCAAAATGAGGCTGAAATAGACCAACCAGGCCAGCCAGAGGCTGGCAAGCAGGCCGCCTCTGGCGACAAAGTTGCGTGATTTTATTGAAAGTCTCATAAGAAACATTATGTAAAGTTGTTTTTCTTCAAATTTCTCTTACTTCTTTTGTCTTGATACAAAAGAAGTAACAAGAAAAAATCAAGACGTCATTGGCACAATCACCCATTAGCGGCGCTGTCTTGTTTTGGCCGAAGGCCAAAAGGGATGGGGGGAGGACCGTTGGCCCCACGTACGTGGGGTTTTCCGAAGGAAAAGGGGTGGAGGCCGAGAGGGGTGACCGGGGGTGGTGCTTTGACGGCGCAGGGATTCAGGGGACAGAGTCCCCTGATGGTTTCTTTTCTCTCCACTTTTCTTTGACATCAAAGAAAAGTGGAGGCATAGTGGCAAAGGTTTTGGTGGGACTATGGACCATTGACAATGGACTATTTGGGGAAACAATGGAAAGCTATCTGTGAACTGGCTGGCACACATGCTCATCAAGCTGCTGCTTCACTCCTTGGACATCTTTTTGCACATCAGAGAGCAAAGCATAAGATGCTACCGCAGTGGCACTTAAATGCTTACCAAACCGCTCAACCTTTTCATCTAGGTGGTCCATTTTTCCGCCTAGCTCTTGCTTAAGATCACTTTTAACGGCTTCTATTTTTCCGCCCAACTCTTGCCTAACATTTTCTATCTTATTATCTAGCGTCCCATGACCTTCCAGCACCAGTTGAACCTTATCTTTAATATCTTCTAGTAAAACCTCAAACCTTTCTTTTTCTTTCACCTCTTTCACCTCCCTAATACCCCATTAACCCAACCACCCAAAATTAGTTGATCACCAAAAAATTAACTACAATGTTTTCTCCCGTCGGCACATTTCTATTTATTCCAATTCGAAAAGTCCCATTATTAAGAAGCGATGTAACGTAAGGAATGATTATTTCAGATCTATAAGGTGTATATGAATACTTCACTGACAAGAAGATCATCGAATTAGCATTAACATAATTATTCCTAATATCAGCATGCCAGCCAGTCTCACTAGTAAATTGAACCCGTCCGGTCGCACCGTTAATATCTTGCCACATATAATTTGCAACAATCATTGGCGGTGTGCTAACTTTTATCTTCCCCGCACCAATTTCCAGCGCGGCGCCATTTCCACCACTCTCAAATTTTCCACCAGCTGCGTCACCTTTTGCGTAAACCCCATATCCACTATTACCGCGAGCTATAAAATAGCCACCGTAATTCTCTATCCCAACCCCATCCTTTACCGCTTCCCCATAAACAGCCCGGCCAGCACCACCCCGAGCAAAAAACCGACCACCGTAATTCCGGGCAGTTATCCCTTCATTCTTTGCATCACCAACAACCCCTCGCCCCTTCCCACCATGAGCATAAAAAACACCACCATAATTTTCTGTCCCATCTAAACTATCTGTTGCTTCAGCCCAAATCCCACTTGAAAACCGGTCCGAACCATGTGAGAAAGCAGATAAACCTCTCCCTGCTGTACTCTCAAAACTCCCGCCAGCAGCAAGACCATAACCTTTAATCCCGATATTGCCACTCCCTAAAACACCAATTCCCTCCCCACCAGAAGCCAAGAAATATCCACCGAAATTTTGAATGCCACCGCCACTCTTTGGTGCATAGCCAAATACGGCACGTCCCTTCCCACCCTCAGCATAGAATCGACCCCCATAATTCTCAAGCTCTGCCCCATTATTTGTTGCCGAAGCAAGAAGCGCAGCTGAATAATTTGTGGCCAAAGTGTTTTTGGCATCAACAGTACCACCTCTAACATTTCTGGCTGAAATAGCCATTGGAACAGAGACTAATTTTTGCCCAGGAATCAAAACGTCGCTACCATCGGTTATAAATAAATAATAATCACCACCATCGAGATCAGGTAGTGGGCTTATCGTACCTAATATAGTATTGAAAACACCATTCGCATCTGTCCTAATATCAAAGGGACCCTCATTCCAAAAAGGAGCACTTCCATTAGGAGCAGTAGAAATAGCAAAAGCAGCTTGGATCTCAGCATTTGATCGTGGCGCTCCAGCAGCATCTAAAACCCGTCCCTGAACATTGATCGTCCTTGGAATTTCAGTTGGTCGAACAAAAAAAGGCGCCGGGACTCCTAATCCGGTAAATTCTACCCCAGACAAAGAGCCACCTTCAACAACAGGAACTCCTTCCACTCTTTCTCTAGAAGAATCTTCACCTTCCCCCCCCCACCCTGTCCCAACCAAACCCAAAACCATTAGTCCAACTAGTAAAATTGTAAAATATTTACTTTTCATCACGCGCCTCCTTAGCAAATTCAATTCTACGTCTTGAGGATGAGGGTGTCAAATGGTTTTCTGGGATTATTTGGGGAAGAGAGCCGATAGCCGAAAAGCCGATATTCGCGGTCACAAATGTTCGAATACTCGAATTTCGAATATCGAATGTTCGTTCCCAATTATTGAACTACCTTCTCTCTTAATGCTATAATCCATCTATGACGATTAAAGAGAAAAAAATAATAAAGAACGCAATAGAATACATAAAAGAAAAAATCTCTCCAGATAAAATATTCTTGTTTGGCTCATACGCCAAAGGGACGCAATGTAAAAACAGCGATCTGGATTTTCTTATTATCAAAGAAACTCCTTTGCCCAGGTTCAAACGCGCCCTTTCCTTATATTCCACAGGAAAAACCAAAAAAATTGGCGCTAACATTGGGGTAGACTTTATTATTTATACCCCTAGAGAATACGAAGCGCAAAAAAACGACCTTAATTCAATCGCCGGAGAAGTTAGGCGGTCTGGAAAACTTGTTTATGACAGAAAAGCAATCACATAAGAAAATCCTGCTTATAAAAGCAAAAGAAGATTTAGACACAGCTCAAAAACTAATCAGTTTGAGTGATTATTCCGAAGAAATAGTTGCGTTTCACTGCCAACAAGCAATAGAAAAAGCGCTCAAGGCTTATCTGGACTCACAAAACATTATTTATCCTAAAACTCACGACTTAGAAACCCTGTTAAGCTTATGCTTGGAGCAAGACCCTTCTTTTGAGAAGATCGATTATGTCACAGAACTCACCCCTTATGCAATTGAAATAAAATATGATGAATTTGTTTCCTTAAAACAAGCTGAAGTAGAAGAACTGGTCAAACAAACCCAAACCGCTGTTAATTTCATCGTCAAAAAAGTTTAATTATGACCACTAAATCAGAACGCCTCTCCTTGGCTGGGGATCCCATTGCTTTTCCCCTTCTAATCTTATGTAATCTTATATAAGTCACTTGCTAGTAACGCCTGGCCAAAGATTTCACATATTTTTTCTATCCTGTATAATGTAATCATGCCTTCTAAACCAGAACTCCTCTCCCCGGCCGGGGACCTGGAAAAGCTTGAAGCCGCGGTCAGATTTGGCGCGGACGCTGTTTACGTTGGCGCCGGGCCGTATTCGCTGCGCGCTCAGCCAACCTCTTTTAACCTTAAAGAGCTCAAAATAGGGATTGTTTTTGCCCACAAACATAAAGTTAAGGTTTACCTGGCCATTAATATTTTTGCTTTTAATGAAGACCTGCCAAAGATGCTGGCGTATCTCAAAGCTGCAGTCAAAGCTGGGATCGACGCCGCAATAATTTCCGACCCAGGGTTTATTCGTCTGGTTAGAAAAGAATTGCCAAAGCTAAAGCTTCACCTAAGCACCCAGGCTAATACTTTAAATAGTGAAGCAGTAAAGTTCTGGCATAAGCAAGGGGTCAGTCGCATTGTTTTAGGAAGGGAAGTTTCGCTGGCCCAGGTTAAACAAATTAAAAAGAGGAACCCAAAAGTTGAACTGGAACTTTTTGTCCACGGCGCCATGTGCATCTCTTATGCCGGCAGATGTCTACTTTCAAAACATATGACAGGCCGCTCGGCTAATCGCGGGGAGTGCACCCAGCCCTGCCGCTGGGAATATCGCTTAAAAGAAGTCGCCAGACCAAACGAAGAATTTTTAATTGGGCAAGACCAGCGCAGCACCTATATCCTAAATTCCAAAGACCTCTGCCTAATTGATCATATTTCCAAACTAATCAAAGCCGGAGTAGATTCTTTTAAGATCGAAGGCCGGATGAAATCAGTTTACTATGCAGCGTTAACAACGAAAATTTATCGAGAAGCTATTAAGGCTTCACCCAAGCGTGATCCCAAATGGAAAATAGAGCTGGCTAAAACTTCCCACCGCCAATTCACTACCGGCTTTTATCTGGCGGAAGAAGAGACGGAAAGCCTTGTCCAGGGTGGCAATGTCAGGACATATACTTTTGTCGGGACAGTCTTAAATCAAGATTTTGAAGTTGCCGTGCGTAATCAGATAAAACTCGGCGATGAGCTGGACGCCATTGATCCTTGCAAAAAAGAAATAATAAGTTTTAAAGTCATGAGTATTAAAGATAAAGATGGCCAAAGTTTAGATCAGGCACATAATGGGGCAAAAGTTTGGATAGAAAGTGACCTTAAACAATTACCCTCAAGCTCTTCCCTGCTACGCAGGAAGATTTCCCTTTAAACTTGCAAACTTCAAGCCCTCAACCTTAAAGCAACCACAAACCTAAAAACCTAAATAATAAAGTGAAATATGCTATAATTGATATATAATGTGGATCAAAGAAAGCCTGAAGGAACTCATTAAAGATAAGCTCAAAGATTACACCTTTGTCGTCGCCTCCAACCGCGAACCTTATATTCACAAGTTTAACCGCGAAAAAATCACTTATTTTCGCCCAGCATCAGGCGTGGTTACTGCCCTAGACCCTGTTCTCCAAGCCTGCAACGGCCTCTGGGTCGCCCACGGTAGCGGCGACGCGGATAAAAAAGTTGTTGACGCCAATGATTGCATCCAGGTCCCGCCAGATGACCCCAAATACACACTAAAGCGCATCTGGATGAATAAGGCCGAGGAAGCCGGCTATTATTACGGCTTTAGCAACGAAGCCCTCTGGCCCCTCTGCCACATTGTCTATACTAAACCAAAGTTTTCAGCCGAAGATTGGAAATACTACCAATTAATTAATGAGCGTTTTGCCAATGCCATCCTGGCTGAAATCGGTAACAAGGAAGCCTTTATCTTTCTCCAGGACTATCACTTGACCCTGGTCCCCAAATTAATTAAACAAGCCAACCCTAAGGCTAAGATCGCCCTCTTCTGGCACATCCCGTGGCCCAACCCAGAGGTCTTTCGCATCTGCCCCTGGAAAAACGAGATTTTGGAAGGCTTGCTGGGGGCTGACCTGCTCGGTTTTCACATACACTACCACGCGGATAATTTTATGGAAACAATCAACCATAATTTGGAAGCTAAAGTTAACAAGGTCACGTCAACCGTTACCTATCAAGGGACAGAAACCATCGTACGCCCCTATCCCATCAGTATTGATTATGAAAAAATCTTCAAAGAAGCCTCCAGCCAGGCTGTGGCCAGTGATATTGATAAAGTAAAAGAAGAGCTGGGGATCACGTCTGAGCTGATCGGCGTCGGCACCGACCGAATTGACTATACCAAAGGGATCACCGAAAAGTTTGAAGCGATCAACCTTTTCCTGGAAAAATACCCGGAGTTCCAGGGGCGCCTTGTCTATATCCAGATCGGCTCGCTCTCCCGCATCCACCTAGAAACATATAAAAAACTCAATGACGATATCAACAGTTTGGTTGAGAGGATCAACTGGAAATACTCATCAGACAATTGGTCACCAATCATCTTTATCAGGAAGTATTTTACCCCGCAGCAGCTCCTGGCTATCTACCGGATGGCCAATATCTGCCTGGTCTCGTCCCTCCACGACGGCCTCAACCTGGTAGCTAAAGAATTTGTCGCTGCAAGCAGTGAGGATAAAGGGATGCTGGTCCTATCAAAATTTACCGGCGCGGCCCATGAGCTGACCGACGCTGTCACTTTTAACCCCTATAATCCTGAAGAATGCGCCAAAGCCATTAAGCAAGCCTTAACCATGCCAGAGAAAGAGCGTAAAAGCCGGATGGAGAAAATGAAAGCCAATGTCGCGGAAAACAACATCTACCATTGGTCTGCGGAAATTATCCAAGCCCTGCTTAGGCTTTCATAATGCGATGCTTGCTCTTTTTTGATTTTGACGGCACCTTAACCCCAATTGTAGCCAGGCCTTCCCTGGCCAAATTAGGCAAAGACAAACTTGAGCTATTAAAAAACCTGGCAAAGATCCCAGCTGTGACCATCGCAATTATTTCTGGCCGAAAGCTTACAACCCTAAAAGAAAAAATAAATATTCCCGGCAGCTATTATGTCGGCAACCACGGGTTTGAGATCAGCGGACCAAAAACCAATTTTGTCCACCCCAAAGCCAAAGAAGCTAAGCCCCTCTTTAAAAAGATTTTACTTGAACTTAAAAAGGGACTGCGCGGGATTAAAGGGATAATTATCGAAGATAAAGGGGCGACACTAAGCCTCCATTACCGCTGCGTTGAGGGGCCAAAAGTTGCCGAGGTTAAACGAATATTTAACAAGCTGGCTGAAAGCTGGCCAAAATCAAAAATAAAGATCACCGAAGGGAAAAAAGTTTTTGAGATCAGGCCAAAAGTCAAGTGGGACAAAGGCGAGGCCGTGCGCTGGCTCCTCAAACACCTTGGTTTTCAAAAAGGGGACTGCCCAATTTACATTGGCGACGACACTACGGACGAGGACGCTTTTAAGGTTTTGGCCAGCAAAGGGGTCACCATTAAAGTTGGCCCGCTCAAAAATTCCCTGGCCCAGAAATCTTTAAAAGACATTGAAGCAGTTTACAAATTTCTAGAAACTTTACTACTAGAAATCTCTGCTAAATCTTGCTAAGATAATCTCAATCATGATTAATAAGAGAGCCAGCGAGCCGTTTTGTTTTATAACCTCATCCATCCTGGTAGAAATTACTGGCAAAAAAGCCCATCACCTTAAAGAGCTGGTCAATATCTTAAAACAGATTGATGACTCCTCGATCTTTTTCCACGTCCATCACACCTTTAGGGAATACACTTTTGCCGCGGGACAATACTCCAATGACTTTGCCCGCTGGGCCGCCGAGGATTTGGAAGAAGCGACCTTGGCCGAGCGGCTTTCGGCCATCAACATCCATGATTTTACCAGCATTGCCGGCTTGCGGGCGCAGATCATCAAGATTATTGAAGAACATTTAAGTAACGTCGTAGAAATCCGCAAAGCCCCGATGGGTCGGGAATTTTACTTTTTGCGCAGCACCAGCATCATTGCCCCTACCCCATTTAAGGTCTGGACCCTTAAGGAATTTAGCGAAGCCTTAAAACAGGTTGGAATGCGCTCGCTCTACTACCACTTTTTTGACGCCAGGCTCCGCTTGGGACATAAGACCAATGACTTTTCGCATTGGATCTCTTTTGCTTTAGAGCTCCCCAAGGTAGCGGAAAAAATCGAGCGTCTTGACCCTTACTTCATGACCATGGACCAGCTGCGAGACAAAATTATCCATATTTGTTTAGGCAAAGAGCTGGAAGCAAAAAAATCCGGTTTCAACTTTACTATTTTAGCCAAGAAATTATTGGGACAAAACAAATGAAAGAAATCAAAATCCAGGATTACAACACTGTTATTCGGCCGCAAAACCTAGAAGAGATAAGGCTTTTGGCCCGCGAGCTGGAAGGGACAACCATTAAGATGGTCAACTCTACGGCTGAAGGCGGCGGAGTGGCTGAGATGCTCCATCGGGTGATCCCCTTGTTTAACGACCTCGGGCTCAAGGTTAAGTGGGAAGTGATCAAAGGGACAAACAAATTTTTCAACGTGACCAAAGCTTTCCACAACGGGCTGCACGGCACCAAGGTCAACATTACCCAACAAATGCTGGAAACCTTTAGGGAGGTCAACCGCAAAAACGCCCTGGAGATGAACTTTGATGAAGATATCATCGTCATCCACGACCCCCAACCGGCTGGCTTGATTGAGGAAAAAGCTAAACATAAGGCTAAATGGGTCTGGCGCTGCCACGTTGATACCTCAAATCCTATTAGCCAGGTCTGGAACTTCTTGACCAATTATGTTGAGCGCTATGACGTTTCAATCTTTTCCGCCCCCAGCTTTGCCAAGGAGCTCAAGATTCCGCAATACATGATCTACCCGGCCATTGACCCCTTTGCCGAAAAAAACCGGGAGTTAACTCAAGGTGAGATTGAATCAGTTTTAACCAAGTTTAAGATCAAGACCGACAAGCCCATCATCACCCAAATCTCCCGTTTTGACTACTTAAAAGACCCGATCGGTGTTTTTGAAGCCTTTAAGCTGGTCCGCAAACACACTGATTGCCAGTTTATCTATGCCGGTGGTACAGCCAGTGATGATCCAGAAGGCAGCCAAGTCTTAGCCGAACTCCAAGACCGGGCCAGTGGCGAAAAAGATTTTCATATTCTTTTGATTCCGCCCTTTTCTGACTTTGAGGTTAATGCTCTGCAACGGGCGTCAACCATTGTGGTGCAAAAATCGCTGCGTGAGGGGTTTGGGCTGACAGTGACCGAAGCCTTGTGGAAAAGCAAGCCAGTGATCGCCACGGCAGTTGGCGGCATCCCAATTCAAATTATCAATAATTTTACGGGGATTCTCGTCCATTCAATCGAAGGGACAGCCTATCAAATCAGGTATTTGCTCAACAATCCGGAAGTAGCCAAGCAATTGGGGAGATTCGGCAAAGAGCATGTACGGGAAAAATTTCTCCTCACCCGCAACCTGCGCAACTATCTCCTCCTCTTTTTCAGCTTAAGGCATCCGGGACAGGAATTGATTGAGCTGGGCCAGCGTTTGTGTAAATAAGATTATGGTGCAAAAACCAAAAGACTAGGTCTCAAAACTCCTTAAAAAATATCCCAAATACTCTTATAGACTACAAAACACCCTCACCCAAATCAACCGCAGCAGGATTTGCCATCGCTACAATCACAAGTCGGCTCAGTCCCTTTGAGGATTCCATTGATTATCCCAGCCGCGCACCCCACCCCTGATTTAACTGTAATCGCTTGGGTTGGACAGTTTTTCGCGCAGGCACCGCACTCCATACAACTATCGCGATCAATAATTTCAGCCTTCTTATTACGCATTTCAAAAACAGCATGAGGACAAACATTAACGCACATGCTGCAGCCAAGGCACTTATCTTTATCAAGCTTTAGCGTGACAACATCTTTTAAGTACTTCATCCCACAACCCTCGCTGATATATATATTATTGTCCCAAGGGTCAAACCAGCTATCTGAAGCGGCACTGCCACCCGCATCTCTTTTTGCACGCCAGAAAGTGAAGTATAGGTTGATGAGCCGGTAAAGTTCATCAAGAGAAAGGAAGAAATTGTCGGCATAATTAATAACCAGGCGAGCAGGTCAAGCCAAGGAAGCGAATAGCTTGTTAAAGCAAAAGCTAGTAAGCCAAGAAGCGCCCCTTTCAAGGCAAAACTGCGACCTGGGAGCCAAGGCAGGAGAGCCGGACCAAACACCGTACCGCACAAATAAGCTGCAATTACATTTAGTGACGGAATCAAGACAGAACTCTGGTCAATTCTAGATAATAGAAAAAACAGCAGCAAGAGCAAAAACAAATACTTGCTGTACGAAACAAGCTCAACCGGCACAAGTGTTAGCCTGTCAATAAAGTTAAACCTAACCTGTCGCATCTCCTGTGTCACCTTAAAATGATCCTTAATAAAAGCCGGCAAATCCTCGGCCCTAACTGGGCCGTAGATCACCTGAAAGCCTGATTGCTTCAGCACTTCATGGGCCGCAATCCCTGTCCCACCCAGCTGGGGAGAGATTACTTTGCGGTGGCTGACCACTTTTTCAAGTTCAGTCAATCTAATCCGGTTAACAAGTTCAACTGTCCCAAAAGTCCCCTTCCCCGCCGCACACCAGACATTGACCCCCTTGGTATCAAGGACCAAAAGCCAAGCGCCAAAGCCCGCCAGCGAGCTGCGCACAATATCAAAGCTCAATTTGTAATTTGCTGAAACAAAAACAGGAGATTCTGAAGTTGGGTTATTAAGCGCATAAAGTCCGGGTTCAACCGCATAATCACTCCGGTTAAACGAGAGGCGCACCATTAGGGCACCTAAACGATCAAAAATAGAAAGCTGACTGCTAACCTGAAAAGTCGTCATTACATTGCCCGCAAGGCGGCAACCCTTTCTTCAACTGGCGGATGGGTCATAAACATGCCGGCAAACCAACCGCGGCTTGAGCCTTCGTACTCTTTAAGAGGGTTAATAATATACATATGGGCAGTCGCCTTGTTGGCAGCCTCCAGCGGCTCAGTGTCGGCAGTGAGCTTTTCCAGTGCCCGAGCCAGTGCCTCGGGATTTCTTGTGATCATAGCCGAACCAGCATCAGCCAAATACTCACGTTTGCGAGAGATCGCCAGCTTAATCAATTGAGCAATGATTGGTGAAAGGATCGCTAAAACAATGGCAATGACAAAAATTATTAGCTGGGCTTGGCCACTGTTTCGGCCTTCTCGCTGCCGTCCCCTTCCACCAAAAAAACTCCAGCGCATAAATAAATCAGAAAGCAAAACAACTGTCCCAGCCAAAATCGCCACAATAGTCATTAAGCGGATATCATAGTTGCCGATATGAGACAGCTCGTGCGCAATAACAGCCTCCAGTTCTGGTTTATCCATCTTTTGCAAAAGGCCAGTTGTCACAGCCACCACTGCATGCCGGGGGTCGCGGCCAGTGGCAAAGGCATTGGGGGCACTATCGTCAATAATGTAAATCTTGGGACCTGGCAGCCCTGCGCCAATACACAGGTTATCTACTATATTATAAAGCTCTGGGTTGTCGGATTTTTGGATCTCTTTGGCTCCAGAGATGGCCAAAACCATCTTGTCGCTAAAATAATAACTGCCGACCGAGGAAAAAATTGCTATGGCTGAAGCTATCACTAAAAAAGTCAACTGGTCTTCAAAAGCGAACCCCATTATCCAGCCGAGAAAGACAATAAACAAGATAAAAAACAGGATAAAAAAGAAGGTCTTTCTTTTGTTAGAGTCTATTTGGTCATAAATATTTAATTTGGCTAATTCTGCCATAAATATAAAAATTAGGAACCGCGACTAGAACTGTACTTTAGGGACTTCCCTGGCAGCTTCTTCAGCCTCAAACATATCCTTTTTCTTAAAGGAGAACATGCCCGCGATAATACTTGAGGGGAAGATCTGGATCTTAATATTATAGTCACGCACATTAGTATTATAGAAACGGCGGGAATACTGGATCTTGTCCTCGGTATTAGTCAGTTCGTTCTGTAGGCCCAAGAAGTTTTCGTTAGCTTTTAATTGCGGGTAGTTCTCCGCCACTGCAAAAAGTGATTTCAGGGTGCTGGAGAGCATGTTCTCTGCCTGCGCCTTATCTGCCATCCCTTGCGCCCCCATAGCCGAGGCTCTAGCTTTAGTCACATTCTCAAAAACACTGCTTTCATGAGTTGCGTAGCCTTTGACAGTATTAACTAAGTTGGGGATCAGGTTGTACCTGCGTTTGAGCTGGACCTCAATATCTGCCCAAGCCTCTTCAGCTCGCGTACGCAGCACCACTAAACCATTAAACATCATAATAATCCCAACAATAAGCGCGGCCACAATCCCTAACAATATCCATAAAGCCATTTTTTATACCTCCTCATAATTAAGACTCTAAGAAGATTATATAGCTAAAGCAGAGGCTTGACAAGCAAAAACAGGCGCTACAAAAAAGCTAAAAGACGCTTGATAATCTCAAGCGGAGTTGGCGGACAACCGGGAATATGCAGGCTAACCGGCAAAACAGAGCTCACCCCGTTTTCAACATAATACGATCCCTTAAAAACACCGCCATCAAGGGCGCAATCACCCAAGGTGATAACAAATTTTGGCTCGGGCATCGCCTCATAAGTTTTTTTAAGAGCCAAAACCATGTTTTTTGAAACCGGTCCGGTCACCAGCAAGGCATCGGCGTGACGCGGAGAAGCGACAAAACTTATCCCAAACCTCTGCAGATCATAAATTGGATTAGTCGCCGCGATAATCTCTGATTCGCAAGCCCCGCAAGAGCCGGTATCAACCTCCCTGATATGCAAAGACCTTTTAAAAATTTTGTTTATCGTCCGATTTAATTCCTGGCCCAGGGAATCGATCTCCTGGCTGGCAATCGGCCTGGTGACAAGCCCCTTTTTTAGCCGATTTTTTAGAATATGGCTTAACATTGTCATAAATCATTCCCCGCGTATGACAGGTCAAAACTTTTATTGCAGACCGGAAAATCAGGGACAATGTTTTCTAAAACAGCCAGAGAAAGCCCTGTCCAGTTGCGAAACGAGGGATCAACAATTTTACACCTGACGATTCGGCCCTCATTATTCAACCTGGCCCAATATAAGACCGGCCCGCGCGCCCCTTCAACCGCGCCCAGTCCGCTCCCTTGGCTGTATTTGCCTGGCTGGCTCATTGTTTCTCCTTTAGGCAATTTATCCAATAACTCTTGTATCAAACGGCCGGATTCTTCAAACTCATCAAGTCTAATTATTAGCCTCGCCAAAACATCACCCTCGTTTCTGACCATCATCTTAAAACCAGCAGCGCTGTAAGGATAAATATTGTCCCGCAGGTCAACCGCAAGGCCTGAAGCCCGGCCAGCCATCCCCAGCACTCCTAAATTCTCCGCGTTCTCAAGGCTTAACCTGCCGGTGGTATCCACCCTGTCCATAAAAGAGACGCTGGTTAGGAGCATCTTTCTCACCTCGCTAAAATCAGCCATTATGATTGCCAGCGAATCAATAATAAGTTTTTTATCCCCCTCTTTTATATCACGACACCCGCCAATTGCCACGGCGCCTTTTAAAAACCGGCTGCCAACCAGCCTGTCATTAAGCGCCTGTAGGGCTTCTTTGATAATGGAACACAAGGCCGCTGGAAATGAGAACCCGACATCAATGGCCATGCCGCCAATACTGGAAATATGGTTATACATCCGCTCAAGCTCAAGAAAAATCGCGCGTAAATATAAAGCCCGCTCCGGCACAATTAACTTGCTAATATTTTCAATCGCTCGGCAAAAAGCTTGCGCCTGGGCCAGGGATGAGTCGCCAGAGACTCTCTCGGCCAGGGCGACCCCCTCATCAGGCAATTTATTTTCCAATAATTTTTCAATCCCGCGGTGAGTAAAACCAAATCTGGTGCTAAGCTTGATAATGGGCTCGCCAGCCACGCTAAAACAAAAATGACCCGGCCCGATTATCCCGGCATGGACAGGGCCGACCGGAACCTCAAATATCCCCTCGCCGAAAACCTGGCCCGCAGAATATTCTCCGACTCTTCCGCCAGCATTAGCGCCGGAAAAATCTTTGCGCAAAGGAAAATGTCCCTCTGGCCAAACCTCGTCATGAAGCCGCAGTCGCCGGTTGTCAGGATTGCCAAGAGGCTCCAAGCCAAACATCTCTTTTATCTCCCGTTCAAAAAGATTGGCCGAATAAATTTCTTTGGCTATAGAATCAAAGACCGGGTTATCGGCAGGTAAACGCGTTTTAACCCAAGACCATTGCTGCTCCTTGAAAGACAAAAAAGCACAATAGATAAAATACCCTCCCTGCTCAATCCGTTCGTCATCGACAAAGAGCATCATCACCGGCGAGTGAAGCTCTTTATGAAGCTTCAAACAGGTTGATTTAAATTCTTCCGGTTTTACCTCAAGATAAATCATTAACTTCCCCTTATTAAGGCAACAGCGGCCAGCAAAAGCTGGTTAAGCGGTCCTGGGATAACCCAGCCCATTAAGCAAATCAAACAAAGAAGAAACACAAACACAAGTTTGCCTCCGGCCGGCTCTTTAGCCACAAGCAAGTTGTCTGGTTTTTCGCCAAATAAAATTTGGCTAAAATGATGGATAATCCCGGCAAAAATAACAACAATAAAAAAGAGGTAAACCCCTGCCACCCAATATGCCCCCTTTAAAACCGCGGCCAGTAGAATCATCATTTCACTAAAAAAGATGGAAAATGGGGGCAAGCCAACTAAGGCTAAAATGCCGATTAAAACCATTGTGCCGGTAAAAGGGAGCACGCGCAGCACCCCCTTAATCCGGTCAAAATCATGGCTATGGTATTTTTTCACAATATTGCCGGCGCCAAAGAAGAGAAGGGACTTGGTTGCCGCGTGGTTAAAAACATGGAATAAAGCGCCGTAAACAGCCAGAGGGGTCCCCAACCCCAAGCCAAGGGTAATAATCCCGATATGCTCAATGCTGGAATAAGCCAAGAGCCGCTTGATATCTTTTTGCACTAAAATAAAGCCCGCGGCCACAGCCAGAGAGAGGAGTCCAAAAACAAGCAAAAGCCGGCCGGTAAAAACCGGGCCCAAAGAGCCATTAACAATAATCACATACCTTAATATCGCGTAGATAGATGTTTTCAGCAAAACCCCGGAGAGGAGAGCGCTGGCCGGGGCAACCGCCTGGCTGTGGGCATCCGGCAGCCAGGTGTGCATCGGCGCCAGCCCGGCCTTGGTCCCATAACCGACTAGAATAAAGATAAAAGCAATTTTTAAAAAATTAGCATCTACCGGCACAGGGACCAGCGAAGCATAAGAAAAGAGAATTGTCCCGATCAACGCCAAAACAATCCCGGCTGAACAAATAATAAGATATTTCCAGGCCGCCTCAACCGCCCCTTTACTATTATAAAACCCAACCAGAAAAGCCGAAACCAGGGTTGTCATTTCAATAGCAGCCCACATCACCCCCAGGTTATTAACCATAACCACTACCAGCATTGAGAGGACAAACAAATGAAAGAGTCCGTAATAAACCATTGCTTTGGATTTTGAAATTAAACCGCTTTCAACATCAGCGGAAATATACTCAATTGAATAAAGCGCGGCCGCAAAAGCCACCATTAAAATAATCAGGCCAAAATATAGCGACAGCGCGTCCAGACCGCTCAAAGCCAAAAAGAGCGGCATTGCTATCAAATAAATTAGAGCCGTAAGCCAGCCGAGAGCGCGAATGGTCATCTCCCCCTTTTTCCCAGCTCAATATTAAACACCCTGGAGATATCTTTTGTTTTGATAATTCTTGAGCTTTTCACTTTGGCTTTTGCCAGCAGTTTTCCCGCGGAAGCCTTCACGGTTTCCGTAATCAGTTCTTTAACCTCAATTCCCCTTAATCTGAAAAAAAGATCGGGTGATTGATCCAGTCTGGCGCCAATGCCATACAGCGAGGCGGCGACATGCTTGCACATCGTCGCCCAATCAGGGCAGTCGCAAGCAAGTTTAATTTCTGACGGGGTTGGAAACAAGCCCTCGCCTTGTTTCATAAAAATATCCATCAATCCTTGAGAAAATCTCCCCAGCAGCAAATCCTGCAATGAATCAAGTTTTCCCGCGCAGTCTGATTTTATTTTTTGCCAAACCTTAGGCTTAACCGGCTTGATATTAATCATCACCAAATAAGGATCGCGCTGCCTCCCCTGCACCAGCGCCGTGATTTTCCCTTTATTGATTTGTAAGTCCAGGACCGTGCCACTACGTACATACCCGCGACCCCGGCCAATCCGATTGCTATAATCAGCGTATCTTTCAAGATTCTTGTTCCAGGCCTTCCCCCACCAGGTTTTAGCCAGCACCGCGCCATCCAGAATAACGGGTTTGATATTCGGATCTTTTTTCATCAATCGCTTCAAGGTTTTCGCTGCTTTGTCTTTTTTTTCGCCGACTGACGCATATCTTGGATATCTCCAACCCCAATAACTCATTAGGACTTCCCTCCTTCAAAAGCTAAGCTTGAAAAGATCGAGCAATTCACTGCTTTTCATCTCAGTGAGCCAGGCTTCCCCGCCACCCGACACCACTTCAGCAGATAGCTTGGCTTTATCTTCTAACATTTTATCAATTTTCTCTTCAATTGTCCCCCGGGTTAAGAACTTGTGCACAATCACGCTCTTCTTTTGTCCGATACGAAAAGCCCTGTCCGTGGCCTGGTTTTCAACCGCCGGATTCCACCAGCGATCAAAGTGGATAACATGATTGGCCGCGGTCAGATTAAGTCCCACCCCCCCGGCTTTAAGCGAAAGCACCAAAAACGGCAGATACTGCGCTGCCTGGAATTTGGCAATTATCTCTTTTCTTTTTTTAACCGGCGTGCCGCCATGTAGCACAAGACCTTCATGACCAAAAATCGTCTGCAAAAACAGCTGCAGTGGCCGCGTCATTTCTTTAAATTGCGTGAAGACCAACGCTCGCTCCCTTTTTTCATAGATTGTTTCGCAAATCTCCCTTAATCTGGCAAACTTGCCGCTGTCGGCCGGCGCAAACTCATGGCTACCAAGGTATTGGTCAGGATGATTGCACAACTGTTTAAATTTCATGAGAGAAGCCAGAATTACCCCTTTTCTTTGAATCCCGGAAGCGGTCTCAACCAGCTCTTTTAGATCAACCACAAGCTGCTGATACAGGATGACTTGTTTGCTACTTAACTGCGTAAAAGTCTTCATCTCCACTTTTTCCGGCAGATCGGAAATAATGCTTTTGTCTGTTTTCATCCGCCGCAGAATAAAAGGGGCAATTGCCTGGCGCAGCCTGGCATAGTTCGCCGAGATACCGGCAAACTCGGCAGTTGTTCCCAAAAGGCCGGGATTTAAAAAATCAAATAATGACCACAAATCAGTCAGCCTGTTTTCCACCGGCGTGCCGGTCATAACCAGCCGGTTAAAGGATTTCAGCTCTTTAATTGCCCGTGTTTGTTTAGCCAGCGGGTTTTTTATGGCTTGCGCCTCATCCAGAATAATGTAATTCCAAGGCTGCTCTTTTAAAGCGGGATAACGCGCAACCATGGAATACGTGGTAATCACTAAGTCAAATAAATCCCAACTCCCCCCCGCGCCGCTTGAGGGGTGGAGAACAAGGAATTTCAATTCAGGGGTAAATCGTTTGATCTCTTCCGCCCAATTGCCGATAAGCGAAGCTGGAATGATCAAAAGGCTTGGGCAAGCCTTTTTGGCGCTTCTTAATTTATCCAGGAAAGCCAGAATCTGGATAGTTTTGCCCAGCCCCATATCGTCAGCCAAACACGCGCCCAGCCCCAGCTGATGAAAATAGTGAAGCCAGGCTAAGCCCTTTTCCTGATAGGGACGAAGTTGTCCCTTAAATGACTTCTCGGGTTTTGTGGTTTTTTCCAAATCATCAAGATTCAATATTTTTTGCGTGACCCCGCGCAGCCACTCTCCACTGGTAATTTCGATAGCCACGCCAGCCGGCGAATTTTTCAGAATTCCCTCTGGTTTCATCTGCCAGCGCAGCGCGTCCCGCAGAGTTAGTCCGCCCTGTTCAATCAGGTTCCTGGCTTGTTCAAAAGCTTGCAACGTTTGCTTAAGCTTCTCGTGATCAACTTCAATCCATTTGTTTTTGATAAAAGCCAGCCCTTCTGTTTGCTCCAGTAGCTCTCTTGCCTCTTCAGGAGAAAGAGCGTCTTCCCCCAGCATCAGCTTAGCGTCAAAGCTAAGCAGAGCATCCAAGCCCACGCGCGATGGACCAGCTTGCCCCGCGGTTATGGAAAGCCTGGGTTTACCAGCACTCCCTTTCCACCAGTTAGGCATCCGGCACAAAATGCCGGCATTTTCGTAAGTTGGTATCTCCCGTAAAAAGGTGTAGGCTTCAGCCGCAGTCCAGGAGAGGGGATGGAAAATTTCGCCGGTTTCAAGCATTTGCGAAACAAATCCGCTCTCCCTAGCCACCGCGTAGACAGTGGCCAAAAGCGCTAAGAGTTTGTCGTGCTGATTCTCATATTCTTGCAAAGCGTTTTTCAAAGGGAGATGCTTTGAAGTTCCGGCTTTAGTCAACTCGGTTGAGTAAGTGGCTAAAAAAGCAAAGGGATAGTGTTCGTCTTTGTTTTCCACCAGATGAAAATAGACCCGTCCGACAAGATGCAGCTCCTGGCCGTATTTGCTTAAAAATTCAGCCACGGTCCCTTTAAACTTCGCTATCTCCCCTTTAAACTTAGCCAGAATTTTTTCAAAAACAGAATACAAAACAGCCCGGTTGATATTCTCAAGGCCCGGCATGGCCGGCGCCGTGGCCAGAAACTGGTCGGCCTCGTCAGCCGCTAAAACAACCTCCGCCTTTTCTCTTAGAATTTCAAGGTCAGGCACGCGGGACAAATTACGCGCAAATAATCCGGCAAAGTCGCGCCAGTAGGTCAAAGAAACCGAGAGCGCAATCGAGTGGTCAAAGAGTCCCAGCAGCAAAAAAGCGCCGGTCTGATCCTTGGCAAAACACCTAACTATTTCGTTTTGCAAGCGCTCCCGGGATTTATCAATCGGCTTGTCTGTCTTAGTCCACTCAAGGCAAAAAGACTGATCCGGCAGGCAAATGATCTCAAGCTCCATTTAATTTATCCACCTTTACAGTGAGGGCAGAGATTCTCCAAGGTATCTTCAGCCAAAAAAATGTGGCTGGTGTTTTGCTGACAGCAAGAACAAACTGGCAGTTCCAATGTTTTAAGCAGCGGATTCCAAATTAAAATAAATTCACGGGATAGTTTTTTGCGGCGCAGCAAAAGCTTAAGTGCCACCACCGGCATCATCATGCGCAGCGCGCCAAAAGCCTTAAGCTTGACCGTAATTTGATAACGGAGTTTTTGGTCGGAAATTTTATAATTCAATTCCTTTTGCGTAAAGTCAAGACGAGCCAGCTCTCCATCAGTTTCCGCGTTCGCCAGTTTTTTTCTGGCGATCTTGTTTTTTATCTCTTTCATAATATCTCCATAATAATCCTTAAGTCTTTTAACATCTCGAAGCCGCCGATGATTCAAACTCTTTTGAAAATCAAGGAGCTTATCTTTTAAGATCACCTCCGTCTGTTTAATTGCCCGATTATAAAGTTCAACTGCCGGCGCGGCTGGCAGCAGATTGTCCGACAAACTCAAGGTTTCAACCCAATCAACCTGCCCGCACTTTCCAGCCAAATTATCTAATCGGGAAAAAGTATGTTCGTTAAAAGTAAGCGCGAGCAAGCCTTCTTTTTTCTCTTCGGAAATAGCCGTGTATTTAAAATTAAGCTGGAGATAAGAGCCTTGTTTCTCTTCCGTTTCCAGTAACTTATAGGCCACGTTCACAAAATTGATTTGTTCTTTAAGCAAGGTTTCAAAGCCCGCTTTCTTTAAATAAATGTCCGGCACAATTATTTGAGAAAAAACAGCTTGGTCATTAATAATTTGCCCAAGTGTTTCGAGGATATCAGACTCATAAGTAATAAGCTGACCATCTATTCCGGAGCATTGCGGATCAAAGTAAAACTTTAAATATTCAGCCAGATTAAGGCGGACGCTTATTGCGGGTGGCAGAATGGCTTCAAGCACATCAGGCCGCGCACTTTCCGCGTATCCACCCAAAAACCCATACAAATCCTTAATATATTGTGGCAAAATATCACTGGACATACATTTAAGTTTCGTAATCCTCGCCAAACAACTTCTGATCCAGGGCTTTAGTCTCCTGATAAAGTTCTCTGGCCGCGACCAATTCTTCTCCTAGCAGGGCAAAGCGCGTTTCCAGTTCTTCGGGCGCGCTGGCAGCCAACCATAAATTTAAGATAATATCGCTAAAGTCCACTTCTTCTTTTAGGTTGCCTAAAATACTGCCAATCTCGCCAATCACTAGTTCAAACATATTAATCTTATGCTCCAGCACTTGCAAAAGATGATCTTCAAGGCTGCCTCTAAGACAGAGATTAAAGACAAAAACATCCCTGGTTTGGCCAATCCGGTGAATTCGTCCAATCCGTTGCTCAATTCTCATCGGGTTCCAGGGCAAGTCATAATTAATAATTGTATTGCAAAATTGCAGGTTTCTCCCTTCTCCTCCGGATTCACTGGACAGCAAAATTTCAGCCTTATCCCGAAACGTGTCAATGGCTTGTTCTTTTTCAACAGCAGACATCCCGCCTTGAAATTCCACAAAATTCAGACTATTTTTCTGGCAAATCTCTTTTAAATGTTCCAGGGTTTTCGTAAAGTGAACAAAAACCACTTTTTTATCCCGGGATTTTCGCAAAAGCTCAAGCAATTTAACATCTTTACCGGTTGTCTTTAAACTGCTTAGTTTTTCTTGTATGGCCAAGAGCGCGACAGGGACAGGCGATAATCTAGCTTCAAGTTTCTTCAGCGAAGAAGCCAAGGCAGCCGGACTACTGCTGGCTTCTTGCAAGCACAGTGATAAAGTTAAGCGGTCAAGCTGCTGATTTTTGAGAAAAGCATTCAGCTCCCGATGCAATTCCATTTCAGGCGCCGAACCCTCAACAATAAAAGTTTGAGCGAATCGTTTGGGCAATTTAATATCCACCAGCGAACGAGTATTTCTAATCATGACTTCTCTTAAAAGTTCCCGCAATTTTTCCGGATGTTGCGGCTGTTTGGGATCATCTTTGCTCATGTATTGCGCCTTAAAACTTTTGGCTGTTTTGAGCACACCGGGCTTTAGCAAAGTAAGCAGATTAAACAATTCCAACAGATTGTTTTGGACTGGGGTAGCGGTTAGCAAAAAAATAAATTTCTTTTTAAGGGAATTGATCAATTTCCAATTAAGTGTTTGCGGGTTTTTAAGATGATGCGCCTCATCCACCACGATCAAATCATATTCCTGGCTGATAAATTTGGCAAAGTTATTTTTTGATTTAGCGTAATTTATAGAACAAATGAGCAAAGGAAAATGATCCAGTTTGGCAAGCTTAAAACAGTTTTGCTCATTTGTAACAAAATCCAACCCGAATTTTATGGCCAGCTCATCCTGCCACTGAAAAAGCAGAGCCGGCGGGGTTAAGATTAAAACCCGCCTGGCCAAACCCCTTAGCAGATATTCTAAAATCAGCATGCCGCTCTCAATGGTTTTACCTAGCCCAACCTCATCGCAAAGCAGCACCCGACCGTGAAAGTTTTTTAAAACTTTTCTAACAGTTTCAATTTGATGCCAATATTTTTCAATTTTTATTTGCCTAAGACATAGCAATTGATCATAATCTCTAAGCAGATTAAGGTTATGGCGGGTTAAAATAAGGTTAAGCGTCTTTTTGTCGCCGATTTTATTTTGCTCAATCATTGAGATAAGGTTTGTGTCTTCAACCACAAAAGAAGTTTCAATTTCATTCGGCGCAGTTAGAAAAACCATATTATGATTTTAGCACGACCTCGGCTTAATAATCCAGGGGAGCGCAAGTTTTCACCTTTTTAACACGATAATAAGGTTATGATACCAAGAGCAATAAATAGAATTGCCCCGGAGCAACGGTTTTTTTCGTCCACGCTGCGGTCAGTAATTTTAGTGGCTTTTGAGCGATACATCAATAACAATGCCCCTTCTCACACCACTGCCAGGGCTAAGCAACAGGCCTTGCGACAGATTGACAAACTTCTGCGTCAAACCCCTGGACTAAGCGTCGTTACAAGAGAATTCTTGTTTGACGACATCAACACAAAAAAAAAATTTCGTGTTACGGAAAAAGAAACAAATGCACTTAGGGCAGAGAACGTGGTTTTTCTTTCCAGTAATCATTCAAGAAGACACCCCATTAACGCCCTGATCTGGCAAGAAGTTTATAAAGTTACCATAAACAATGCTGATGCCAAAAGAATGAGAGATGAATTGACGCTGACCGATGGCAATAAAACCGATCACCCCATTTATTGGCAAAGTCGTATCGCCTATCACGAACAATCAATTCGAGAAGATATCCAAAGAAAAGGGAATGGCTTTTTCAAATGGCGCAGGGAAAGCGCGAAAA
>PEYM01000138.1 GCA_002774365.1 Candidatus Saganbacteria bacterium CG08_land_8_20_14_0_20_45_16 | reverse complement strand
AAACAGGACATTTTTACTTTGCTAAGAACCGGACATTTTCACTTTGCCTTGACAGTGTTGTTAATGATCTTGTTTATAATAATACGAATTCACAAATATGTGTACTCGTAAACGGTAGCACTATTAACAGGTATCGTCTCGGTTCCGGGTTGATAGGCAGTATTGATTTGCCAAGATCAGAAAGTGACGGAATAAAAGAGCGTATTGCTATCGATAAATATGGAAAAAATTTTTTTATCGGAGTGCATCATAATAGTTTTGATAAGCATGGCCGGATGCGAAGTTGGTATACGATAAAAAAATATTCTCGCAGTGGGATGCTGGTTGCAACAATAGGCTCAGCTCCTACATCAGAGGCTGATATTTCTGATAATGTCATACATGAATCGTTCTATGGGATGGCGATTGACGGTAGTTATTTGTATTTGATAGATGCCTATCCTATACCCGGCAACTGGATTTATAAAATAAAGCGTTTCAATACTGTTACGGGCGCTTTAATGCGTGCATCTACAATTGACCGTGTTGGTGGTGGGGGAAAGATCGCTGTTTTTGGCTCAAACATTTATGCTTGTGGAGATGATGGGATTAACGCCATTAAGGTTTATTCTAAACGTGATGGGAGAGAAATTGCCAGTTTGGGAGATTGGGCAAGCGTTGGATATACTCTTGCTGTAGATTCATCTGGTGCAATTTATACTCTGAAGGAGGTTTCTGAATTGCACAAATTAAATTCTTCCGGCAGCAGAATTGGTGGTTTTACTCTCCCTGGTTTGATGCCTCAGCGTAATATTTTAGACGTCAGCGCAAATGGAGAATATGTTTTTACGGTTGAAGGGGAGGTTTCGCATTGTCGTCTAATTCAAGTTTTTCAACGCAGAGTGATCCCATAATTGTGTAATAGCTGTAAATAATAAAGCAGGGTGGAGTGGGTTTGATTACATCCTTCCCCCAACAATAATCTCCGGTATCCTTATCGTTGGTTGCGCGTCGCTAACAGGGGCGTGGTCAAATTTGCCGCAAACACCGGTTTGAAAACCTAAATCCGACCCCACCATATCAATGATCTCTAAAACCCGAGGCCCATTGCCGGTGATAATAGCCCCGCGTACCGGGTGTTTCACTTTCCCATTTTCAATAAGATAAGCTTCGGTAATATCAAAGACAAAATCGCCGTTAGTCACGTTGACTTCACCGCCGCCCATGTGCTTGACCAGTAGGCCGTTTTGAATAGAAGCTATAATTGCCTCCGGAATCATTTTTCCAGGAGCAATCATGGTGTTTTGCATCCTGGGCTGGGGTTTATGGCGAAAATCCTGGCGTCGACCATTGCCAGAACTGGATAGCCCCAGTTGTTTGGCAGTGTATTTATCGCTTAAAAAACCCTTAAGTATCCCATTTTCAATTAAAACAGTTTTTTGCGCCGGGGTTCCTTCATCATCAAAAGCATAGGTGCCAAAGCGGCCAGCTAAAGTGCCGTCATCAATAACAGTGACTAAGTTAGAAGCGACTTTTTGTCCTACTCGGCCGGCAAAGATTGATGTCCCTTTCATGATAAAGTCAGCTTCCAAAGCATGGCCGCACGCTTCGTGAATTAAAGTTCCACCTGCTTCAGATGAGAGGACAACCATCATCTTGCCTGAAGGGGCGTGGGGGGCATCGAGCATGCGCAAGGCTCGCTCGGCTGCTATTTGGGCATGCTTTTCAGGCGGGTATTGGTCAAACAGCTCAAAACCAACCGTGCCTCCAGGGGCTTCGTAGCCGGTTTGCAAAATTCCATTCTTTTCCGCGATGACATTAATAAAGTATCTGGTCCTGATTCTGTTATCTTCGACATAAACTCCTTCAGAATTGGCAACTGTAATCGCTTGGTTAGAATCAGAATAGCGTACCGTGACTTGTTTAATTTTATCGCTCATAGCTCTGGCTGTCTTGTTGAGCAAATTGACCAGGTCAGTCTTTTCAGTGGCAGAAACTTCATTGGGCCGTCTTTTGATTTGCAAAGTCCCAGTTGGGGAGACGGAAGGCGTAAGCGAGATCCCTTTAATTTTTCTGGTTTGGTTAATTGACTTGGAAAGCTTAAGGGCTACGTTGCGCAAGGCTTCAAAGCTGGTATCTGAACTGGCCTGGTAGATGGTTTCTGTTCCGTTAATTACTCGGATGCCGGCACCAACCTCAACCCCAGAGCTGATTTTTTCTATTTTATTGTCTTCGCAGGTGATTGAAGTGGCATTGGCTTCTTCAATAAAAACTTCGGCAAAGTCGCCGCCGGAGCGAAGAGAGGTGTGGATCAGTTCTTCTAGGCTTTCTTTGGAGAGCATGGTTTATTATAGCTATAATTACTGAAATTTTCCATGAAATTTGACGCCTATGAAAGCAATAGTCAATCTCTTTTTTGTCGCGGTAGCCTTCAGGCTGCCAGTTCCCTAAACCTTAATAACAACGGTTTTATAATACACTATACGCCCTTATTTCAGAGCATGTTAAAGGTTCATCCCCGATCGCTTAAACGATATAAGATCTCTTTATGAGATAGCCAAATTAGAAGCGTATCGGGTGTTTTTCTTAATCTTCAAAGTTTGATTTGCTGGAAATGCTTTGACCTCACTAAAGTCTTCTTCTTTAGTTAAGACGTTGAAGACTATTTCCAGTAGCGTTCTGGCCACAGCAATAACCGCCACCTTGGTCCCATGTTTCCTTTGTATCCTACAAAATATTCTTCGCAG
>PEYM01000102.1 GCA_002774365.1 Candidatus Saganbacteria bacterium CG08_land_8_20_14_0_20_45_16 | reverse complement strand
AGCAACGGTTGTAGTTGCGCCAGCACTTGTAGTTGTCACTCCTGGTAACGTGGTGGTGGTAGTTGTTGTCGTAGTACTGGAAGTTGTGCTGGTAGTCGTTGCCCCAGCCAAGGTGGTCGTGGTCATTGTCGTTGTTGTTGTTGTTCCAGCTGCATTGGTAGTCGTTGTACTCGTAGTGCTGGGGGAAGGGAGAGTCGTAGTGGTGGATGTTGTAGTGGTGGTTGTGGTTGGCTCAGCTGCGATGGTGGTAGTTGTTGTCGTGGTACCGGGGGGAAGTAGTGTCGTAGTACTGGAAATTGTGCTGGCAGTGGTTGAACCAGAGTTAAGAATAATGTCACCAGAATTATTAATATTTGTCGTGCAGCCGGAAGCAGAGAGAAGGTACCACCCTGCAAAAAGAAAGAGGCAAAAACCAACCACTAGTCTAATCTTCATAGTAGACAAATTATACCTCTAACCTAGTAACAAACTCAACCCGCTCGCTTGACCGCATAGAACCCGCACCCTGGCAAAAGTTTTGGTTCTTCAAAATAATCAACCAAAGGATAGTTGCGGCAAATGCTGGGCCGCCAAAAGTAGTTACCACATCTTCCCTCATTGCAGCGATGTTGACAGGTAAAAACCAGGTAATTATACTCATAATCAACCCGTAAAAGGACAAAATCAAATAGCCAACTAATCCATCTGATCGCTAAATTAGTGAAAAATTTACTGGAGATCTGGCGCTCTGTCATCTTAAGCAAAATTTCCTGACAACAAACCCCACACTGTCGGCATTGACCAGCTAGCTTCCAATGACTGGGGAAAAATAATTTCTTGAGCAAATTAGTTAAGAAATTATCCAACAAAACAACTGAGATGATGGCTCTTTTTAATAGCCTCACAAAATCCCAGCAGTCCTGGCCTCGTGATACGCTTTGAACCTAGTTTCAACCAAGGCCCCAAAGGCCCACAAGAAAAGGACCAGGCGAGCCAGCCAACCAACCAAGGGGACAAAAATAACTAATTTAATAATGATGAAACCAAGCACAAAGGCCCAAAAAAGCGAAAACTCTCGCTGCAGGAGCTTATCAAGAATTAAGCGGCCAATGACCACGCTGGCAAAAACCACACTAATATATAGGCCAAAACCAAAAGCAAACAATAACAATAAAGCAAGCGGTAGGCCAATCACCGTTAACATCAATAATATTGCCACAAACGGAATAATGATCAAAGATAAAAATCCCCACAAAAGGCTTAACCAAAAATGCGAAACCATCTGGGTATTAACTAACCTTACTTGATTGGGCACAAAAAGAATGACGAGCAAGGCAACCAAAGTTATCGCCAAAATCGAGATGACTTCACGCACAGCAACGGCTTGCCTTTGCACTTTTGCCAGTTGAGCTTTTAACTCTTCAAACTTAGGAAATTCATGGGAAGAAAGCTGGCCCAAAACCGCCCCTGCCGCAGGAGGCACAATCGTATCTGCAACATAATCAACATCCCCTTTAATCTTGGCCGTGGCTAAAAACCGAACTGATTTTCCAGCAACTTTTAAGGTTCGATAAATTGTCCCCGCTACCCTAAGAGTTTCGCCTCCTAGAAAAGCGTCTTTGCCAACCCGGGCATCCTTTGAAACGAGAAGATTCTTCCCAGCTGCGTATAGATCAAGTTTGGCCACTCCATTAATCTCAACTTGTTCTGCCAGGGTAATAATACTTCCATTGACCACCCCATTAATCACCACCCGATCACCAAAAGCCAAGAGATCACCGGTTACGGTCCCGTTAATCACTACGCTTTCGCCAATCGCTAAAAGATTATCAGTAATGACCACATCCTTAGGTAAAGTAACTGTCTTATCAGCTTGAAGGTAAAGGGCAAAAACTTGGCTTGTGAAAAGCAAAGCAAAGATCACTAGCAACAGAAGTCTTTTTATCATTATTATCCCCCCTCTCAATATTGAGGCAAAACCTTTGGTTTTCTACCAAATTGCTTTTCAAAAAGAGCTGGATAGACATCCTTACCACCAACAAACATGGTTGTATAAGGCATGACCTGCTTGGCTAACTCACACATTTTTGAAGTGATGATTTGAATATCCCATTGAGCATGCTGGTCTTCGCGCAAGCGGGAAACATGATATAGCTCCCTAACATTGGTTTTAAAGAGAACCCTACGCCTGTGCGCATTAGTCAGTAAATACTGGGCTCCCAGCAGGGTGACGTTATTAACTTTCTCAAAAATCTGGTTGGTGATGTTTATGATCTCGTTGAATTCACTCTCAAGGCCAGCCTTTTTTATCCCCGGCGGAATCATCACCCCAAGTTTTGGGTCGTACGGCTGGACAGTTAAGGTGGCCATGCGATGACGCTTAAGCTGCGCAAAACAAGCGGCGGAAATAATCAGCTCATAAGTTAGGTCAGCATACTCAAATTCGCGTGGCGGCCGGTCATAAAACTCGGCATACTGAAAGCAGGTTTTGATGAAATTTTTCTTTTCTTCATCAGACATTGACTTGGCTTTCGCTAAACTTTCCTGATAAGAAAGATTACTCGAACAATGAAGCAGCGCAGCCGAAATTTTGGCGTCCCCTTCTGGTGTATAATCTACTAAGCTGACATCTAATTTAATCTCCCCAGTCCCTAGCCCCCAGTCCCTAGCCCCTTTAATTTCCCTATAAGTTTTCTGATCATAATCATTAGCTTGAGTAAACAGGATAATTGATGGCGCAATTTCATGGATCAGCTTATACATTTGCTGGCCTAGTTCCCAAACCTCAGCCAGTGAGGAAGAAGCAAAGCGGCGGAGCATAAACTCTAAATTGCGGGCATTAACTGTTAAGCCTACCTGCCCCAAGGTCGCGAGCGACGTCCCATAACGAGCATCCTCTGGCTCAACCCCAGCCTCAATCATCTGATGATAAAACTTATTTTGCTTTTTTATCAGCTCAACGAAGTCCCCCTCACAGCTCACACCTTCCCCCTCACCCTTTATCTCGTCAGGAACCAGAAAATCGTCCTCAAGTTTTTGATAGCGCTGAGATTTTTCTGTATAGGAACAAAGTCTAAATTTTTCAACTTCTTCCAAGGCTAAACGAGAAATGCCAATTAGATCAAAGTTAAAGATTGCATGCTCAGCAATTGAGTGGTGACCCATTTTAAAAATAATAGCTGAATTTGATTTACGGGCCTTTTCAACCTCGCTGCGGGCCACCTTGCGCAGTTCATCAATCGGCCTGGGATCACGAGAGATTCTGGCATAAGAGGCAGAGAGGGTCTCGGGGGTAACATCTTGTCTTTGACTATTTTGGCTTTTGAGCTCATTAATAACATCAGTATCAAGATTGTAGCCAGCAAGTAAGACTTTCATAATTGCTCTTATTTTACCATACAGCCCCAAAATGCTACAATTAAATATATGAATATTGGGATTGACATAGATAATGTGATCGCTGACACCTACACGGACCTCTCCTCATTTTTTCATAACTTTATGGGGAAGGAGCATACCCCTTTTGAGGTCGTTGAGATCATGCGGTGGCGTAAACTTTTAATGTGGCGCTATTTTGCCAGGGCCTGGCGCCAAAAAGTAATGACAACTATCCCACTGATCAATGGGGCTGCCCCAGTCATTAGAGAGTGGTACCAAAAGCATAATATCTCGCTGGTCACTAGCCGAACGATTATCTTTGGTCGACAAACAAAAAAGTGGCTTAAAGAACATGATATCCCTTATCACAAGCTTCATCATGCTAAAGAGACCACCAAATACACTAAGGTAAAAAATTGCCAACTTTTTATTGAGGATAATCTTGAAGAGGCACTAGTGCTGGCGAATCATTGCGACAAGGTCTTTCTTTTTGATCAACCCTGGAATCGCCAGCCAGTTAAGCCAAACAACATTATCCGCGTCTCTAGTTGGCAGGAAATACTAAAAAAAGCTTAGTAAATATTATACCCCAACTGAACCACTCCCCTGGCTGTGCTTACGACATCCACCACCAGCGACTAAACTATCCCACACCCCACCAACAATTTCTGGGTGCATTACAATATCTTTTTTTCTGCAACCTGAAATTTCCTGGAAAAGGTGCTGACAAATGATTAGGAGAAAACCACCAGCTCAAGATATTTGACATGGAGAATAATCAATAATGTTTTTCAGAAAACAAGGCTGGAGATTATATGTCTACAAAAGTTGGCACGGCAACAATAACAGGATCACCTAGTGGACGATCTGCCAAACTAGCAGAAAGTGCAAAGCCAAAACGCCGGAGTGGAACAGGCACACTAAGGGGGATGCCTCCTGCCCAAAGAGCACCAAACTCACCTCCCAAGTGGCCAAACACCGGTGAACTAGCTCGAGTAATTATAGCAGAGTCGTTGGCACCAGCAGCTCGGCCGCCCGAGCTTACACCTGGCCAAATAATTAATGGCTACACAATTCTTAAGAAGGTGGGCGAAGGTGGAGACGGAATAATTTATCGAGCCAAAGACCCTCAAGGCGATGAGGTCATACTTAAGGTCTCACGACCAGGAAGGATCGGTAGGTTGTTGGCAGAGATAGTGACGAGACGTCGATCTGGGGTCAGAGAATTTTGGGAGGACGTCCTTGGTTTTCTTTCGCCTGGTGTGCTGGTCTTAAAACCGATCAATGGCCCTACTCTAGAAGAGTTCTCCCTGAAATCACCAGAGAAAATCACCCCCACCTTTGTGTTAAACCTTTTGTCTCAAATCGCTATAAAGTTAATTGAACATGGTGATACACACGGGGACCTTTCTTTTAAGAATATTATGTTAGAACAACTAGACAATGGTGGCTTTCGAGTTTTACCAATTGATTTTGGAACAAGTATGGTAGCAAGGGCTTTCACAACTTTAGGCATGAGAAAAGCCATTGGCACAATTGCTTTCTTATCCCCTGAAAGCACTCGTGGCGAGAAACCAACTCCCAAAGTCGATGTTTACGCGTTAGGCATGATGCTAGCAATGCTTATTTGCAAAAGACGACCTTTTTTCATCCCTAAAGGGACGGTGATTGGCAATCCCAATTCCTTTGCCATAGCAAAGAGGGCTAGGGGTATATCGTTTACCCCCCCCCTCACTCAAAAAAAATTTATTGAGGCAGTAGGAGACCAAGCCTTAGGTGAAGATCTCTTTTTTTTCTTTGAAACAATGACAATAAAGGAGCCAGAAGAAAGACTTTCTCTGGCTTGTGTTGACCAGACTAGCAGAAATCTGCTTAAAAAGCATCAACTTTGACCATAATCAGTATAACTTATACCCCAGTTGCACCACACCCCTAGCAGTACTGACCACATCCACCCCCAGCTCCACAAACATTGGTTTAACTCCAAAGGCATTGTTGATAATGCCGGAAATGCCAAAACCAATAGAATTATTACTACTAGAACCCATATAGCTGACAACATGAAGCCCCAAAGAAAAAGGGGTATTGTAAGCTAAGTTGCTTAAGTAAAATTTACCGCCAAGAAAAAGGATCAAGGGTTGTCTGCCAGTGGTGGCTTCAATCCCCATCCGCATTCCATAATTTTTCCCGAGCTGGTGGTCAACCATAATCCCGGCAGCTAAGCCATCCCGCACCCCGCCAACGATTTTTGGCTGGAGGGCAAAGCTTGTCCCCATCAAAACAACCATACCAAAAAATGCAATTAGAAATATTTTCACAACGCTACCTCCTGATTTTTTTAAATTATATCATAGAAGTCAAAACAAACTAACCTGAAGCTCTCCATCCCCTGCCTCCCTCTTCCTCTTCCTCTTCCTCTTCCTTTCCCCATCCCCAAGTCCATTCTCTACCATTTCCAAATTAGCATAAACTTTTTTGGCTCGCTCAACTACTTCAATCGGTAAGCCAGCCAGTTTGGCCACTTGAATACCGTAAGAGCGGTCAGCTGGCCCCTCAACTATCCGATGCAAAAATATTACATGGTCACCTTCGCTTTTCACCGCGACATTTAAATTTTTCATCCCAGGATGTTTATCCGCCAACTGGGTAATCTCGTGATAGTGCGTAGCAAATAAAGTTTTGGCCTTAATTTTAACGTGGATATATTCAGCCACAGCCGCGGCAATCGACATCCCGTCAAAAGTTGCTGTCCCCCGCCCTATCTCATCCAAGATAATTAAACTCTTGTCAGTCGCGTTGTTAACAATATTAGCAGTCTCGGTCATCTCCATCATAAAAGTTGACTGGCCGGAAAAGATATCATCCATCGCCCCAATACGCGTAAAAATCCTGTCTACTAAACAAAGCTCTGCTTCTTTGGCAGAAACAAAAGAACCAATCTGCGCCATTAAGGAAGTTAACGCTACCTGACGCATATAAGTTGATTTCCCTCCCATATTCGGTCCAGTGATCAACAAGAACCGGCTCTTTTCATCATTCATCACCACATTGTTCGGGACAAAGTTATATTCGCCAAGAGTTTTCTCAATCACAGGATGACGACTATCAAATATTCGAATGTCCGAATTTTCGAATATCGTTGGTTTCACATAATGATTTTCCACCGCCACATTAGCCAGCGACAAAAGCACATCAATTTCCGCCAAAACATGCGCCAGCGCCTGCAGCTCGGCAGTGGATTCTGCAATTTTTGAGCGCACCTCGCAAAAAACCTCATACTCCATTTGTTTCAGCCGCTCATCAGCGTTTAAGATGAGTGACTCTTTGTCTTTTAACTCTGGAGTAATAAAACGCTCGCAGTTAACTAGGGTTTGCTTGCGGATGTAGTTATCCGGTATCTGAGAAAGGTTCGCCTTGGTAACTTCAATATAAAAACCAAAGACTTTAGTAAAGCCAACTTTCAAAGACTTAATACCAGTTCGGCGACGCTCTTCATTTTCTAAATTTGCAATCCAGCTCTTCCCTTCCCGCGCTGACTTTTTAATCTCATCCAGCTCTACGTTAAACCCATCTTTGATCAAGCCGCCGTCTTTTAAGGTAAACGGTGGGTCGTCAACAATTGCCCTGATTAGCAAGTGAACTAGGTGTTCTTCGGAACCTGCGAATAAACTTCGCGGTTCCTCAAAATTCAAGGAACCGAGACGTTCAGTCTCAGGTTGCTTGAGAATCCTCTTCAACAAAGCTGATTTAGAATTAATCAGTAACTTTCTCAGCTTCGGTAGAAGTTGTAGCGATTCTTTTAGCGCCACCAAATCTTTGGCATTAGCCGAGGCCGAGGCTATCCGACCAATTGCACGTTCAATATCCGCAATCTCACCAATAACCTGGCCAAGCTCTACCCGCAAAAAAGCTTCCTTAGTCAATTCCTCAACAGCTGCTAAGCGTTGGTTTATTTTTTCACTATCTAATAATGGCTGAAGTATCCATTGCCTAAGAAGACGAGCCCCCATCGAAGTCTTGGTTTGGTCCAATACCCAGAGGAGACTCCCCTTATATGATTTATCCCTAATTGTTTGGACCAACTCAAGATTTCTTCTGGTCGCGGTATCAATAAACATAAATTCTGATGTTTGGTAAGGTTTTATCTGCTTAATTTGGTCAAGTGAGGTCTTACGGGTCTCTTTCAAGTATTCAAGGATCTCAACAGCTGCCCCCCAAGCTTCTGGAAATGCTTCTAAGCCAAAGGAATCAAGCGAAGTTATTTTGAAAAACTCCAAGAGTTTTTCTTGGGCTGATTCGAGCTTAAAAGTGTCTTTGAAAGGTGTTATAGAAACCTGCGGCTGAACGCCGCGGTTTCCTTGATTCTGGAAACCGAGACGTTTAGTCTCAGGTTTCCAGAACTCTTCCATAAGATCAGAAATCAACAATTCCGCCGGACTTATCCGATTAATCTCATCATTAAGCTTGACTTCACTATCCACAACCGTCAACCGAAACTCACCGGTTGAGGCATCAACATAAGCCAAACCATATTTATTCTTTTCTTTAGTAATCGCTAAAAGATAATTATTGCTCTTTTCAGAAAGCAGGTTTGACTCTAATACAGTCCCCGGGGTTACAATTTTAACAACTTCGCGCTTAACTAATCCTTTGGCATCCTTTGGATCTTCCACCTGCTCACAAATCGCGACTTTATAGCCTTTATCAATCAGCCTAGCAATATAGTTTTGGGAAGCATGGTAAGGGATACCACACATCGGCATCCGGTTTTCCTCTTGGCCGCGACCGGTTAAGACCAAGTCCAGCTCTCTGGCTGCCAGTTTGGCATCGTCAAAGAACATTTCATAGAAATCACCGAGGCGAAAAAAGAGGATAGCATCCTTGTGCTTGGCCTTAATCTCCAAGTATTGCTTCATCATGGGGGTTTGGGAGGACATGGGGCTACCTCAAATCGAAAACAAACCTGCGAGTGAACCTCGCGGTTTGTTTTCTGGCAGATTATTTAATCTGTGCATAACGTTTGTCATATCCATCTTGGCCAACTTGATTCTTAATATATTCTATCACCTTTGGCAGTTCGGTTTCATTGATTCTACACGCATAATAACCTCTTCCCCAAAGTTTGCGGTATTCATATCTATTTGAAGGATACTCCTGAAAAAAACGCCTTGAGGAAATGCCTTTAAACATGCGGATGACATAGTTGGTGGTGACAAGGGCGTCCATTGGTTATGCTCCAATAGAAATTAATGGCGTTATAGAGGCAATTACTCTCCCATTAACAAATCAAGATAATCACGATTTATTAGCAATTGATCGTTTTGGTAATTATTTCAGTTCTGGATCAAAAATTAGGATCCGGCCAGCCCGCACAACAGACGAACTAGAACAAATATATCGCGACCTTCAGGTTAACTGGGGTATAATTGGGGTTGAATTAAATAAGACACTTCCTATATACGCCGACACACTCACCGCTGACAGAAAGAGCATTTTTAAGCAGGCTTCTGAATATATTGATTTGATTATTAAAAATATACACATAATTGAAGCTCTCTTTGGCTATAATTGTGGAACAATAGCTAAAAATGTAATTTTCTTTAGTGGGATTCCCTCCTTTGTTGAAACTATGGGAATTTTCTTTGTTTTGCCTACAGGTGATGTTCACATTAATACAGCTAGGTTAATTGCTAAAGACCTTACTGACAAGGAGGCTCGACTTCGGCACGAAGCTTTGCATTCAATGGGATATATAAGCAAGCTGTTTGGCTTACGAGAAAACAAAGAAAGCCGTTTGGAGGAAGTCTGGGAAGGACTAGATAAAAACGAGGCTGAGGCCATCTTTCATTTTGTTTACCAATTAATGGGCGCAGTGCTTACTGATGAGATACAACTTGTGGAATTTTTTCCCGGCCTAATTGAGTCTGTTTTAATTAATGATTTAGCCAGAAAACTTGTTGGCAAAGACAAAAAACTGTTCACCAATTACTTGTCGTTCCTAGAAGCTTTGAAACAAGACCTGAATAATGTAGGGATTATTGGGTCAGCCCCAATTTTTTCGCGTATTCAACAAGCAATTGATTTGACTAGCATCCAATTAAAACAATAAATTCCCGGGCGTCTTTAACATGCCGCGTCATTCGACTATGTCGCCAGCATATTAGCGATGCGCAGTTGTTCAAGGTCAATCTGTTTTTTTGCTTTATAGATCTTATTAATTGGACTGCAGCAGATTTTGTCTGAAATAGCACCGATCAGATAGCCGCCGCCACCCTTAATCATCAGTTCAACAGCGGTGGCTCCCAGTTTGCAAGCCAGCTCGCGGCTTAAAGCAGTCGGCACCCCGCCCCTCTGCATATGACCCAGGATAGTCAGCCTGACTTCAATATTGAGCCTGCGTTGCAGTTCAGCGACAATTTTGTGGCTGTCGGCCGCCCCTTCGGCAACAATAATAATAAAGCTCTTTTTACCGCGTTCGTGGCCGGCTTTAATCAGCTTTACCAGTTGATTAATGTTATGTTTAACTTCGGGAATAAAACAGGCCTCGGCCCCGGCAACGAGCGCGACATCCAAGGCGATAAAGCCATTGTGCCGGCCCATTACCTCAACCACAAACAACCGCTGGTGCGAGGTAGCGGTATCGCGAATCTTATCAATCGCCTCAACCGCCGTATTAACCGCGGTATCAAAGCCGATAGTGTAATCTGTCCCCGGGATATCGTTGTCAATGGTAGCGGGAATAACATTAACAGGGAGACCTGTCTCTTTCATGATAATTTGCGAAGCACGCATAGAACCATCGCCGCCGATAGCAACTATTCCTTCAATCCCTTTGGCCCTAAGGTTTTGGTAGGCTAGCCGACGATTGGCTTTATCCTTAAATTCCGGACAGCGGCGACTGTGCAAAATCGTCCCGCCTCGATTGATAATGCCACTAACGTCTTTCGTCGCTAATTCCACCAAGTTATCATGCATCAGCCCCCACCACCCTTCCTTAATCCCCCAAACTTTTACACCGTGAAAAATAGCAGTACGCACGACCGCGCGGATAGCGGTATTCATCCCCGGCGCATCCCCGCCAGGAGTAATCACTGCGATTGTTTTAAGTTTTGCCATGTTGCACCCCTTTAATTAATCTTAACAGAAGGGATAAAAAAAATCATGTGAAATTTTCTGAAAAAGGTGGCGAAACTGTTTTAGAGGATCCAAGAGACCCTGGTAATTTATTGATCAACCGAAATACTACAGCCGTTAGGCTGTAGATGAAGAGTATCCGCTGGCTTCGGTGGGGTGGTAAAATGTAGCATGGAGTTCAAAAGGCAGGGACACTGTGTCTATTATGCAAAATATCACATAGTGATATCAACGAAGTATAGGCGAAAGATATTCAGAGGTGGCATGGGAGAATATTTGAAAGAGGTGGTCTTGGATATACAGAAGCATAAGCCAGAGATTGTGATCGAAGAAGTAAACACAGATGAGGATCACATACATGTGCTTGTATCAATTCCGCCTAAATACCCGGTCAGCCATGTGGTAAATTTGTTGAAGTCAAACACTGGACGGAAGATGAGAGAGAAGTTTAAATTTCTGGACAAGGTATATTGGGGGAGCGAAGGAATATGGTCGATAGGATACTTTGTTTCAACCGTAGGGATAAATGAAGAGACGATACGAAAATATATTGAATATCAGGGGCGGGAAGACAGCGGACAAGCGAAGCTTGAATTCTAAAATGCTATGGCCGTAAGGCCATAGTGGTT
>PEYM01000084.1 GCA_002774365.1 Candidatus Saganbacteria bacterium CG08_land_8_20_14_0_20_45_16 | reverse complement strand
CTCCGCCTATCATCCCAAGATGATGGTTAAACTAATGTTATACGCGTATTGTGAAGGAATTACCAGCTCACGAACAATAGCCAAGGCTTGCGAAAATCAAGTCAGCTTTCGCTATATATCGACCAACCAGTTGCCAGGCTTTCGAACTATAGCGAGATTTCGCAGGGATCACGCCAAGGCTTTGGAGGTCTTGTTTGTAGGCGCGTTGATGATGTGCAAAAAAGCGGGTTTGGTAAGGATGGGTAAAGTGGCCTTGGATGGGACAAAAGTGAAAGCAAACGCGGCGTTGGATTCAAATCGAGATTTGGAGTGGATAGAAAAAGAAGTCGCCAAACTAGTGGCGGAAGCGGAAGCTGTTGACGCGGCGGAAGACTTACAATATGGTGAAGATTGCCGAGGTGACGAAGTGCCAGCAGAATTACAGCAAAAGAAATCACGGTTGGAGCGGTTGATTAAGGCAAAAGAAACGTTGGCAGAGGAGAAGGCTGCCGCACTTAAAGCACAGCAAGAAAAGTCGGAGAAACGAGCCAAGGAAGAAAAAGAGAGCGGGAAAAAGAAACGTGGTCGAAAGCCAAAGGATGAGTCCGCGCTCAAAGAGCCAAAGATAAATTTGACGGATGAAGACAGTCGGATCATGAAGACACGGCAAGGATACGTACAAGGATATAACGCCCAAGCAGTGGTTGATTGCGAGACACAAATTATTGTTGGGCAAGCGGTGACCCAAGATTGCAATGACAAGAAACAACTTGAGCCAATGATAGCGACGATGGAAGCGCAGAGCGGAGTAGCCGCGGATGTGATGTTGGCCGACGCGGGATATTGCAGCGAGGCGAATTTAGCTCTGGAAACAGAGGAGACTGAATTCTTTATCGCGGTTAACAAAGAATGGAAAACTAAGAAGGCACAACGGGAATGGGGGAGTCCGCGAGGCAGAATTCCAGAGGGGCTTACAAGCACGCAATTGATGGAGAGGAAGCTGCTGACCCAGCGAGGCCGGAAGCATTACCGCCTGCGAGGAAAAACCGTAGAGCCCGTTTTGGGACAAATGAAGACGTGTCGAGGCTTAACAACTTTGCGGTTGCGAGGGAAAGACGGTGCCGATCTGGAATGGTCGCTATGGTGTACTACGCATAATTTGCTAAAACTGTGGAGATGGGAGAAAGAAAATGCCTCAAAAAACTAAAAATCGACTGCAAAACAAGTCTTTTTCAGGAAACTTTTACCGGTTAACTCATATAAAAATATGAAAAGGAAAAATTTAAGAAAATGAATAGCACTAAACTGGGTTATGACACAAGCTCCTGAACTATTTTATTAGCCGTAGCACTAACGCTTCGGCAGAGTCGTTTAACGCAAAGTTAAAAAACTTTCGGGCTCTTGTGAGAGGTGTCAGAGACAAAAAGTTTTATCTATTCAGGATAGCTAAACTCTATGGTTAACCCCACTATTGCGTATGACCCTTCGTTCCCCTTCAAAAATGCTTGGATTCTGGCGGGGAAATACCATGCCGAGGCGCAACGCGCCGAGGCTGTTTCTTACGATTTCACAAAAAGTGAAAATAATCGGAGGAGGAGAGATTCGAACTCTCGCGCCGGATTACTCCAGCCTAACAGTTTAGCAAACTGCCCCCTTGAACCACTTGGGTACTCCTCCGTATGAGTGTGAGTATTTAGTGTGAGCATGAGTAATTAGCTCAAGACTCAAAACACACACTCACACTCAAGACTGCGTAATTATTATATCAGAAATCCTAATCGGAGAGGGAGAGATTCGAACTCTCGATACCTTGCGGTATACACGCTTTCCAGGCGTGCTCCTTCAACCACTCGGACACCTCTCCACTCAATAAAAAATGCGCCTAGTGCGATTCGAACGCACGACCCCTTCCTTCGCAGGGAAGTACTCTAATCCAGCTGAGCTATAGGCGCATGTTAGCTACGTGTTTATTATAACATAGGTTTTCTTGTGTTATAATGAACTGTCGCAGTGGGTTGACTGCCACGAGAAAGGCTTGTTTTAAGATGAACTTATTAACATTAAGAGGTCTCTAATGAACCCTTTGGTAGTTGTTTGTTTTTTTACTGGTTTGATCCACTTTACAGAAACCATAGCGTCTTCAATGCGCTTAACAGGGGTCCGCACCAAGCAGTTAGCCCTATCGCTTTCTTTTGTTAATGCCTCGCTTTTGATCTCGCGTATGTCGAACATGCTTCAGGCCCCGCTTTTAGGGGGTATGGTTGATACGGCCATATTAATGAATAATGTCAATGTTCTTTGGCACAATTTTCGTTTCATTATCTTCGCGGCTTTTATCGGCAATTTAATCGGGGCGCTTTTAACCCCCTTCGCGGTCAAGGTCTTTACGAAACTAATCAAAAAGTTTGAAGAGATAGAATCTGTCCCGCGTTTAATTGCTTATGCTTTAAGGCTACGCAACCTGGCTAAAATACCAAGTAATTTTGTTTTTCCGAGTTTTGGCATGCTCAAAGGGTTTTCGCTTAAAGGAATTCCCAAGACCTTTCTCTGGCTCAATTTGATCATGGTCTCTATTTACGCGATTGGGGTCCTTTGCTCGCTCATGGCAGGGGCCTTAGTTCCTAGTTATCGCACTACTGCCACGCAACTTTCTGGCATTGTTAATGGTATTGCCACGATTTTATTTACCTTGATGGTTGATCCGATCGCTGCGCACATTACAGACCAAGCTGCCAAGGGCAAACGCCCAGAAGGGGATGTACGCACTGTTGTCTTTTATATAGTAATGGGCCGGGTGGTGGGGACCTTGATTATCTCGCAATTGCTCTTTTTCCCTGGCGCGCATTACATTAAAACTGTTACCCTGTGGGTTAAGGGGGCGTTTTTGCCTTGAGCGTGATTGCGTTAGGTATGTTTGACGGGGTCCATCGCGGTCACCAAAAAGTTTTGGCCAGGGCCGTGAGCCGGGCCAAACAGCTAAAAGTTCCTGCCATTGCCATTACCTTTTCTCCCCATCCCCAGGAATTAATCTGTCCAGAGCGTGGCTTAAAACTTTTGACCACCCTAAGTGAACGCGAAGCGCTTTTGGCTGAAGTTGGCATTGACAGGGTTGTGGTAATTAAGTTTGACCAGCGCTTACAAAAATTAACAGCTGAAGAATTTATTAAACAATATTTGGTGGCCAGGCTGGGGGTGAGCGAAGTTTTTGTTGGGTATGATTATGCCTTTGGCGCGAGCCGGACTGGCGACATTGCCAACTTAAAAAAATGGGCTAAAATTTTCGGTTTTAAGCTGGTGGTTGTGCCGCCAGTCAAGTGTGGCAACAAACCAGTTAAATCAAGCGTGATCAGGGAACTAATTGCTGCGGGCAAGTTTAACCAGGCAATCAAGCTGCTTGGCCATCCATACCAGATAACGGGTAAAGTAGGCAGAGGCAGAGGGGTAGGCAAAGGTTTAGGTTTTCCAACTGCCAACCTCCAAGTTGCTAAAGATAAACTTATCCCTGCCCATGGGGTTTACGCTGGTGAGGTTAATGGGGAAAAATGCGCGGTTAATATTGGGGACCAGCCGACCTTTGGCCTTAACCGGCCGGCAGTAGAAGTCCACATTTTGAACTTAAAGGCTAACCTGAGAGGCAAGCTGTTGCAGGTTGATCTTAAGAAGCGCTTAAGGGCAGAGCAACAGTTTTCTGATGTAGAAAAGTTAAAGTCGCAGATCAGACAAGACCTAGCCCAAATCAAAGCCTGTCAAGGCAAAGTGAAAATGTCCGGTTCTTAGCAAAGTAAAAATGTCCTGTTTTACACACAGATCAGATTTTTTTTCTTTGT
>PEYM01000045.1 GCA_002774365.1 Candidatus Saganbacteria bacterium CG08_land_8_20_14_0_20_45_16 | reverse complement strand
GCAGAACTTGAAGAAATTGTCCGCCTGATTGGTCTCGACGCCCTGTCCCATCGCGAGCAGCTCATCCTTTTTGTCGCCAAATCAATCAGAGAGGATTTTCTCTACCAGAGCGCCTTTGACCCTGTTGACCAATTCTCAAGTTTTAACAAGCAATACCAGCTATTAAAAGTAATTACTACCCTTTACCATGAAGCGCTCAAAGCGATTGAAGCCGGGGTCGAGCTTAACGAGATCCAAAAAATCAGCTCGATTGCCAAAATCGCCAGGGCCAGGCTGATCCCGGAAGAATCAGCCACCAAAGAACTAACAGCTATCCTTGAATCAATGCAAAATGAGATTAACACATTAAAAGGAGGTCAACACGCATAAATAGCGGCGACCTAAAGGTCGTCGCAGTCTTCAGCCAAAGGCTGATCCGCCTCTGGCAGAAAAGACTGCCTCTACAAGCGTAAAAAAATCATGATCAAAGAATATCAAACAGTTACCGGCATTGCCGGCCCGCTGATTATTATCGAGAAAATTGAAGGGGCCAAGTTTGACGAGGTCGTTGAAATTGAGCTCCCCAGCGGCGAGATCCGCACCGGCCAGATTTTAGAAGTTGAAAATGACAAAGCCCTGATCCAGGTTTTTGAAGGAACGGTGGGCCTTGAAATCAAATCAACCAAGGTCCGTTTAAAAGGGCGGGGCCTTGAGCTTAACGCCAGCCCGGATATCCTAGGCCGCGTCTTCTCCGGCCTTGGCAAGCCCATTGACAATGCTCCCCAGGTTATTCCAGACAAGAAACTTGATATCAACGGCAAAGTTTTAAATCCCTATGCCAGAGATTATCCCAATGACTTTGTCCAAACCGGGATCTCGGCCATTGACGGCTTAAATACTCTAACCCGAGGCCAAAAGCTCCCGATCTTTTCCGGCTCTGGCCTCCCCCACTCCCGCCTCGCCGCCCAAATCGCCCGCCAAGCCAATGTTGTTGGAAGCTCTGAAAAATTTGCAGTGGTCTTTGGCGCCATGGGGATTACATTTGAAGAAGCAGAATTTTTTATGGCCAATTTTAGGGCGACCGGCGCCATTGAAAACACAGTGCTCTACGTTAACCTGGCCAATGACCCGGCCATTGAGCGGATCGCCACCCCGCGGGTCGCCTTAACCGCAGCTGAATACTTAGCCTTTGATCTAGGAATGCATGTTTTAGTTATCTTAACTGACATGACTAATTATTGCGAAGCCTTGCGCGAAGTCTCGGCTGCCAGAAAAGAGGTCCCTGGCCGCCGCGGCTATCCAGGTTATCTCTACACCGATTTGGCAACATTATATGAAAGGGCTGGTCGGATCAAAGGTAAACCTGGCTCCATCACCATGATCCCTGTTCTTTCCATGCCAGATGACGACAAGACCCACCCTATCCCAGACTTAACCGGCTACATCACCGAAGGCCAGATCATTCTTGACCGGGGGCTGGACCGTAAAAGAATCTACCCACCAATTGATCCCCTCCCTTCTCTATCAAGGCTTAGGGATAAGGCAATAGGCATCGGTAAAACTCGCGAAGACCACCCGCATGTCGCTACCCAGCTTTTTGCCGCCTATGCCAGGGGACGCGAAGTCCGCGAACTGATGGTGGTTTTGGGCGAAGGGGCCCTTTCTGATGTTGACAAGCAATTCTTAAAGTTTACTGAAGAATTTGAAAAACAATTTTTAACCCAAGGAGAAAACGAGAATCGGACAATCATTGAAACCCTTGATCTTGGCTGGGAGCTCTTGCGGCTCCTGCCGCGCGAAGAATTGAAGCGCATTAAAGACGATCTGTGGGAGAAATATGGAAAGGTCGCGTAGGTCGGACTCTTAGCCCAACCAGCCTAAGAGGCCGGTCTACGCGCTGAATTATGTAAAAATGGCAAATAAAAGGGTTAATGCAACACGGATGGAGCTGCTCCGCTTAAAGAGGAGAACAGTCCTGGCTAAGAAAGGCCATAAATTGCTCAAGGACAAACTTGACGGTTTGATCAGACAACTCCTTGAGATCGTTAAGCAACACCGCCGCTTGAGCCGCAAGATTGAACAAGAATTAATCCTGGTCTTTCAAAAGCTCTCAGTCGGTTCCGCCCAAATCAGCCCAGAAGTCTTGGCCGCAGCCATCGCCCTCTCTCAATGCAGCGCCAGCGTTGATATCACCTTGAAAAATTTTATGGGCGTAAAAATCCCCAAGTATGAATTAAAACTGACCGGCGACCCGATTAACTACAGCTTTGCCAAAACCCCTGGGGAGCTGGACCAAGCCCTGGTTCAATTTAAAGAAACCTTGATTAATTTGGTTAAGCTGGCGGAGCTAAACAAAGCCATCCTGGTCATTGCCCAGCAAATCATTGAGATCAAACGCCGGGTCAATGCCTTAGAATATGTCATGATCCCAGAGCTTGAATCTTCGGTCAGCTTTATCAAGATGAAGCTCTCGGAGATGGAGCGCAGCACGACTGTTACACTGCTCAAAATAAAAGACATGG
>PEYM01000141.1 GCA_002774365.1 Candidatus Saganbacteria bacterium CG08_land_8_20_14_0_20_45_16 | reverse complement strand
TCCTGTTCTCCCTATCATAAGGGAATAGTATCTTAAGTTCTACTGCATGTTAAGCAGTGAACATTATAGGAGGAGAAAATAAGTGGTTATTGGACGAACTGATCAAATTCCAGGTGGGACCTTAGGTGGTGGGATGATTATGTCTGCTAGTTCAAACCCTTGGTCAGCAGCTTTTGCTTTTATAGTGGTGCTAGCTGGCAGTACTCTCTCTTGGTTGATAACTGCTTGCAGTCCTGGTAACGGAGCAATTGAAGGGGATGCTGGCTTGGATGGCGATGTGATTCAAGATGCCGCGACCTCTTTAACCATAGCAAGGGGTATTGTTGACGAATCTTTTGGCAATGGCGGTGTGGTAATAGATCACGGGGCTTCGGGTGGGGGCGAGCATGTTTATGGCTATGATGTTAAGGTTAATTCTCAAGGCAATTATATTGTGGCAGGACAAACATACACAGGCACCGGAGGGGAAGATGTAGCTATATGGAACTATCTTCCTGATGGCACGCCTAATTTATCCTTTGGCCATAATGGACTTGTGGTTGGCAATGGTTTTGGTGGTGGAAGACAAGACAATGCCTGGGATATGGTTTTAACACCTACTGATCAGATACTTATTGCCGGACGAACCCAAGATAGCAGTTTTCAGTATGACATGTTTGTTTGTCGCTACACGCCAGAAGGGATACTTGATCAAAGTTTTAGTCAGCTGGGTTATCAGGTCCACAACAATGCGGCTGGCGGTAATAATTATGATTCTGGGTACACTATTGCCCTTGATTCTTTGGGCAGAGTAGTTGTTGGTGGAGGAAGTATGGGCTTGAGCGAGGGTGGGGATGGGATTGATGGGCCACTTAATTCTGATCTAGCGGTGTGGGTTTTTACTCCAGAGGGAGAGTTTGATCAAACCTTTGGCTCAAATCATGACGGGATTTTTGTTCATTCTGATGTTTTGGGGGTCAATGCGGCGGAGCGGGCGACCTGCGTAACAACTGATCCTGCTGGAAGAATTTTGCTGGCTGGTTATGGCAGGGATCCTGAAGGGTTTTCTCAGATTCCAGTTTGGCGGCTGACTAGTGATGGCAGATTGGATGACAGTTTTAGTGATGATGGTTTTTTGGTTGAAAGAAACTTGGTTGGGGTGGTTGGCAATGATTCATCAGGGGCCATTGCTGTTGACCAAAACGGTAAAATTTGGGTGTTAGGGGCAACCACTAATGCCAATGGCAATGCTGATATGGTAATTTTGAGGTATGACGACTATGGCCACCGAGATTTAAGTTTTAATGGGACAGGGCTAATGGTTGTTGATAATGTTGCTGGCGGAAGAAGCCACGATGCGGTAGGGTCGATAGTTTTTGATGCCAATGGTAATGCTGTTATTGGTGGCGTAAGTGTTGATGCTCAAAGTTGGGGCGTGGTCTTTTTAGCCCGCTATAGCCCAGCGGGAGAGCCTGACCTCTCTTTTGGACCAGACGGGACAGGTATTGTTACAACTGGTGCTGACTACAGTAATGATTGTCGGTTGATGTCATTAGCCTTGGATCGTGATGGAGTTCATCTTGTTGGTACAGGCTATTGTCTTAATGAAAATAATTACTATGATATGGCGCTTTGGCGATTTGAGTAGGGATAGAAAAGCTTACTCAGTTGGTATGGTTTCCAGGAAATAGTCATCGCTGATCGCTGTTCTAAACGCAGCTTCAGTTGCTGGGGAAGAATTAATCCGCCAATCCCTTTCTTTATCAATGTTAAACCAACAAAAAATCTGGATCTTTGGATAAGTACTCTTAATTTGACTAAAGGCTTGGTTGATCCAGTCACTTTTTGCGTTGAGGCCGTCATCTGGCGCGCTGGCAAATTCTCCAATCATCATGGGTTTGTCATAAGGGGCTAAGTTTGCATAAGCTGTGTCAAAAATATCTGAAAATGTTTGCCAGCTCCCTTCGCCCCAGTTGTAGCCGTCAATGGCAATCCAATCCACATAATTATTGCCAGGATAATAATCAGTGGCCTCGTTCCAAGAGACAGATGGCACGCTCCAGTGATTTGGTGACCAGACAAATTTTACTTTACTTGCTCCGGCCGCCACAAAAATATCGTGAATGTGTCTCCAGGCGGCAATATATTTTGCTGGAGCAGTGTACCCGCCGTTATGGAAACCATCCCAGGGATACCAGTTGCCGTTCATTTCATGGCCAAAGCGAAGATAAACCAGATGGTCCCAGTCGTGCGCAGCTTGGGCAAAATTAGTAATGTATGCATCATAATCACCGCGACTAATGGCGTCTAGGGTGTTTGTGGTATTAAGAAATGGTTCCCAGGTTATCATGGGAACCCCGCCGTAGCTATTGACTGTTGTACAATTACTTGCAGGAAAGGCACAGTCCCAGTTTATATACCACATGTTGATAGCTAAATTTTTCCCAATCATGGACTCAAAAGCTGGCGTGTTAGCCAAACCATTAACAAAAGCGCCAATGTAGCAGCCGCTGGCAACTAACGTTGTGCTGGTGGTGGTTGTTGTAACTACAGCGTGAGTGGTGGTAGTAATTATCTCAGCAACGGTTGTAGTTGCGCCAGCA
>PEYM01000052.1 GCA_002774365.1 Candidatus Saganbacteria bacterium CG08_land_8_20_14_0_20_45_16 | reverse complement strand
GCTTGCAAGCGAGTGGGACAATGGAGACTTTACGGGCTGTGGATTTTGTTGATGCCACTCATGGCTGGGCAGTGGGTAATAACGGGACGATTCTTTATTATGATGAGCCGTAAATGACGCAAGATTTGCCTGCTTTATAACGATAATACTACTAAATACTCCTTTGAGGAGGATTGCCAATGCGAGCAACAATAATCAAGGTTTCTGCGATATTTTTATTGATTTTATCATTAATTTCCGTGCCGTCTTCAGCTAAACAAGCCCTTATAAATGGTAAGTATAGGATTATTAAAAGTGCTGTTGTTACTGCCACAGCTTATAATTCAATGGTTGGCCAGACCGATAGTACTCCTTGGACTACTGCTGCCGGGACCAGGTGTCGCGAAGGGGTGATTGCGGCTAACCATTTGCCGATCGGGACCAAGGTGATGATTGAAGGTTTTCCCAACCGAATCTTTGTGGTTGAGGATCGGATGAATAAACGTTATAAAAAGCGAATTGATATTTGGTTTAGATTATATAGTGATGCGTTAAGGTTTGGTCGCCGGACAATCAAATATCATGTTTTGGAAACTGTTTAAGACTGACGGCGTAATTTTTAACTGACTATATTATTAACAGTCATAGAAAAACTTTTGCTGGCTGTAATGCCGGCTTGCGCGGCTTGCAATAACTGGGTGCCGGTTGGCAATATTGAAAGTGCTTCCCCAGTAAAATTTGCTAAACTTGTCAGGTCATCAGCTCTGGTGCTGGCCTTTTCTGCTACTTGTCTAGCGATTGTTGGTGCTAAAGTGGCCAGGCCAAGTGCCACTCTCTTTGCTAATTCACAAGCTGATATTTCTAATTGTCTATTCATTATTATGCTGCTGGCATTTTCTATTAGAGCTGTTTGACCTTCTCCTAGCGCAGCTTCAATGATTAATTTAGCGGTTGCTTCTTGGCATTGCGGTTTATTGTGATGTCTTCCTTTGGCCAGCCCAGCCACAAACAAAGAGGTTTCAAGCTTTGCTTGATCTGCTGTTTTGTGAAAAGCTCTAACTAAGGTTAAGGGTAATTCTTTTTTATCAATTGTGCTTTGGGCTTCTGGAGAACAGTTGTTTATAACGCTCCAGAGAAAGCGCCCTTGAGAGAACGGCTCATTGGGGAAAAGGGTGCGGCTAATCAAGACAAGGCTATGCGCGAAATTAAAGCCATTTCCCTGCCTAATAAAATCAGTTCCATGTGTACTAAGATGGGTTTTAAGGTCACGGGCTTTTTCACTTAATTTCCTGGTTTTATCAGTTAGGATTATTAGTGCACGTTCTGAGACTAGACCAGCTGGGGCCCCGCACATTCTGATATCTCTGCGAACTTTGAGAACAGCACTGCCGAGAGAAAACACTGCATTGAACATGGTTTTTTACTCCTTGCTTTCCTTTACGAGGTAAGGGTTTTAAGCTACAATCTTATCAGCTAGTTATTGGAGAAATTTCACTTTATTTTATGGATAAAATTATTCAGCTTAAAGAAATGGTTCGAGGAATGGGCAAAGTCCTCATTGCCTATTCTGGCGGGGTTGATAGTACTTTTTTACTCAAAGTTGCGAGTGATACTCTCGGAAAAAACGTTTTGGCTGTGATTGCGAAATCACCAACTTATCCTGAAAGCGAAGTGCGTTTTGCAAAAGAGATGTGTCAGGGGCTGGGTGCTAGGTACTTGGTGATTGAGACAGATGAATTCTTGGATGAAAACTTTATTTCTAACCCTCGCGAGCGGTGCTATTTTTGCAAAAAAGAGCTTTTTTCTAAATTATTAGCAATTGCCAAAGCTGAAAATATTCCTTATGTTTTGGACGGCTCAAACTTTGATGATAAATCAGATTTTCGGCCGGGTTCAAAAGCAAAAGAAGAACTAGGTGTGCGCAGTCCGCTTATGGAGCTGGGTTTTACTAAAGAAGATATCCGCAAATTCTCCCGGGACCTCGGACTTCGGACGTCGGACAAGCCCTCATATGCTTGTTTAGCCTCCAGAATTCCTTATGGGACAAAAATTACCCCGGAAATTTTGGGCAGGATAGAAAAGGGTGAGGAGTTTTTACGAGAGTTGGGCTTTAACCAGCTTCGCGTGCGCCATCATGGTGCGATTGTCAGGATTGAGGTTGACCAAGAATCAATTCCTCATCTGATTGATGATGAGCTTCGGGAGCAAGTGGCAAAAAAATTTGAAGAGCTTGGCTACACCTATGTTACTTTTGATCTCAAGGGATATCGGACTGGGAGTATGAATTTATAATGAATTTATAATACTTGACAAATCTAGTCAACTACTCTAAAATTTAATTATTATGAAACTTTCAACCCGAGGACGATACGCAGTTTCCGCGATGTTTGACCTGGCTGCGCATGGGGAGGGAAAACCTGTCTCTGCCTCGGTGATTGCCAAGCGCCAAAAGATCTCCGTAACTTATCTTGAACAGCTCCTCTCAAAATTGCGGCAGGCAAAATTAATTACCACGGTTAGGGGCCCCAGCGGCGGCTATGTTTTAGCCAAAAAACCAGGCCAGATAACGATTGGCGATATTATTAAGGTAACTGATGGACCGATAGCGTTAGCTAATTGTGTCACAGATGGGGATTGCTGCCCAAAAAGTGGCTGCTGCTCAACTAAAGCCCTTTGGCACAATTTGAGCGAGAAGATTGAAAAATTACTTGATAAAACTTCGTTGGCAAATTTATGTGAGGAGGCCTTGAAATGAGACAAATTTATTTAGACCACGCAGCCACAACCCCGGCCCATCCTGAAGTTGTAGCAGCCATGCTGCCGTATTTTAGTGAAAAATTTGGTAATGCGTCCAGTGTTCATTCTCTGGGACGGGAGGCTCGGGCAGCAATTGAGAAAGCTCGTGACTCGGTGGCTGGGTTGCTTGGCGCAAAATCAGAAGAGATAGTTTTTACCTCCGGCGGGACAGAGTCAAATAACTCTGCCCTTTTTGGGGTAGCTTATGCTAATCAAAACAAAGGGAACCATATTATCACTACTAAAATTGAGCATCACGCGATTATTGAGCCGTGCCAGTTTTTAGAAAAGCAGGGCTTTACTGTCACGTATTTACCGGTTGATAAAGACGGACTGGTGAGTCCCGATGATGTGGCTAAGGCTTTGACCGATAAAACGATTTTAGTCTCAATCATGCATGCCAATAATGAGGTTGGCACTATCCAGCCAATAGAGGAAATTGCAGAGAAGCTACGAGCTGTGAGGGATGGGGTGTGGGGGGGATATTTTCATACTGACGCGGTCCAAACAGTGGGCGCAATTCCTGTTGATGTTAATAAGTTTGGGGTAGACCTTTTATCCCTTTCTGCTCATAAATTTTATGGGCCAAAGGGGGTAGGGGCGCTATATATAAGGAAAGGGACACGGCTGGTCCCGTTTATGCGTGGTGGGGCCCAGGAGCGCCACCTTCGGGCTTCAACTGAAAATGTGCCGGCGATTGTTGGCTTAGGTATAGCGGCAGAATTAGCTAAAGCTGAATTAGAATCTCGGCAAAAACATTTAGTTACTTTAAGAGATAAATTGAGCCAAGGGTTGCTGGCGAAAATACCAGAGGTAACCTTAAACGGACATCCATTCAAACGGCTGCCTAAGAATGTGAATATTTCTGTTAAATATATTGAAGGGGAATCAATGCTTCTTAATCTGGATATGGAAGGGATCGCGGCTTCCACTGGTTCGGCTTGCAGTTCTGGCTCACTTGAACCTTCGCATGTTTTATTAGCCATGGGTTTATCTCCAGAAGTTGCCCATGGTTCGATTAGGTTTACTTTAGGGAGAATGAATACCGAGGCTGATATTGATAAGGTTTTAGAGGTCTTTCCAAAGATTGTTGAAAAGTTAAGGGCAATGTCACCACTTTATAAGGGAGGAAAAAAGTAATGGCGAGTAATTATAGTGACAAAGTAATGGAGCATTTTCGCAACCCCCGAAATGTGGGTGAGATGGAAAATCCCGATGGAATTGGCAAAGTAGGGAATCCTACCTGCGGCGATATTATGGAGATGTATATTAAGGTAAAAGATAACGTGATTGTTGATGCCAAATTCAAAACGTTCGGGTGTGGCGCCGCGATCGCAACCAGCTCCATGATCACTGAAATGGTTAAGGGGAAAACTATTGAAGAAGCCTTAAAAGTTACCAATAAAATGGTAGTAGAAGCGCTTGATGGCCTGCCGCCGGTTAAGGTTCACTGTTCTGTTTTAGGTGAAGACGCGATGAAGAGCGCGATTGATGATTATTTGAAGAAAAAAACAGGCAAGGGCCTGCCAGGCTGGCAGCCGCATAATGAGGAGCATGAACATGGACATTAATATCTTTTTCCAGGCCCTGACGATTTATATTATTGAGGTTGCGCCGGCTTTAATAGCCGGGTTTTTAATCTCCGGTATTATTCACGAGTTTATCCCTGATAATTTTGTCGAGCGTTATCTGGCCAGCGGGAGTATTTTTTCGATTTTGTGGGCAACGTTTATTGGGGCGCTCCTGCCGATTTGCTGTATCGGTAACCTGGCAGTTGGGATCAGTTTGTATAAAAAAGGGGCCAGGCTTGGCCCGGTTTTAGCTTTTTTAGTGGCAACCCCAGCCACTTCGATTACTGCTCTGTTTGTAACCTATAGGTTGCTTGGCCTAAGCTTTGCGGTCTATATCTTTTTTGCCGCGCTGATTCTAGGTTTGATTATGGGGTTAATTGGTAATTTGTTTCACACTCCGCTAATTAAAAAAGAAGCGCCTGACGCTTGTCCGGAGTGCGGCTGCCAAGGCGGTTGCTGTGGACATGATAAAAATACTTTGGCCGGCCGGATAAAATCAGTTTTAACTTATTCTTTTTGGGAGATGCCGCGGGAGATTGGGTTTGAAGTTACGGTTGGATTGGTGTTGGCCGCTTTAATTGTTTCGTTTGCCCCGCTGGAAGGGATTATCTCTCAATATCTTGGCGGCCCATTGAGTTATGTGGTGGCTCTCCCTTTTGCGGTTATCATGTATATTTGTTCAACAGCCACAGTTCCTTTGGTTCACGCCCTTGTTAACTCCGGGATGAATATTGGAGCAGGGATGCTTTTATTATTGGTTGGCCCTGTTACCAGCTTTGGCACGCTTTTGGTTGTGCGCAAAGAATTTGGCAATAAGGTCTTTTGGACCTATTTGGCTGTGATTTGCGCTGTGGGGTTGGCACTGGGATGGGGATTCTCCATAATTTAAATGAAAGTCCTAATCGCCATGTCGGGTGGAGTTGATTCCTCTGTAGCTGCCGCACTGCTTAAGGAGCAGGGCTATGAGTGCCTTGGTGTGACTATGGTCTTGGCCTGCGCTACCAAGGCTTCTGACCGCGGCTGCTGCTCACTTGAATCTGTTAATGACGCCCAAAAAGTAGCCAAAATGCTTGGTATACCGCATTACACGCTTAATTTTAAAGAAGAATTTAAAAAATGCGTTATTGATAATTTTATTGCTGAATATAAAAACGGCCGGACGCCGAATCCGTGTATCCGGTGCAATCAGTTTATAAAGTTTGATTATCTGCTGAAAAAAGCGGATGAACTAGGGTGTGAGAAGATTGCGACGGGGCATTATGTGAGGATCCAGAACCTCAAACTTCAAACCTCAAACCTCAAAACAACCGAAAACTACAAACTGTTAAAAGGAAAAGACACGAAAAAAGATCAGTCCTACGTTCTTTACATGCTAAATCAGGAAACATTGGCGAGAGTTCTTTTTCCACTTGGGGAGATGACCAAGCAAGAGGTGCGACAAAAGGCCAAAGCATTGGGCTTGCCGGTGCACGACAAAGCCGAGAGCCAGGAGATTTGTTTTGTGGAAGACGATAATTATGCTGGCTTTATTAAAGAAAAGTGTCCAGAAGCAGTTAAGCCGGGGAAGATTGTCGATACTAAGGGGAATGTTGTTGGTCAGCATGATGGGGTAGCTTTTTTTACCCTGGGCCAGCGCAAAGGGATAGGGGCGCATCAAGGCCAGCCCAAATATGTGGTTAAGATTGATGTTAAAACCAATACTGTAGTTATTGGTGACCAGGAAGATCTAATGGGGAAAGAATTAGTGGCCCGTGATCTAACTTTTGTTTCAGGCCAGCTACCTGCTCAACCTTTGAAGATTAAGGCAAAAATACGTTATAATTCTATTGAAGCTCCAGCTGTGCTGGAGATGTTGGGGAAGGAACAGGAAGAGGGCAAGGTTATATTTGAAAAACCGCAGCGGGCGATAACCCCAGGGCAATCAGTGGTTTTTTATAATGGAGAGGAAGTTTTAGGGGGCGGGATAATTAGATAAATGTTGTACGAAAAGATATTTAAAAAACTTAATGAACATGAAATAAAATACCTGGCCATTGGTGGAATTGCGACTAACCTGTACGGCTTTTCTAGGTTGACTATGGATTTAGATATTATGGTTAGTCCGGATCACGAAAATTTCTCTAAATTGTTTATAGCTATGACTGAACTTGGGTTTGAACAGGTGACGCCGGTCATGATTGAGCAGATGAGTTTTGTTGATGGTCACGTTAAGGTTGCTGGCTGGCAAGGAATTATTATTGTTTTTAAGAATTCCCGGGACGAAGATGAGCGGATTGATGTCTTTTTGAGAAATCCCATTGATTTTATTAAGGCGTATCAGCATCATGAGGTTAGGAAGATTAATGATACCCAAGTTCATATCGTTGCTTTTGACGATCTGATCAAGCTAAAAGAGTTGTCTGGACGTGATAAGGACTTGCGAGATGTCGGCTATTTGAAGATGATTAAGGAAATGCTGGAGAACAAAAATGAAGAAAACTAAGGCTGAAAAGATAAAAGAGTATATGAAAATGGCTGCTGAAGATACCGAATATCTTAATTGGTGCTCAAAACTTACCGATACCCAGCGCTTAAAATGGCTGGAGGATGCTAACGGGTTTTTACGTGCCGCTTGCTCAGATAAAATCTGGAAGATTAGGATGAAAATGAGAGAGTTGGGGGCGTAAATGTCTGACCTCGTTGCCAAGATCAATCAACTCAAAAAATCACGCCACGCGGTGATTTTGGTTCACAACTATCAAATCCCCGAAGTCCAGGACATTGCTGATTTTGTAGGGGACTCGCTGGAGTTATCGATTAAAGCTAGCCAGACCGAGGCCGAGGTCATTGTTTTTTGCGGGGTCCATTTTATGGCCGAGACTGCCGCGATTATTTCACCCGGTAAAAAAGTCTTGCTGCCAGACACTCACGCCGGCTGTCCCATGGCAGATATGATCACGGTAGCGGGGCTTAGAAAATTAAAAGCAGAGCATCCAGCAGCCAAAGTTATTTGTTATGTTAATTCAGGGGCTGATATTAAGGCAGAGTCTGATATTTGTTGTACCTCGGCTAACGCAATCGAGGTGGTAAAATCATTAACCAAGGCCAACGAGATTATTTTTGTCCCGGACAAGTTTTTGGGCCATTATATGGCCAGCCATTTGCCTGAGAAGCAGTTTTTTCTTTGGCCAGGGTATTGTCCCACTCACGCTAAGATCTTGCCTGAACATATTACACAAGCTAAGGCCAACCATCCCCAGGCACAGGTTATAGTCCATCCTGAATGCCGTCCTGAAACCATTGCCTTAGCTGACGCTGTCCTGTCAACTGGCGGGATGCGCCAGTATGTTAAAGCACCAGCTGTTAGTGAAATAATTGTTGGGACTGAAGTAGGGTTGCTTTACTCACTCCAAAAAGATAATCCTCATAAAAAGTTTTATCCTTTACTTGAGCAGGCAGTTTGTCCAAATATGAAATTGACCACACTGGAAAAAGTGTTCTGGTCCTTAGAAGATCTCAAAACTGAAATTAGTGTTCCTCAGAAAATAGCTGATCAAGCCAGGCACGCGATTATGAGGATGTTAGCAGTCAGCCAGCCTGATCGCTCAATCTAATGATTAGTGGATAGGGCCAACGTTGCCGCCAGAGTCTTCTGGCTTAATGTTCTTGGCCCTTTTTTTGCGCAAGCCACGCTCCACCAGCTCGTAGATCTCTTCCATTAAGAATGGTTTGCGCAAGTATTCCATGGCTCCGAGGGTAATGGCATTGGCATGTGATGATTCTGAAGCATAGGCTGTAACGATCACGACTTCAATGGTTGGGTCGATTTCCTTGATCTTTTTTAAGACCTCAATCCCATCCATCCCTGGTAGTTTGTAGTCTACAAAAGCTACATCAAACATGTCTTTTTTTAGCCCGGCAGTGGCCTTCTCCCCATCCTCAAAAGCCTCGACTTCGTAATCCTTTATTTTTAGGATCATTTTGAACGATTCCCTAACCCCTTCCTCGTCATCAACTATTAAGATCCTTGCGTTATCTGTCAAGTTAATCTACCCCCGATTCAAATTAAGATTGTTGCTATTTTAACATTGAGCCAGCTTGATTGCAAATAGATTTTGCATATGTTATTCTTAATTTTGCAAATCAGGGATCCTCAGCATAATTTAAGAGGTTATAAATTGTTAGTTGTTATGCCGGGATAGCTCAGTTGGTTAGAGCGAGGGACTCATAAGCCCTAGGTCGTCGGTTCGATTCCGACTCCCGGCAATAAATTTTGCGCAGCAATATTTGCCACTCAGGCTTCACCTTCACCTTGTTTTTCTTAGGTTGTCCTGGTTTACTGCGCAAAATTTAAGGAGAAGAATGAGGGAGAGGGATAAGGGCATGGTATAATAACTTTATTATGTCTGTGGCTACAAAGGATAAATTCTGGGCAGCAACGGCTTACCTTTTTGGGGTGCCAGCGCTTTATCTTGTTTTGACCCGTCCAGTTGGAGTGGGCTTTGTTGGGTACCATGCCAAACAGGCTTTTTATCTCTGGTTATATTATGCTTTAATCGGCCTTGGATTAAAGTTGTTTGTCCATTGGATTTGGTTGTATTGGTTTGTCCCAGGGCTGGAAACTTTGTCTAATCTGATTTTTTTAGCTATGTTTTGCTACGCTGCTTTTTGCGCTGGTCGTGTCCTAATGGGAAGAACTTTTTAATTCTCGTTTGAATTTAGCTATATGATTGAAAATAAACTTTGCGAAACAATTAAGCAATATGAAATGCTCCAGCCGGGAGACACTGTTTTGATAGCGGTTTCCGGTGGCACAGACTCAACTGCTTTGCTTCATTTGCTGGCTGCGGTGGCTGAAAAATTCAAGCTTAAGCTGCAGGTAGCGCATTTAGATCATCAGATTAGAAAGCATGAGGCACTACTTGACCAGCGTTTTGTCCAACAGTTGGCCCGCAAATTAAATTTGCCCGTGACTTGTGAGTCCTTTGATGTGCCGACTTTTGCCAAGCAGGAGAAATTAGGTCTAGAAGACGCCGCCCGGCGCATTCGCTACGCTTTTTTGGAGCGCGTGGCCAACCAGATCAAGGCTGATAAAATTGCTTTGGGCCATAATGCTGATGATAATGTCGAAACTTTTTTGATGCGTTTGCTGCGGGGCGCAGGGCTCAAAGGCTTGTCTGGCATCCCGCCGGTACGAAAGAACATAATCCGCCCTTTAATTACTACTTGGCGAAAGGATATTGAAGATTATGTGACCTCGCTGAAATTAGTGCCGCGGCGCGATTATACTAATTATGAATCGCGCTACTTGCGCAACCGAGTGCGCTTAAAGCTTTTACCTCAGCTAAAGCTTTACAATCTCAACATTAAAGAGATTATATTGCAGACAATCTTGTTAATTACCGCTGACCACAGCTATTTGGAGCTGCAAGCTGAAGGGCTTTTAGAGTCAGCTATTAGCTCTTGTGACGAAGATTCCTTGAAGCTGAAGATTGATCGGCTTTGTCGAGCTGAGCTGCCTATCCAAGGCCATGTTTTAAGGCAGGCTATTCTTCGGGTCAAAGGCGATTTGCAAGACTTGTCTTTTCAGCATATTCAGAGTATTTTGCATAAACTAAGAGCGAGCGAAAAATGGGAAATTCACCTGCCACGGGGAATTGTGGCGTATGGCAATCAAGGAGAGCTTAAGATCACGAAAGAGCGAGAGGCTTCTGAGCAAGCCCAGCCTTTTGCTTATAAATTTTCTTTGCCAGGTGAGGTGGAACTTCCGTTCCTTGGCAAGCGTTTGCGGGGTTCTTTTGTTGATCAGGCTGATGCAGTGGCTGATTATTCAACCGTGGCTTTTTTTGATGCGGCAGTTTTTGGCCAAGAGCTGGTGGTGCGCAGCCGCCAAGCTGGCGACCGTTTGATCCCCTTAGGCATGAAAGGCTCCAAAAAATTGCAAGATCTTTTTGTGGACGAAAAAATTCCCTTCGAGTTTAGGGACAGGATCCCGGTGGTTGAAAGTTTGGGTAAAATTATCTGGGTGGCTGGAGTGCGGATCGATGACCGGGCAAAGATCAAAAAACAGACCAAGCAGATTGTTAAATTGGAGCTAATATGAGGGCCCGGGTGATTGACATGTCAGATACTAGTGAGGCTAAGGCAGCCCTTAAAAAGATTGGCTCAGATAACGCGGGTATAGAGCTTATGGCACCCAAGGCTGTTTTTCGAACAGTGAAGCTAAGCCGGGTCAAGCCAATCGCAGCCAATATCCTTAAACAAGAAATGCTCTCGCTGGGTGGAGAGGTGGCTACGACTTATGGGGCGATCAATCAATCTGTGGCAGAAACAGATGTGCTTATTTTGGGTACACTTAAGCAGTATGGTCTATTGATCGAAAAATTAAAATTGCACCAGTTTGGATTGCCCCAAATCAGTCAGACGCTGGATCAATTATTAAGTAATTATGATCAGTCGGTATTTAAGTTGGCTTTTGGCAAAAGGACGCTGGGCCTTGGATCTCGGACGATTATTATGGGGATATTAAATGTAACCCCAGACTCTTTTTCAGATGGTGGCAGCTATCCAGATGTTCAGACGGCCCTGGCTCGGGCCAAAGCTATGCTGGAGGAGGGGGCTGACATTATTGATATTGGTGGGGAATCAACTCGGCCAGGGGCAGCCGCTGTGTCAGCCGAAGAAGAGCTGGCGAGGGTGCTGCCGGTGATCGAAAAACTGTCGCAAGAAACAGGCGCAATTATTTCGATTGATACGACTAAGGCTAGGGTGGCCAGGGAGGCGTTGGCCGCTGGCGCGCAGATGGTCAATGATATTTCTGGTCTAAGGTTTGATCCTGACCTGCCACAAGTAGTAGCAAAAGCTGGCGTGCCAGTGTGCCTGATGCACATAAAAGGGATCCCGCGTTCCATGCAGGCTCAGCCAGCCTATGTTGATCTCTTGGGCGAGGTTATTGACTACTTAAGCGAGGGACTTGCAATTGCGCAAAAGGCTGGTATACTACATGACAAAATAATTGTTGACCCTGGCATTGGTTTTGGCAAAACGGTTGATCATAACCTAGAAATTTTTCAACGGTTGAGAGAGCTAAAAAGCCTTGGCTGTCCAATACTAGTTGGCCCATCTCGCAAGTCACTCATTGGTCAAATCTTGGATTTGTCAGTGGCACAAAGGCTAGAGGGTACAGCAGCCTTAGTGGCTGCGGCAATTTATGCTGGGGCAGACCTGGTCAGGGTTCACGATGTTAAAGAGATGAAACGAGTTGCTATGATGGTAGACGCAATTGTAAGGAGGGAAAAAAATGGCGAAGCAGGGTAAAAAGAAAATAAATAAAGGAGCGGTGAAATCTAAGAAAGCAACAAAGGGAGCAAAGCCTAAAGTAAAACGGTCGGGGACAAAAGGCAAGGCCCAGAAAAAAGGGGTTTATACTGTTTACTTAGGGTTAGGCTCAAATGTTGGTGATCGAGAAGAATACATTGAACAAGCGGTGTTTTTGCTTGAGAAAAATCCGGTCATTGAGGTAACAAAGCGTTCAACTAATTACGAAACAGCGGCCGAAGGCACAGCAGATCAGCCCCCTTATATCAATGCTGTGGTCCAGATAAAAACCAAGCTTGGGCCGCACCTATTGCTTGAGGTCTGTCATGAGATCGAAGCAACGCTGGGGCGGGAGCGGGAGGTTGAGTGGGGGCCACGTACTTGTGATATTGATATTTTATTATATGATGGCCTCGTTGTTTCTGATGACAAGGTGCAAGTCCCTCATCCGCTAATGCATGAGCGCTTGTTTGTCTTAAAACCGCTGCGCGAAATTACACCAAACCTGGTCCACCCCATCCTGGAAAAAACCATTGATGCTTTATATGATGAGCGCAAGGTTGAACAGGGTGAAACCTACGATGATGAGATCCCTGGTTTCAAGGAGATAAAAGGCGCGACCTTTGATGATTATGAGAGATGGTAGAGAAAATGAAGAATGGCCTAATGCCTAATGCAGAATGAAGGAAGTTACTATTCTAGAAATTCAAGGGAGACGGTCGCGCTCGGTATAAAAATAGGCAGAATCCTCAAGCCCAATGATGTTGTTTGTTTAACTGGTGAGTTGGGGGCAGGGAAAACCACTTTAATTCAAGGGATCGCTGAAGGGTGTGGCGTTAAAGACTACGTTACTTCGCCAACTTTTATTATTATTAACGAATATCAAGGTCGACTGCCGTTTTTTCACTTTGACCTCTATCGCTTAAATAATGCTGCTGAGATTGCAGATTTGGGGGTGGTGGAATATTTTACCCGGGGTGGGGTTTGTGTGATCGAGTGGGCGGAAAAATTGGCTGGCTTAAGGCCAAAAAATTGCCAGGAAATTAAGATTGAGATTGAGGTGATATCAGAGGGTGAGCGGCGCATTGTCTTGAGCAAGAAAACTCAAGACTAACTACTCACACTCAAACTAATTACTGCGGGTGCTTCATTTCCTTGCCCACCAAAAATCCAGCAATTCGTCTGGCCTTAGGCCTAAGAATGTTAAAGAGATAAAAATTGAGATTGCGCTAGAAAATAAGCGTAATGTTTGTATTTCTTCAGATTTAGCAGATGGGTTGGATCCCAGAGTTACATAACCAGAGAAACAAGGCCTGCAAAAATTGAATCCCTGATATCATTGTCGGCAATCGGATTAGCTATTTTTGTTGAGTTTGGATGAACAAAAATACGAGGATGCTTGCCGTTGCCCATTAAAATAGCATTTTCTGCTCCTAGTTCTCGAGTGATGAATGATTGCAGTTGGGGTATTGTTAAGCCAAAAGGCTTAAGTACTCTGTTGTAAAGTATCATATCTGTTGATTCTGTCTGTTCTAAATCATTAATATTGGCGCTCATTGATTGGTCGTTGTTGAATGTAAAAATCTTTACAGCCAACAGTTTCCTTGCCGTCTTTATGAAAATAGTTGATTCGCAAAAAATTTCACGCTTTGTTATACTTTCTATATATATGCATATCCTTGGACTCTGCAGCGCGACCAAAGTAATCTCCATTGGTTTGATCGATGACGACAAGGTTTTAATTGGCCAAACCTTTGACGATCTCCACGCGGAAAAGATTGTTTATTATCTCAAAGAAGCCGGGATTAAACCAAAGCAAATTGAAGGGATTGCAGTAGCTGATGGTCCTGGCTCTTATTCTGGTTTGCGGGGAGGACTGGCAGCTGCCAAATCGATGGCGCAAACTTTGCAGGTCCCTTTAGTTGGTGTCCCGACGCTGGAAGCAATTGCTTATAACAGAATTAAGCAAGATGGTAAAGTCGCGGCGTTTTTGGCTGCCAGATGGGATGAATATAATTTTGCGCTATTTGAGGTTACTGCCGGCACTCTAAAACGCTTAACAGAAGATCGAGTGGCAAAAATGACAGAGATTAAAGATCAAGGAGTAGTGTGCGAGAGCGGTCATCCCTATGGGGTTAGTGTGGCTAAATTGGGGTGGCTAAAATTGCAAGCTGGCCAGAGCGATGATCCCCTTAACTTGGTGCCAAAATATTCCCACCAGCCAAACATTCGAGAATTCAAAGTTTGAAAAGCTGAGCAATATTTGTTACAATCGAAAAATATTTGCTGTAAGCTTGCTTTATCAGGCAACTTCTAGGAGGAGTATAATGAAGCAGGTTAGATTTTTAGGTAAGGTCTTGATTATTGGTTGCGGGTCAGTTTCTCAATGCGCCATTCCACTGGTCCTCAAGCTAATTGATCTCAAGCCGCAAAATGTTACGATTATGGATTTTGTTGATAACCGGGCCAGGGTAAAGGATTCTCTGGCTAAGGGAGCAAAGTATGTTATTGATAAAATCACCCAAGAGAATTATCAAGCCAAACTAGCCGAGTATGTTGGCCGGGGAGATTTGATCATTGACCTGGCCTGGAATATTGACTGCCGTGCCATACTAACTTGGTGCCGTGAGCATGAAGTGCTATATGTTAATACTTCTGTTGAAGAGTGGAACCCTTATAAAGATGAGGTACGCAACGATCCAACCCAATACACCCTTTACACCCGGCATATGGAAATTAGGGCCCTCATCAAAAAATGGGGTAATAATAATGAAACAACGGCTGTGGTTGACCATGGGGCGAACCCAGGTTTAGTTTCTCATTTTACCAAGCAGGCTTTAATTGACATAGCCACCAAGATTCTCAAGGAGAAACCTGCTGATAAGCGTTGTCGCTTATTAGAGAAACATTTAAGCGCCAAGAATTTTGCCCGCTTAGCCCAAATCACTGGGGTAAAAGTTATTCATATCTCTGAGCGTGACACCCAGATTACTGATGTTCCCAAGCGTTTTAACGAGTTTGTCAATACTTGGAGCATTGAAGGGTTTTTTGAAGAAGGGGTGGCTCCGGCTGAGTTGGGTTGGGGCACGCATGAAAAATATGTACCAGAGGGAGCTTTCTTTCACAAGGTTGGCCCTGGCAATCAAATTTGCTTGCGTTCCCTTGGCATGAAAACTTGGGTGCGATCATGGGTCCCTTGTGGTGAGATTACTGGTATGGTCATTCGCCACGGAGAGGCCTTTAGTATCTCTGACCGTCTAACTGTTTGGCATCAAGGCAAGGCTGTTTATCGGCCAACTGTGCATTATGCTTATTGCCCGTCTGATTCGGCCATTAATTCTCTTCACGAGCTAGAGATGCGGCAGTTTAAGTTGCAAGAGTCGCAGCGTATCTTAGCTGATGAAATAATTGACGGCGCAGACGAGCTGGGGGTTTTGCTGATGGGTCATGATTTTAATGCCTGGTGGTGCGGCAGCCTGCTTGATATTCACACGGCGCGTAAGCTTGTTCCTCATCAGCAAGCAACAACCATGCAGGTTGCGATCTCTGTGGTCTCTGCGGCTATCTGGATGATCAAAAATCCTAAGCAAGGATTCTTAATGCCTGATGACCTTGACCACGAGTTTATTCTCAAGATCAGTTTGCCTTATCTTAAGCCTTTTGTTTCTCGCTCAGTTGATTGGACCCCGCTAAAGTACTTAAACACAAAATACACTAAGTTTGACTTGCCGCGACCAAAAGACGAAGATGTTTGGCAGTTCTCGACCTTTTTAGTTGATCATAAGCAGGGACAGCCAGCCAAGCAGACTAAGAGCAAAAAAAGTAAATTGTTGGCCAAGAAAAAAGCACGAACTCAAGGGGCCGCGAGCTTATTCGCTTGAAATGAACAAAACTAAAGGCGGATTTGAAAAGGTTGTCCGCCGCCTGGTCAAGAAACATTCAACTCCGCTGATGCTGATTAGTGAAGCGAAACTGCAACAGCAATACGAAGCTTTTGTTAGGCACTTAGCTTGTGTCACTCCTTATTACGCGATCAAAGCTAACCCCCAGCCAGAGATTATCAAGGCTTTTATAAAATTGGGCGCCGGCTTTGATGTTGCCAGCGGCAATGAGTTGATTTCCGTGCTTAAGCTTGGGGCTGATCCAGCCAAAATCATTTTTGCCAATACGATAAAATCACCGGCTGACTTGGCTTTGGCGAAAAAAAGCCGGGTTAAATTAATGACCTTTGACAATGAGCCAGAATTGTATAAGATTGCCAAATATGCTCCAGGGTCACGCGTCCTGGTGCGCCTTAAGGTCAATAATGTTGGCAGCACAGTTGAGCTCTCCTTAAAATTTGGGGCTGATCCTGATCAGGCGATCTTTTTGCTCAATAAGGCCAAGTCACTTGGCTTAGTGGCTGAGGGCTTAGCTTTTCACGTTGGGTCGCAGTGCATTAATATTGATAATTATTTGCAGGCCCTTGATATTTCTTCTATGATCTTTCATGAAGCCGTGCAAGTTGGGCTTAGGCTTAAGACCCTTGATCTTGGCGGTGGCTTTCCGATCCATCATTTTGACAGCGATGACCATATTATCTTAAAAGAGATTGCCAGGCAGATCAGGCCAAAACTGCGCCGGCTTTTTCCCAAGGACACGAATTTTATGGCTGAGCCAGGCCGGTTTTTTGTCGGGCCGGCTGGGACTTTGGTCACCTCGGTGATTGGGCGGACCTTTCGCAATAATCGTAATTATTATTATTTAGATGATGGGGTTTACGCTGATTTTTCTGGTATTGTTTTTGACCACTGTCGTTATGAGTATAAGTCATTGCGCCGGGGCCAAAAGTTTTTATCGACCCTGGCTGGGCCAACCTGTGATTCTTTTGACACCATTGCCCATAACGTTGACTTGCCAGAGCTTGAGGTGGGCAATATTGTTTATGTCAAAAATATTGGGGCTTATTCTTGCGCTTCGGCAGTACCTGGCTTTAATGGTTTTGCTCCAGCGAAAATCTTAATGATATAGGGGTTGGTAAAGTATTATGCCAAAGAAGAAACCTGCGAAGAAGAGAGTTAAGAAATCTAAAAAATCCTGCCCAAAGAAATTAGTCCTCAAAAAGCCCAACAAACTGATTGCCAAAGTTGATCACTATTTTGACAAAATTTCTGTGGCTTCATTTCGCTTGCAGGCCCCGCTAAAAGTAGGGGATGAAGTTTGGTTTAAAGGGGCGCACGTTGATTTTGTGCAGCGGATCGAGTCAATCCAAATCAACCACCAGCGTGTTGCCCGGGCTAAAAAAGGTCAAGAAGTTGGGATTAAAGTTTGCCAAAAGATTAATGAAGGGGTTGTTCTTTTGCCAGCCAAGCTGCGGCCTCAGGCAGAAAAGTCGCAGCCAACAGTGATTGCCAAGCCGCTTTTTCCAATGATGAAACCGTCAGTTGCGCCTGCTGCACCAACTTTGCCTAAAAGGGTAATGCCGCTAGCCAAGCCTAATAAAAGTGATTCCTATGGCGGAACAAAGTTTTTGAGTTTTTGAGGGATAGGGAGAGGAATGAGGGAAGGAAAATGAAGGGTAAATTTTGCGCAGCAAAATTTATTGGGGCGGCCTGCGGGAATTGAACCCGCGAAAGCAGAACCACAATCTGCTGTGTTACCACTACACCAAGGCCGCCACGTTAATAATTATCTTAACATTATTTTTCTGAATATTCCATGCCGAGCGCTTTCATGCGGGTGATCAGGGAGGTACGAGGGAGCTTAAGGTCTTTGGCTGCCTGGCTGATATTACCTTGATGGTCGTCTAAGGCAATATTGATAATATCTTTTTCAAAAGATTCTACGTTTGCTTTTAAACTGCCAGCGACCTTATCATGGCTTGATCTTTTAGGGATAAGTGGCAGCTCTTCTGGCGTGATCATTGGCCCAGTGGCCAGGACGACCAGTCTTTCCACCATGTTTTGCAGCTCTCTGACATTGCCTGGCCAAGCGTAGGCCAGGAGTTGTTCCAAGGCTGGCTGAGTGAGGCCTTTGACCTTTTTGTTCAAGGTTTTATTAAAGCGTTTAATAAAGTGATCGATTAGCAAAGGAATATCTTCGTTCCTTTCGCGCAGTGGTGGGAGCAAGATAGGGATGACATTAAGACGATAATAGAGATCAGCGCGAAATTTGCCCTCTTGAATGTGCTTTTCAAAATTAATGTTAGTGGCGGATAAGAGGCGGACGTCGATGGGGATCCCTTTTTCGCCGCCAACCCGTTCAATCACTTGGTCTTCCAAGACGCGTAAAAGCTTAGCTTGCATTGGGGCAGGCATACAGCCGATCTCGTCTAGAAAAAGCGTGCCGCCATTGGCAAGCTCAAATTTACCGATCTTTCTGTCAAAGGCGCCGGTAAAAGCGCCGCGTTCATGGCCAAAAAGGTCAGACTCAAAAAGGTTCTCCGGGATAGCGGCGCAATTAACCGCAATAAAAGGCTTGTTAGCCCTGGGACTTTGCTGGTGCAAGGCGCGGGCCACGAGTTCTTTGCCAGTGCCAGACTCGCCATGGATCAGGACCGTGCTGTCAGTTGGCGCGACCCGTTCGATAATCCCAAAGAGTTTTTTCATCGGGCCTGACCGGCCGATGAAATCATGATAAGCAGAGCTGGCTGCCAGTGATTCTTTTAAATAAAGGTTTTCTTGGATCAAGGCTTGTTTTTCCAGCGCCTTTTCAATCAAAGCCAAGAGCTCTTTCACGTCAAATGGTTTACAAACATAATCAAAGGCACCAAGTTTTATGGTATCAACGGCCGAAGAAACATCTTTGGACGCAGTGACCATAATGATGTTTAGGTTAGGTTCATCGTCCCGTAATTTTTTTAAAACTGTGATCCCATCCATTTGCGGCAACCGAATATCAAGGAGGACGAGAGAAACTGGCTGGCTGTGGCAGATTTTTAAGGCAGCTTCTCCAGACGCAGCGGTCAAAACTTGGTAGTTTTTCTTGAGGACCGAACGGTAGGTTTCAAGCATATCAGCTTCATCATCAATCGCTAGGATGATGGGCTTTCTAACCGTCATAATGCGTTTAGTGTAACACGCACTTTTTAGGTTGTCAAACCAGTTAAAGGAGTGTTAAAATGCCCCATGACCGAGACAAGACATGGCGACTTATAAGACTAAGGCGATCAGTTTAAAAACCCATTCTTTTGCTGAGGCTGATAAACTGGTTACCTTATTTACCAGGGAGGTCGGGAAGGTCAAGGCTATAGCCAAGGGAGCCAGGCGGGTCCCTTCATGCTTGGCTGGCCGAGTGGAGCCGCTTAGTTATGCTGATTTTTTTATTGTTAAGGGAAGAAACCTGGACATTATTTCCCAAATTGAGATGATAGAGACCTTTCAATTTGTCCGTGAATCTGAAACTTTACTGCCCACTGCCCTTTATATGATAAGATTGGTTGACGCTGGCACGCTTGAGGGCCAGCCCAATCCAGAATTATTTGACTTATTATTGTATTCGCTGGCCAAGTTTAAGAAGCAGCTTGATCCAGCAAGTGTGGCCGATGATTTTGCTAGGGACTTTTTGGTCTTAGAGGGTATTTTCCAAGAAGAGCTTGATCCCAGGTGTGTGCTAAGCGAGCATCTGGGTCGAGATTTAAGTTTATGGTAAGGAGCTTTTTTAGTGTTAGTAAGTTTTAGGCAGGTCTTATCAAATTTTGGCTTTTTAGCGCTTTGGTTTGGTCAACTTAATTCTCAATTGGCTGATCGGGTCTTTGTCTATGTTTTGATGGTGATTGCTTATCGTTTGACTCACACCAATTTAGGGGTAGTAGTGCCCTTGTTAGCTTTTGGGATCCCGTCTGTTTTATTTGGTCCGCTGGCCGGGGTTTTTGTTGATAAATGGGACCGCAAATGGGTCTTAGCAATTACGTCAATTATCAGGGGCCTTTTAATTTTATTGATTATTCCCCTGGTCGAACAATCGCTAGTTTTGATTTTTATGGTCAGTTTTTTGATCTACACCGCTACCCAGTTTTTCGCGCCAGCCGAGAGCTCTGCTATTCCAGAGTTAGTTAAACGGGACGATCTAATCGTCGCTAATTCGCTTTTTATGATCACTTGGATGGGGGCGTCGGTGATTGGTTTTGGCCTGGGCGCGCCTTTAGTCAATATTTTTAGTAATGAAGGGACTTTTATCGCTTCAGCCGTCTTGTATTTTTTGGCTGCGGTGGCGATCTTTTTGGTGCCGCTTAAACCGCGCGAGCGGAGGCAGGAGGGGAAAAACCCTTCAATTATTAAGGACCTGCTTTTTGGCATTGAGTTTATCCGTCGCCGGCAGATTGTCCGCTATTCCTTGTATAAGCTTTTTGTGGCAACTGCGGCCATTGCCATTATTTCACTTTTGGCGATCTCTTATGCCAAGGAGGTCTTGGGGATCGAAGCCAAGAACTTTGGCTATTTAATTTTTGCGGTTGGGGCTGGGATGTTGTTTGGCATGGGTTTTTTAGAGCGCTTGCGGCGGTGGCTAACCAAAGGGACGATTGTGGTCTTAAGCTTTATTATGTCGGGCTTAGCCCTGATTTTAATTGGGAGAGTTTCTGATCTTTATCTGGCCTTGTTTTTGATTTTTTTGCTTGGGGTCGGTAATATTTTTATTACTTCCTCAATTCAAACGATCCTTCAACAGCGAATCCCTCGCCGCATCCGCGGGCGAGTGTTTGGTATTCAAAACATGTTGATCAATTCTGCCTTTGTTTTTCCCGTGATCCTGGCTGGAGCTGCCGCTGATATTTATGGGGTGCAGGCGACGATGGGGGCGTTGGGTTGGCTGGTTGTTTTGACTGGCTTAGCCGGGATCTTTTTGCCAAAATTCCGCACGGTTTGATTTCAAAAAACTTCGATTTTAGACAGTACTTTGCTATACTTACATGATGCTCTGCCACTATTTTATTACCCTCCGCTGCAATGACACTTGCGAGTTTTGTTTGATTTGGCAAAATGAAGAGTACTCAAAAATCGAAGAACGGCCGGTGGACCTTTCCCTTTTCCCTCGCTGGGGAATAACAGAGCTTAACGTGACAGGGGGGGAGCCACTTTTAAGGCATGATCTGCCAGAGATCCTAAAACAAGCCAAACAGCTTGGCCTAAAGACCTACCTGACAACTAACGGGATTTTATACTCGGAAAAAGCCCAGGAGCTTAAAGGCTTAATTGACGAGCTTTGTTTTTCTCTTGATTACCCTTTGCCTGAGCTGCACAATCGCTGTCGAGGAGAAGAGTGTTTTGATTTGGTCCTGCAAGGGCTAAAAATAGCCAAACAACTTAAAGAGCGGCCAATTATTAATTTCACCATGACTAGAGACAGCGTAATGTACTTGCCGGAAATGGTTGAGCTAGCAGGAACTTTTGGGGTGATGATTAAGCTTACTCCGGTCTATGATTTTTCTGGCACGCAAGGTTTTGAACGCGGGACCTTTGCCCATATTAATTATTATGCTAGGCAGCGGCACGTCTTAGTTAATTTAGCCCAGTTAGCCATGGTCAAGGATTTAGGCAATAAAACTAGCTTGCCTCGCTGTCGAGCGGAGCAGACGACGGCCACTTTTTTGCCAGATGGCCGGCGGGTTAAACCATGTCTTTTTAATCAAGAGGGGGTGGCTGGGCGGGGGACACCATGTTCTTCTTGCATGCGTTGGGACTATATGTTACCATCGTTTTCACTTGGATTTGACAAGTATTATTGGCTTAATCGGTATTCTGATTACATTAATTGGAGGAAAATGAAATGAAGATTTGTATGGTTGTCCCATTTTTTTATCCCCACACTGGCGGCACGGAAAAGTATGTTAAGGACCTCTCAATCTCTTTAGTAAATGACGGTCACGAAGTAACAGTTATCTCGACTAATCTCCCTGCAGAGAAAAATGCCCCGGCCGAAGAAGAGATGAATGGCTTTAAGGTAATACGTCTGGCAGCTGACCTTAAGCTTAGTTATATTCCGGTGACCCGGAAAAAATTTGACCTCAAGATGCTTGATGGTTATGACATTGTCCATGTTCATGTCCCTTCATTTGGTTTTTTGCGGGAAATTGTCGGCAAAGTTAAGCAGCCGGTCATAGTTACCTATCACTGCGACATTACTGTTTCAGAAAAATACATGGGAATTCCTGTCCCTTCCTTTTTAATTAAGCTGGTTGAGTATGCGTCCAACATTATGGCTCGGATACTCCTTAACAAAGCTGATGTTGTTTACAATACAACCAAAACCTACGCGGAAACCTCGCCAGTATTAAAGGATATGCCCAATGTCAAAAATATTCCGATCGGTATTTTTTATGACCATATTGATGAAATGCACAAGAAGTTAGGGCTGTCTAGCAAAGACAAGAAGAAAAACCAAATCCTCTGGCTAGGGAGAATGGCTGGGAATAAGGGTTGTGATTATACTGTTAAGGCTTTGCCTGCGATCTTGGAAAAATTCCCTGATACCAAGCTGGTCATTTGCGGTGATGGGGAAGAAAAAGGGCATATTAATGATTTGATTGATAAGCTAGGGGTGCGCGGTTCAATTGAGATGTATGGGATTGTTAATTTTGAAGAATTAGTTAAGCTTTTTTATTGCTCCCTGGTCTATGTTTTTCCGTCAATTAACCGGCTCGAAGCTTTTGGCATAGTTCAGCTGGAATCCTTTGCCAACTTTACTCCAGTTATCTGCACTGATATTCCAGGGCCTAACGCGGTCATGAATGTAGGGACTACAGGTTTAATTGTGCCGAAGCAGGACCCTAAAGCAATTTCTGATGCGGTGATCAAGATGCTCTCTAATCCTGACCAGGCGATTGAGATGGGGAAGGCCGGCCGGAAATTAGTTGAGACCAAGTATGATTGGAAGGTTATTGTAAAGCAGGTCTTAGGGGTTTATCAAGAAGGGTTGGCGAAGAAGAAATAGATGAAAATCCTGGTCACCGGCGGAGCAGGTTTTATTGGGTCTAATGTGGTTGATGCTTATACAGCAGCAGGCCATGAAGTTGGTATTTTAGACAACCTCTCGACCGGCAAAAAGCAGAACCTAAACCCCAAAGCGAAATTCTTTCAGGTCGATCTGTGCAATCGCGAACAGGTTTTTGCCACAGTGGCAGATTTTTCTCCTAATGTAATTAACCACCACGCGGCCCAGATTGATGTGAGAAAATCTGTGACTGACCCGGTTTTTAATGCCGAGGTCAATGAGATTGGGACACTTAACCTGCTTGATGCTGCGGTTAGAAACAAAGTTACCAAAATTATCTTTTCCTCGACCGGTGGGGCCCTCTATGGTGAGGTCAAGGAAAAGGCTGGGGCAGAGGAAACTCATTCTCTTGAGCCGATCTCGCCTTACGCGATTACCAAGCGCTCGGTTGAAATGTATCTTTTTGCTTATCAGCAGCTTTATGGCTTAAACTTTACTGTCTTGCGCTATGGCAATGTTTATGGCCCGCGCCAGGACCCCTTAGGGGAGGCTGGAGTGATTGCGATTTTTTGCGGTAAGCTCTTGGCCGGCCAGGAGCCGACAATCTTTGGTGACGGCAAACAGCTGCGCGATTACGTCTATGTCGGCGATATCGCGGCAGCTAACCTTTTGGTTTTAAACAAAGGGGAGAACCAGATGTTTAATATTGGTCGTGGGGTAGTGGTTTCTGTCAACCAACTTTTTGACGAGCTTAAAAAACAGTTAGGTTTTAATGGCGAGGCTGTTTATGCTGCTCCCAGGGCAGGCGAGCTTTTCCGCAGTGTCTTGTCAGCCAAGAAAATCAAAAAGACCTTAGGTTGGGAGCCAATGGTTGACATCAAAAAGGGATTGAAGTTGACTTTAGCGTGGGCAAAAAAATAACCAAGAAAAAAATTCTTTATTTGTATTCCGACACTGGCGGTGGGCACCGGGCTTCTGCCAACGCAATTATGAATGCGGTTGAGCAACTGCGCGGCAGCCAAATCGAACAGGAAAAGATCGATGTTTTTTGTGAATGCTCTAAATTCTTGAATGTTTTTGCCAGGCTTTACGGCCCGGTCATTAATTACTCGCCAAAAATGTGGGGACTGCTTTACTATTGGTTGGACGACAAACGCAAGCTTAGCCAACTAGAAAAGATTGCTGGGCCGCTGATCCTGCCAGAGCTGACCCGAATGATCAAACAGAAAAAACCAGATGTTATTGTTTCTGTCCACCCAATGGTCAATCATCTGACTTTAAAAGCGCTTAAAGCCAGCAAGCTTGATATCCCTTTTGTGCTGGTGATCACAGACCCAGTGACTTTGCATCGGGCCTGGATCGTACCCGGGGTTGATGAATGCCTCGTGGCTACTGATCAGGCTAAGCAGCTGGCGATTAAGTATGGTATGCCAGCGGCCAAGATCAGGGTCTTGGGCTTGCCGATCCATCCTAAGTTTGCTTTGCGCCAGCCGGCCAAGAAAAACAAATTGTTTACGATCTTATTGATGGGCGGTGGTGAAGGGATTGGCAAGATGGGCGAGATTGTTGAGGCGCTTAGGCAGTCTAACATTAAGGCTAAATTGATCGTTATTGCCGGCCGCAATAAAAAGCTAGAGAAAAAACTTAAAACAGTTGCTAAGTCTTCAGCCTTGCCAACTGAAATTTACGGTTTTACCGACAAGGTGCCAGAGATCATGGCTGAATCAGACATAATTATTACCAAGGCTGGGCCAGGCACGATTGCCGAGGCCATGGCCATGAATTTGCCCATTATTATTACTGATTGGTTGCCTGGCCAAGAAGAGGGCAATGTTGAGTTTGTGGTCAAAGAAAATATTGGCCGGGTCAGTCGTGAGCCAGACAAGGTAGTTGAGATTGTCAAAGAGTTTATGGTGCCGGCCCGCCTGGCCGAACTGAAACAAAATATTAAACGAGTCAGCCGTCCCCAGGCGGCGCTAGGAATTGCCCGTGAAATTTTTAGTTATCTTTAGTTTTATTTTTTTGCTCACAACCCCACTTTTGGCTCAGCCCGGCTTAAAAGATGTTTTGTCAGACCATTGGGCCAGTCAAGCGATTGCTGAGCTTGTTAGCTTGGAGGTGACAGCTGGTTATCCAGATGGGACCTTTCGCGGCAGTGCGCCGATCAGCCGTTTTGAGATGGCAGCGTTTTTAGCTAAGTTAGCGCTTCGGTCTGGGCCCAAGTATCAAAAACTTATTCATGAGCTAAGAAACGAAGCGTCAGTGCTTAAATATGAGCAACAGCAGGCGGCTTTTGCCACTAGTTTATCAGGGACATTTACTCCACAAATTAAAATGACCTCAACAAAGGCCCAGGCTGGTTATCGTTTGCAGTTAAGTATGCTCAAAAATTTTATGGCCAACTCTTGGCGGCTTAATCTTGATACTATTGACACAGGGTTTAACAGCAATGTAAATCGTGATTTAGCGACTGGTTTGCTTGATTTTGAAGGGAGACTTAAGCTTGATCGCTGGGATTGGAAGATCAAGGTTGGGCCAGGGCCGATTGTTCACACGGAACCTGATAATGTTTTTCCGGCAGAAAACAAGACAGTCTATGACCGGCCGAGAACAGGCGTTGAAGCTAGAACCAGGGTTGGCGCGCTGGATTTTTCAGCCGGCTATGTGGCTCGCCAGGTAGCAATGTCTGGTTTAGTTGGGGTGCATGAGCTGACCAGCCAGCTTGGATTTCATTTTGGCCAGCAGTATCTTTACTTTCAGCCGCACTATTTATTTGTGATTGATGGGGGGCGGGATGTTTTGGTCGAGGCTGGACTTGATTGGCGCAAGACCAATATTTTGTTGGGCTATGGCGGTAGCGGTCAGTATTTACGCTTGGCCCAAAAAATTGGTGGGTGGCTCGAACTAAGCTATGACACTGTTAGCCCAAATTATCGTAGCGCTCTTTGTCAAAATGAGTTTATTCCCTTAAATAATTTTAACCGCTATGTTCTTGATGGCACGACTGATTTAGGGGTGAAAATAACGCAAGACCTAAGCAATCAGGTTGGTCTGTCGTTTAAAGCCGATAGCGTCGCAGGTCAAAGCGAATATTTTTTGTGGCAGGCAGGGCTGGATTACGCGACTTCACCAGCCATGACGCTAGGAGTGTTTTATCGTAGCTACAGTGTTCCCAGTGGGGTGGACCAGTTTTCTTTCGCTGTCCCAACAAATTCCAGAATGGTGGGGCTTAGTTTGAGCAGCTCTTTTTAGATGCGACTAAACATTCGAGTTATTCCTAATGCCAAACAAGATCGCCTGGCCCCCGAAGGGGACTGCTTAAAAATCTACTTAACTGCTCCGCCGGTTGACGGTAAGTCCAATAAATTCTTGATCAGGTTTTTGGCCGAACATTTTAGCGTGAAGCGGGGGCAGCTTAAAATTGTTAGGGGAGCAAGCAGCCGTGATAAGGTGATTGAGCTATCGTCTTTTTGAAAAAAAGCTGGACGCAATATAAAATTAGTGTATAATTTACATCAGGAGTTCTAAAAAGAGGAATATATGAAAAAAAATATATTATTCGGTCTAGGCTTAATTCTGGTGATTTTATTACTTGTGAGTTGTGGTCAGCAAAATGCCGAGGTAGCGGCAACGACTACGACCACTATTACGACTTCTACTACAACTACCACCGGGGCTGGGATTTCAAGTATTTTTGATGTGATTGGTGCTAGGGCGATTGTCACTGCCACTGGGGTATCTGCGTCTGGGGTCAGAGGGAGTGGGGTTAGGGCGTTAACTAGTACGGCTACAGATTTATTAAAACTTACAGCAACTGGCCAACTTGTTTCTGCTTTGAGCCTTGAAGGTGGAGCTTCTCCAACTATTTCTGTGATTGAAGTTGGCCCAGACGGCTCTCTGTATGTGGGCTTTTTACATTCGATCTATGGCCGATCAGGCGGGAGTTATGGCTCTTTGGGGGCCTTCTTTAAGATCAGCACCGATGGTGCGGTTGAAGTAGTTGATGAGGATATTACCGGGATCGGGAATTGGTATTCATATTCAGAAAACGGAGAGTTACCTGACAAACAGGTGCAATTTGATAGCGACGGTAATGTTTATTATCTTGGCACAGCTGGGACTAGTGGGACAAGGGTTTTGAAAAGGAAATCAGTGGCTGGGACGATTACTCAGATTGGTAATAGTAATATGTCTGTGCGTGATTTTTTAGTTTGTCCTAATGGTTTTGTTTTTTTTCACGGCTCAAATGTTTCCAGTATGAACACAGCGTGGTTGCGGGTGATTTATAACGGTTCAGTCAATAATATTTTTTATAATGACAACAGCGCTGGCTATGGTTGGTTGCGTGCCTATTATAAGGATGACAATAATAACGTAATTTTAGTTGGGACAAATTTAACCCTAGAGGATAATGTCGGGGAGGCTAGACGGTATTCGGGGATAATTAGGGTGCGTTTAGCTGCTGATGGGACCCAAACAGCGGTCGAGGCATTGTATGATGATAATAATATGTACAGTGATACCTATGCCACCATTGGTTCTCAGCTTAATTGGGGCTATTGGGACCCGAGTGAAATGGCCCAGGCCAAGTTTTTTGCTCAGAGTTCTGGTAGCACTGCCTTGCCGCTATCACTTGGAACTGGCGTGAGTGAGGAAGGGATTCGTGATTTCATTCGCAATAAATTTCATACTATCTCTCTTGATACCCTTGATAGCCTGACCTTTGAAGGGAGGACAACTTCAGAGAGCTGGACAATCACAATCTGGTTAGATGATCTTGTCTCGGACAACATTTCTGGAGAAACTTGGTCACAGTGGCGCCAGGATAACGGGCTTACCAATGTGCAATTTGGCAATGCTAAGCAATTGTTGTTTGCTGAGTCTGGAGAGCTTTACGCGGTAATGAGCTTAGACACTTGGGGTAGTTCTGCGATAAAAGGAGATAAACTTTTTATGATCATTGATGCCTCTGGAGAAGCAAATATTGTGGCTTATCCACAAGACACTGCTACAAACTATAAATCAATGAATAAAGTCAGACTGTATGGCGATTATGCTATTTATTCATCAAGTAAAGTTGGGCGTTACAAGCTCTTCCGTCTAGATCTGACGGATTCTTCTCAGCTGCCGGTTGATCTGATCCCTGACAAGACTAATGTTGAGATTTATGGCTTTAATTTTAATCCTTTGACCGGCATGTTGATGTACAATGTCTATGATAATAATACTAATTCTTCGTATTTGGCTGAGCAGCTAATTACCAGTACAGATGTTGCTAGTGAATCTTCGGCTGAAGGTCGGATAATTATTGATGTTGAGCCTTTTATTGGGCCAGATAGCACTACGACTTCAACAACTGTGACAACTACAACAAGCACAACAACTACGTTAGATAGCAGTACAATAACGATTAGCACAACAACGACAACTTAGTGAAAACAATTTCAGTGACCAAGGCCCGTGAGTTTGACCTCAAGGCTCAGGTAGAGCTGGGTGTCCTGTCGTTGATCCTTATGGAAAATGCTGGCAGGAGCGTGGCAGAAGAAGCACTCAAGATATTAGGGGCGCGTGGGGTAGTGGCTGTGGTGTGTGGGGTGGGGAACAATGGCGGGGATGGTTTTGTCGCGGCCCGGCATTTGTTAAATGCTGGTAAAAAGGTTGATGTTTTTGTGGTTGGCGATCCTGCAAAATTAAAGCCAGATCCCAAGATTAATTTTTCTGTTTTGCAAAAAATTAAATCCCGTAACCTACGAGTAGAGTTTTCTGTTCCTGGATATTTCACGTCATATAACTTGATTATTGATGCGATTTTTGGCATTGGACTTCAAGCTGAGGTTCGAGGTTCAGTCTCTAACGTCATTAAACTGATGAACAAAAGCAGGCGGCCGATCTTAGCGGTTGATGTCCCTTCGGGTTTAAGTGCTGATACTGGTCAGGTTTTGGGTGTCGCAGTCAAGGCCAAGACAACAGTCACTTTTGTGGCTAATAAAAAGGGTTTTGCTAAAGCGCAAAAATATTGTGGCCGGGTCGTGGTGAGAGATATTGGGGTTACTTTTTTTTAGCTTTGTTTTTTCTTACTGAATAGCCAAAGTGTCCCAAATATTTGCCTAAGGCATAATAGTTCCTATGGGCATAAGAGATCAGCTCAGTGGCGGCCAGGTCAAAGGAACCGTCTTTTTTCATATATTCTTTTGAAGCGTGGACGCATAAAACACGAGCCATAAACATGTCGTGGCTACCCAAGTTTTTGATTTCAGTTACTGCGCATTCAATATTGATCGGGCTCTCTTTTATCAGCGGGGCTTTGACATGTTTAGCCTTGATCGGGGTAAGTTTCATGGCCTCAAACTTATTTATCGCCCTGCCAGATTTTACCCCGCAAAAATCTGTGGCAAAAGCTAATTGCTTGGTAGTTAAATTGATAACAAATTCACCTGTTCTTTTGATAATAGAGTGTGAGTGTCTTTCTGGGCGGATAGAAACATAGGTCATGGCTGGGTCAGAGCAGATCGTTCCAGTCCAGGCAATCGTTATAATATTGTAATTTTCAGGGTTCTCTCCACAGCTAACCATGACCGCGGGGACAGGGTAGAGCATGGTGCCAGGTTTCCAGACTATTTTTGACATAATTCAATTATATAATAAAGGGAAAGGAGAAGGAAGAAGAGGAACGAGAAGGAAGGAGAGGAGAGAGATTACGCCAGGGAGGACTTGAACCTCCAACCAATTGATTAAGAGTCAACTGCTCTGCCAATTGAGCTACTGGCGCTTGTTAACTGACAACACGCCCCGCCTTTGGCGGGGCTACAACTTACAACTAACAATCCAAACAAGCTCATTATATAACAATTTTTCCGCAGTTGTAAGTTGTTAGTTGTAGGTCCGCCTGCGGCGAACCGTGTTGTCAGTTAAAGAGCGGGAGACGAGATTCGAACTCGCGACATCCACCTTGGAAGGGTGGCGCTCTACCAGCTGAGCTACTCCCGCATTTTAAGAGACTTGCCCAGGAGAGGATTTGAACCTCCATACCTTGCGGTACCAGATCCTAAGTCTGGCGTGTCTGCCAATTCCACCACCTGGGCACAACTAAAGCCTCGCGCCCAGCAGGATTCGAACCTGCGGCCTACAGATTAGAAATCTGTTGCTCTATCCAACTGAGCTATGGGCGCATCAAGATATGATTCTAACATGAGAGAAAAGGTTGGAGCAAGTGAGTGGTCGCAATGTAGCAGCAACGTGATAATGTCCGGATTGGGCAAAGTGAAAATGTCCGGT
>PEYM01000065.1 GCA_002774365.1 Candidatus Saganbacteria bacterium CG08_land_8_20_14_0_20_45_16 | reverse complement strand
CTTTATCAAAAACTAGCTCTATATTCTCTAAAAGCTCCTTTTTCCAATTCTGGATATTTTTGGGATCAATGCGAGCCTCGGACGCAATTTGGCTTAACGTCTTCTCATTTTTTAGTGTTTCCAACACCACCCTGGCCTTGAAACTGCTCGGATACTTTTTCATTTTTCTTCTACTCATTTTGATTTCCTCCCCGTTTATATTAATATCCTACCACTCAAGAAGGAAACCCGCACTCATTTTACCTGTCCAAATTCTTCAGTCCATTATAGATTTTGATATTTTTGAAGAAAATAATGGCCAGAGAAGTTATGTTCCGGAGGGGGAGTAGCTAATGATAAACATAACAGCTTCCCTAGGCGTAGATCTAAATAATATTTTGGCTTCTCATCTGCCAGACCGCGAAGAGACTGCCCCTGTTTCATTGTTAAGTTTAATCCCTCCCCGCTATGCTTTTCTTTTTATTTTCTTGGCAGCCTTAAGTGATTGCACGGCTTTTACCGACCTGCCCCCGCGCCGGCCGGATGCGGGAGAAGATGGGGATGTGGAATGTGTAGTTGGGGAAAGGCTGGAAAATTATTCCGGGCCGCCAGGGACTCAAGGGGTTGGTTTTTGTCAGCCCGAGATTGTAGAAGTAACAAGGTGTGACCCCAGAGAGGAAACTGTTATCCAGGAGGAGATCCTGCCCCAGGAAGAAATTACCGGCAACGGCATCGATGAAAATTGTGACGGCACAGCTGTTCCGTGCCTACCGCCCATTATTGATTCGACAGAGACTATTGGCATGGTAATTGGTCATCAGGAGGGCTCAGATTGTTTCGGCACCGATAATATCTGCGATGGCGATACGGTTTATTTCTCTTTTTCGACCAACGCGGTAACAGAGGCTAATGAAGTGCCAGAGGCGATGAGCTTTTATTTTATTGTTAGTCGGCTTGGGGAGACAGAGACCATTCGCCCTAGGCTTGCTGGTGACAATTATGATGCTACCACGATGCTTTTTACCACTGGCGCCTATCCTTATATAGTTTCCGTTGAAGCCGAGAGCTATGTGTGCGGGTTAAGCACTGTAGGGGCGCAGCAGCTTGAGCTTTATGTTGATCCTTTTTGTGTGGAAGGAGCGCGGCATGAGCAATATTCTGGCCCGACAGGGACCATGAATGTGGGGATTTGCCAGCCCTATGTCGAGGAGTGCCAGGACAGAGGGGACGGTATTCAGTATTATCAAATTCAAGCAGAGATTCTGCCGACCAGTGAGACTTGTAATAATGGAGTGGATGAAGATTGCGACGGTTATGATACGGGGGAGATAGCTTTTCCTCTCTACCATGTTGATTTTGGCAACCGCAATTTGGTCTCTATCCCCTTTATTGATGCCGAAGCAGATGGTCTTTTATTGGAGACTACTGTGGATTTAGGCAATGCGATTGCAGATACCTTTGAGCCTGATGATGGTGACAGTATAGGCATAAGTGTTTGGGATCAGGAGACACAAACCCGCCGACGGACAAGCGGAGACTATTATTCCGGTGCATTTTTATGGGATAGTCCGGAAAGACTAACCCTTGGTCACGTATACGAGGTGTCGCTTTTTAGAAATCTTAGGGCACCGGGGACAGTGTTTTCAACTAGTCTGACCATTACTGGTGATATACCGGCCGCAGGTTCTATTCGCCAACCCCTTTACCACATAGATGATGGCAACCTGAACTGGATTTCTATACCCTGGTACAGGGAAGACCTGGCAACCACAGTTGATTTGTGCAATTCAATCGCCTCTGCTTTTTCCTGGCCGATGGAAGGAGACACTGTAACAACAAGCGTTTGGAACCCGGTGGATCAGACCGGCCGATGGACAACCGGTGATTTTTCAGATGGAATCTTCAATTGGGATTCTGAAGAAGGCTATCCGGTTGAACAAGGCAGGCCATATACGGTTTCAGTTTATAGAGCCAGCCGCTTGCCTGGTGAAGCCTTTACCATTAATTGGTTTTAACCCTCCCTAAAGTAGACTGAAATTTTTTCCATAACCAGATGATATAAATTGTAGAGGACCCGAGTCTTAAAAGACCTATTTGAGTTCAGCTCAAGTAGGTCTTTTTATTTTAGGGGGAAGGAAATGGGAATATCGGCAATTGTTTTGAGCCAATTTAATAATCTTGTAACCTCAGTTTTGCCAGACCGTGAAGACGCTTCGTCTTCGGTGTCTTTATTAAGCTTAATTCCAGCCCGTTATGCTTTTCTTTTTGTTCTTTTGGCAGCTATAAATGATTGCGTCCTGTCAGATGAAGTGCCACCCAGCAGGCCGGATGTGGGAGGGGACGGCGGAGAGGATGCAGCTGGTGATGCGGATGAGCCAATTTGTGTCTCCTATGAAGAAATCCCCAATGATGGGCTTGACCAGAACTGTGACGGCTATGATGATCTTTGCTCCATTGGAGAAGAAATAGAGACGTATTCTGGGCCTGATGATACAGAGGGGGTTGGGATTTGTGAAGCGCAATTTGAGGAATGCCAGTTGACTAGCCAGGGGATGCGGTTTGTGGTTGTGCGAGAAGCGACTCTGCCTCGTGATGAGTTCCCGCGCAATGGGGGTGGATGAAAATTGTGACGGCTTTGATGATTATTGTTTAGATGGTGACCACCGGGAGGGATATTCTGGAGAAGCTGGAACCAGAGATGTTGGGATATGCCAAGGTTATCTTGAGGAGTGCTGGGATAGGGGAGAGGGTTTTCAATATTACAGAACACGAGAAGAAATTCGGCCTGAAGATGAGGTTCTCAATGATGAGATAGACCAGAATTGCGATGGCTACGATGATCAATGTATTGGAGGCGAGGAAAGGGGAAGCTATTCCGGCCTGGGTGTGACCAGGGGAATAGGCATTTGTCAGGATAAGATTGAGACTTGCGAGGATCGCGGCGAGGGGATGCTCTTTTATGAGACCAGGCCAGAAAGGCTGCCGGTAGATGAGGTGCTTGAAGACGGGATAGATCAAAATTGCGACGGCCATGATGAGCTGTGCGTAATGGGACAGGTCAGGGACCTTTTAATTAGAAAAATCGCCAGCAATGTTGGTTTAAGCTGGACTATGCCGCCGGAAGGCGAGCCAAGCAGCTACTATCAAATTTATAGCGGCACCTCACCGGATAGCTTGCGGCGGCTGACTACAGTGGTTGCAGGCAGCCATAGTTATTGGATTTCCGGCCTGGCTTTTATTGGCACAGGTTCGAGTTTTTATTATCAGGTTACCAGTGTTTGTATGGACGAAGAGTCTGAACCGTCAAATATGGGTTATGTTTTTAGGCAAAGCCTAACTTACTATCCGGATGACAGCAACCGGCATTGGATTTCCCTGCCTTATCGCACTGGCTACGCGACCTTGGCTGATTTGCTCGAAGAAATAAATGGTATTTCTGATATTACTAAAGAGGCTGGACGATTGCGGGCACCGGCATTGTGCGACTTAGTTGCCAGGTACAATGCCGCAACCCAAGCGTATGAAAATGTTTTTTGGGGCGGGACGGCATGGTTATCAGAAGTGGACAATTATGATACTCATGAAATGGAAGTACCTCTGGTTGTTGCAGGCGAAGGGATCGAAATCAATATTTTAACTGACTTTAATTTGATGCTCTTTGGCGCGAATGACCCTGATTTTACTTTTGACTTAACTTACCACGCGGATGGCGGCAACCGGAACTTTATTTCAATTCCTTATGATAGTTCTTATGTGAATTTAATGGATATAGTTAATGATATAAATGATGGGCCTGTTCCCGGAACGTGTGAAAAAATAACGCGCTGGAACCCTACTTCTCAGCTATATGAAAGTAGAACTTGGTTTTTTGACCTTTATGAGTGGCTAAGAATTCCAGAAGAAGATGTTTCTGTGGTGCCTGGCGAAGCTTTTGAAATTATCATTAATGCCGATACGGTTTTTCGGCCGGTTGTAAGGTAAGGAGGAAAAAGAGATGCCACTGATCCAAGCTATAACATCATTTATCCCGCTGCAGATATTTTCAGCGCAGCCAGAACAGCATGATGTGTTGCAGCAGGAAAGTTCTGCGGACAGCTATTTTTGCGTTTCGTCTGAAAATGAGACCGACCGCAACGTTGCCTTTGTCGAGTTTGCCCGCAGCCGCTGCCAGATAAGCGAGTTTGATATTGACGCGGTGCCGACAGCTCTTTTAGAGAGGTTTTCGCCTGCCGCACCCCGCAGCCTCCGTCAAAATAGGTGGGAAAGCTTAGCTGATTATTTTGATTCGACCTGGTTCTTTATTCCCTTGGCCAGTGTGATCAGGGCTTTGGCTGGGCCGGATTATTGCAGTGGCTCTTTGATTGCGGTTAACCAGCAGCAGGTTTGTGATGACTTGGCCGCAGCGGTTGTGCCACCAGAGCCGGAGCCAGAACCTTGTCCAGAGCTGGATTGCAGAAGTTGCCCCGCGCCTCGACCGCGACCGCGGCCAGTGCAGCCGGAACCGATTCCTGTGGAGCCGCCAAGACCGCCCAGGCCAACAAAAGTTCGACAACCTGCTGATCCTAGGGATGTTGGTGCCGGTCAAAATGTGGGAATTTAAGAAGGAGATTGTTTAAATGGGAATTAATGAAATTTGCAGGTCTGTAAATGTTAGTTTGACCCCCTTACCTCCCCTTGCAGAGGGACAATCAATTCCTGACGAAATTAGGGTTACTCAGCAAGAGATTGAAATACTTGGCGAAATTAGTTGGGCCATCACTTCTTTTCAGCAACTTATGACGATTGGCCAAGAAGTGAGTGAGCTTGATGCCTCTCTTTCTCCTCAGGGCAGGCAGGTAATGATTAGGGCCAGAAGAGAATTGGCCGATCAGTTTAATTTAAGAGAAAGCATGGTTTCTGGCGAAGCGGTTTATAATCGTGCAGTCGAATTAATGAGAGCAAGAAATTATCCTAACAGGGAGGGTGATCTTTGGCTGGTCTCTTCAGCTCTAAGAAGTGTGGCTCAGGTTTATCGCCAGATCAGAGAAGTTTTAAGTAGTAATCAATATCCCAATATTGCCAGGATTTACTCTCGTGAGCTAGCAACTTTACCTAATTTCGAGCAATACTCATTAGCAATATTTTATCGCAGGTTGTTTGAAGAGCTTGACAGTGTACTGCATGGGCTTTCACCTGACCGAGCTGATGAAATAGGCCTTAATCAGATTGATCTGGTTGCTCAACGTGAGGAGATTGTTCGAAATGTAAGTGGAGTTCTTCGAAGTGTAACAAGAATTTTAAGCAGGTCTTGTGTTAACTATAACCAACAAGTTGCTATTTTTCTTCAGCCGATTGACCCAACTTTTATCCCTCTAGTTCCACCTGGAGAGCAAACTGTTGTTCCAGAAGTCGTGCCCCCTACGCCACCACCTCCTCCCCCTCGCACAGCTGATGATTTTGTTGATTATTTTCTTGAGGGAGGGGTAGCGGCAGTTTTTGATTTTTCCCAGGCTGCTGGTTGGGAGAGCTGGGGGGCGCTGGTAGCTGATTTTTTGATAAATTTAAATATTTGGGAGCATCATGGATTTGGCTTGTATTTTAGCACCGGCGGAACCAGGGTTGATGTTAACAATGAGTGGAGCCCAAGGGACAGTGATATCTTTGGCGGAGTAAATTATTTTTATCACAACCGAAGCTCTCGGCTACAGGTTGATGCTGCAGTCTTTTCCCCCCGCTATATTTCCGTTGATGATGACGGCTATTATTTGGGTGAAGAAAGGCTAACTCTTGGCCAGCTGGCAGTTGGCGGTTCGTTTTTAGACGGCAGGATTGGCGCGGCCGGCTCGTTTATGTTTGGCAACGAGCTTGGCTTTTCCCTGCGGCTATCGAGCTTGTGGCGCTTAGGCGAGAACAGCCGCCATGAGGATTGGGTGGTGCTCGCTTTTAACGGCGACCTTGTTTATATGTCAGGCGAGCCTGAAAACTCGGGACAGATAGCCGGCGGGATCAGGGTGATGCCGAGGATTTACCAGCCCCTGCGGGCGTTTATTGATCTTAACTGGTCGTATGATTTTGTCCGTGATGAGTCCCAGGGCCGGCTTACTTTTGGCTTGGCGGTCGGAGATATTTCCGGCCCGAACACGGCAGTGCTGGGATTGGAGAGGTAATGATGGTTCAGGAAGCAAGACTTACAGAAGCTGTCCAAAGGTCGTGGCTCAAACAACAGTGGCATGATTCAAGCCGCGCCAGAAAAGTGGCTTTTGTTAGACATACAGTTTGTTTGACAGTTGGCGGGATGATGGGACTTGGTTATTTGCTTTTTGCCGATGGGGCAATAAGCCATGGTGAGGAGTTTTTGCTTGCCGGTTCCTTGGCTGCCGGCTGGCTTGAGGCTATTTCAGCTGTGCCAGCCTGGGTGTTGGTCCCGCTGTATGGGAAATTTATTAAACCGGAAGAGCAGGCTAAAGCAGAGAGCGCGGCCAAAACAGAAAATAAGCGTTTAAAGCAGGCTTTGTTTGAGGCTGATGCACAGCAGCGGCAACTGGCAGCTAAAGCCGGAATTGCCAAAAGAGTCCAGGAAATGATTGAGCAAGAGGTCCCTTGGACAATGATTGAAAAAACAGCCCCTTGGGTTGTCACAAAGATCAAAGGGATAGAGGCATACCTAACTCATTTTCCGGTTGAACTGCACCAAGAAAAAGATAAATTAAGGGTAAGGGTTTTGCAACTTATCAAAGACCGTTTTGCTGGTGATATTGATACTGATTTAGTGGATGATCCTAGTCAATCGATCCCATATGATCTAAGTGGTTGGGGGATCAAGCTGATTAAGCGCATTGGTGGAGGCGGATTAGGTGATGCTTACAGTGCGCTTCATGATAAATATGGCCCAGTGGTCATCAAATTTTTAAAAAGCAAGTTTATAGTCAAGGGAGAAGATGAGGGAGAGGGCTTGGCTGTTCGGCGCTTTAGAAACGAAGTTAAATTGCAGTTAGAATTTAATAAAAAACCGCATCCCAATGTTGTTCATATTTTTGATTATGACATAAACGAAACCGCCCCATTTTTAGTAATGCAGTATGTTAGGCGAGGACTGCCCTTGTCAAAACTTATTAAGCAGAACGGTTCGCTTGATTTGCGAGGAGCATTAACTGTTTTATATTTTATGGTCGAGGCGCTTGAAGCAGCCCAAAAGCTGGGGATTATCCACCGTGACGTCACGCCGCAAAATATTATGTTGACTGCTGATGAGGCTTTTTTGAAACTAATTGATTTTGGTAGCGCTAAAGGGGCAGAGAGCAAGCAGCGCTTTGTTTCAAGGGAATGGTTATGGGGCATCTTGAGATTAGATAAGCACAACTTTAAGCTCATGGTGCGCCAATTGTTTGTTGAAGTGGAAAGAGGCGGCGATGACCTTAAGATAATAGTTGAAAAAGAAGCTATTGAAGCCGCTTTGCAAGAGTTGGTCTTAAACCAGAGCCAACTCACAATCTTAAGAGAATTATTAAATAAGAAATTAGACAAAAGTTTAACCCAGCCAATGCATGCCGAACCAGCCAAGGCGGGTTACTGCGCGCCGGAATACGGCAGAGAAGATGTTCCGTATGAAGCAGAGTATCTTAGGGATGTTTTTGCTTTGGGGGTTGTTTTTTATGAAGTGTTGGTTGGACAAAAGCCGCATCCAGAGGCTCCACCTAGGGTGGTTGATTATATGAGATGGCTAGGAGAAAAAATAGGGAGAAAAGAGCCATTTATCGAATATGGCAAGATGCCTTCATTTACTGCGGGAATTTCTAAAGAGGTTCGGTCAAGTGTCCGTCATCTTTTGGATGATCTCACTAAAATGACTTGGCAGGAGCGAGAAAAAAATATTCTGGCTTATTATCCAGAAGATCAGGGAGGTGTTTATTCTAATATTAAACGTAAAACACTGGAAATCTTAAGGCAGTTATAAAAGTTTAAAAAAATTTAAGGAGGCGGTAAAAATGTCAATATTGGCAAGATTGGTAAAAAGGATAGATCCAGGGCTTTTGATTTGTTTGAGGCATATTGTTCCCCAGGGTAAAAGTGAGGTAATAGCAAGGCGGCCGCAGGTTCAAGAAAAGGCGTTTATGTCTCCTGTCCTGTCTGATGACGGCGCGCTGCAAGCCAGGTTCCTAATATCATTTAGCAAGGGAGATGAGCAAGACGAGACAGTCCTTGACCCAAGAATACCTGTGCATATAGGCAGGCCGGCCGCGGTTAAAAGTAAGGGTGGAACCGAGCTTGATCCAAGGATGCAGAGAGACCCGCAAGAGGGTGTTGATACTGAATTTGATCCCAGAACCTGTGCTGATCCGCAGTTTGGGCCGATGCGAAGAGATGATGAGACGCCGGACACGGAATATGATCCAAGAATAGCCGATGGCATTCCTACTGAAGGAGAGATCAAAGAAGATGAGGTTGTTCGCGTGAGATCGAGGGGGGGCAACTCTAAGCATGAACCATCTGTTGTTGTCGATGAGACGCAGCTTTACAGCAAGGATGAGGTAACAGAGTTTTATGAGGGGAGAACAGAGGCTTTTGGGGGGAGAACCGAAGTGCCTACCGAGGCTTGGTCTAAAGCATTGAATGCCCAACTTCCTATTAATGATGGAAGAGGACCAGGCGGGGTATTTACGCCGAACCCGAAGGTTACATCAGAAGGGCTATTTACAGGGAAGAGAGCGAGGGTTACGGCCTTAGCTCTGGCCAAGGATAGCCAAAGTGGGGTTGTGGTTAAGCTGGCCAAGCTCCGCCAGGAGTTGGCAATAGTTAGTACAGCCTCTGCTGCTACCGCCCTGGCTGGTTCCGCAGCCTTATTTTTCTTGACCCCGGTTGGCGTTGCCATAGCAGCCGCGACGGGCGTGCTAGCCGGCGCTTTGACTTTCCTCGGAGTACGCTCTGTTGTTGTTAAGCTCGAAAAACAGCGGTTTGCAGCTATGTTTGACCATGCTCATGGCAGGGAGCTCTTAGCCCAAGCCTTAAATAGACTGGGCAAAGGCAGGGTATCTTTTGAGTTATCTGACGAGCTTGCTCCGCTGGAAAATTTGACGCAAGCAGTAGCACTATTAGCTCAAGTACGTAGTAAGCAGGGAGGGCGTAGCACAGATAAGCTATATGATTTGTTGACTGTTTTGGGTGACGATCCAATCAACAGCCAAACATTGACTTATGCTAAGTTGATTAAATTAAGGGATAGGATGTGATAACTTTTTATCTTGGGAGGGATATATGGGCATAACCGAACTACTAGGTATAAGCAATAACATTAATATAAACTTACCTAAAACTCTAGAGGCGAGTGAGGGGCAATCCCTTGGCTGGCTAAGCCTTATTCCTCCCAGATATGCATTTCTGATCATTGCTTTTTTAACTTTGAATGACTGTGTCTTGGGGACCGATCTTCCTCCAACTCGGCCGGACAGTGGGGTTGATGCAGCTGGCGATGCAGATGAGCCTACTTGCATTCCCCGCGAAGAAATTCCCAATGACGACATAGACCAAAACTGTGATGGTTATGATGATCAATGTTTAATTGGTGAGGCAAGAGAAAGATATGATGGTCCTCCTGAAACTCAAGGTGTTGGGGCTTGCCAGCCGCAAATAGAGGAGTGCCAGCTTGATGGGGCCTGGCGGCATTATGTTATTACGCAAGAGCAAGTTTTGCCCTCTGAAGAGGTCTGCGATGGGGTGGATAATGATTGCAGAGGATCCGTAGCTATTTTTGGAGTGTGGAGTAGTACATTCGGGGGAGAGCGTAGAGATGTCCTTAATTCATTGCAACAAACCAGTGACGGAGATCTTGTTTTGGCTGGGACAACGAGTTCTTTTGGTGCAGGGAGTGATGATGGATGGCTGATTAGAACCAATGCAGAAGGGATTGAGGAATGGAGTAGGACTTTTGGCGAAAATAATCCTGATCGTTTTTTTTCGGTTGAGCTGGCGCTAGATGGAGGCTTTATCATAGTAGGAGAGACAAATTCTTTTGAGGTGCGGGGTAGGGGGAAAGCTGGTTGGTTAGTAAGGACAAATGAGGAAGGGATTGGGATCTGGAGAAGGCTTTTTGGGGAATCAAACTGGAATTCGAATACCTTTTATTCAGTTTCTCTGACTGGTGATGGTGGGTTTGTTGCTGCGGGCTCAAGAATCTTTGATGGGATATTTCATGCTGGCTGGTTGGTTGCGACTGATAGCAATGGAGATAATAGTTGGTCTCTTGTTTTTGAAACAGAGGGCAGTGAACATTTTTCTGCTGTTCGCCAAACAGTAGATGGAGGATATATATTGGCAGGAGACAGGGCCTATGGGACTGCGGCTTGGGCAGTTAAGATTGATCAAGCTGGTAGTGAGTTATGGGATCGAAATTTTCTTAATGGAATATTTAATGCAGTTGAAATAGCAGCGGGGGGAGGTTTTGTTTTGGCAGGATCAATGAATTCGGATGGGTGGCTAGTTAGGTTAGATGAGGATGGATATTCGGTTTGGGCAAGAACCTTTGGCGGAGAAGGAATTGATTCTTTCTCTGCTGTTAAAGAAACTGCTGATGGTGGATTTATTTTAGCTGGTATGACAACGTTAGTTGGAGCCAGCAACTCAGACGGCTGGGTAGTTAGAACAGATAGAGAAGGTGTTCAGCTGTGGAGCCAGAACTTTGGGGGGAATGAAAATGATTTGTTTAATTCCGTTGCAGTAGATGCTAGAGGTGGTATATATCTTGTTGGATCAACACAGTCTGATAGCGCTGGTGATTTTGATGGTTGGCTGGTCAGACTTTGTGTTGAGTGATTTTTTAGTGGCCAAGAGTCGGGCAACGTAGTGTTGTAGCCTGTATTTCGGGGCTCTTAGCCACTACACAGAAATGGCATAGCACCGACGAGATTAAAGATTCGCTCCTGTT
>PEYM01000020.1 GCA_002774365.1 Candidatus Saganbacteria bacterium CG08_land_8_20_14_0_20_45_16 | reverse complement strand
AAAGCTCCTTTTTCCAATTCTGGATATTTTTGGGATCAATGCGAGCCTCGGACGCAATTTGGCTTAACGTCTTCTCATTTTTTAGTGTCTCCAACACCACCCTGGCCTTGAAACTGCGATGCATCCATTCTCTTTTCCTCCTTATTTTTTTACTCTCTAAATCCCTCCTCCCCAAAATCAGGGGAGGGGGAGATAAAGTTCATGGATCTTAATTGAATTTGATCAACTGTCGCTGGCCGTGGTTCAGAATAAGCAATTCCAAAACGATCTAATACTTTGAAAAGATCATTTTTCTTAAAAACATTAAGCACAACATTTATTGCTTCAATCTCCCCTGAACCAAGAACTTCGGCATCAATATAAACTTTGCTCTTCAAAGGATCTGTGCCAGATGGTCTGAATTTAAACTGAGTAACCATGGGAGTTAAGTCATCTTTGGCACTGAAGGTCATGACAACACCTTCTGGTCTAAATTGTCCTGGCATCAATTCTTCCTCAACATACATAATTAAATCAAGACACTGCCAGGTCTCATTCCAGGCTGGCAGGACCGTCATTAAGATTACCCTGGCTTGATCAAGTGTTAGTGTTTCATTTCTAATTGCCTTAGCAACAGAAAAGAAGAAGGTATTAAAGTTTGCTTTTTCAGCCCCAGCACTGGCTTTGAGTTGAGCAGCTTCTTCTGGCCCAACCTGAGCAATAATCCCTTGGTCCCCGTGAAGAATATCTAAGCGGTAATCAATCCTTGATTTTAAGTCATACTTATCATAAGCCGCTTGAACAACGGAAGGTAGATCCATCTCTTCTCCCGCCAAAAATCTCCTCGCCATATCTGTTAAATGGGCCATCAAGGCATCACCCGTTGCTTTTTCTGGTAGCGAGAATATTTGCTGACCAAGAATGTTCATTAGCGGTTCTGCCAAACCAGCTGTTCTGCCACCACTTTCCTCCTCTTTACTCAAAACCCGTAATATCCTTGAGCGATCTAAAGTAATTGGCTCACCCAATTGTGGTTGAATTGTTAAAGCGGCCTCATCAGGCCTGTTAAACCACCAATTTTGGATCTCTGCTAGAGCCCCATTAAAGTTTTTAAAACCGACCCGGCAAAGGAATGTTTCTAGGTTGCCTTCTTCTTTTGCAACATAAGCGGAAAACTCCTGCCAAGCAGCAGAAGAAACATAAGTTGGGAAATACAAGAATTCATACTGTTCCCATTGGCCATTAGCTTTCATACGTTCATAATCAGCAATATCAAGTAGTAAAAAGGTCTTATTAGGACTTGGGGCAACCAGAATCTTGCCATTTCCTAATTCATAAACATCAATACCAAATGTTTCACACAAAGCCCTGGCATCTTCAGAAAGGACCTGTTTTACGACAAAGCGGTCATTGTCAGGATCACATTCATAAATTTGGGTTCCAATTTCAGCATCAGTTAAAACATCAGCGTAGGGGATTTGCCTGACAACCATTGGGGCAGAGGTATCAACCCCCAAATGATCAACTAAAAACGTGCCATCTTTTTGAATAACAGCATAACCAGCATTAAAGAATGAATCCTCTTCCGCCCAGAGAGGTGTAAAAATTTTCTGGTTAATACCTAACGCTACAAACTGAGCAGCGAGACTTTTAGCAGCGCTACCGGAGAGTGTGTTGAGGACAATTCTTAATCCTCTCTTAGCTGTTTCATTAATTTGTTCAATTGCCTCTCTGGTTGGCGCTAAAACACGTGAAAATAGTTCTGCCACCCTTTGATAGGTGAGGGTATATAAAATATTTGGGTCAGACTTAGCAGAAAGAGAGACCTCATATCCACCAACCATGGCCTTATCATATATGCCAGCAAGTATTTCAATAAATCGGTTATAAACCTCTGGCAAAAGCTGGGCTCCATCAGCAGCTAGCGCCTTACGGCCTAAAACATAAACAGAACTGTGGCTTGGGGTATAGTAAGTTCCACCATCAGAACCCAACAAGAAACACAAAAATGAATTTAAATATATATTAGTGGTATCGGTAAAATCTTCCATAGTAATGATGGTAATGTCTTCAGCCGCCATAATTCTAGCTTCAAGCTCAAGCATCTGGTCTGTTTGTGGCCTGACCTCTTTTCCAATTACCTTCATTGGCTTGTCTCTAAGTAATTCAAGAATTTGTTGAACCGTGCGGCCACCAAACATTTCTCTGATCCCTTGAATTGTCTCCACTGGCAAAGCTTTTTCCATCTCAGCAGCTTTCATGGATAAATCCATTCCAGCCAACTTGGCTGCTTTTTTTGTGTGAAGTTCCTTAATAAAGTCTGCTTCAGCCCTAATAAGCATGGTAGTAAAAACAGGATTATACATGTAGTTAGGATTATTCCAATCAAGAATATCAAAAGTTTCCCGCAATCCAGCAGTTGCTTGGGGAGCCAGGACTTTAAACTGTTTCAGATATTCACCTATGCGATAAACACCTAATGTTTCTGCTGTTAATTTAAAAGCCTGCGCGGCCTCATTAGCTAAATCAAACAAAAACTCTGGAACCCCTACTGGATGATTTTTTTCAACTCCAGCCAAAAAAGTCTTTTTTAAATCTCTTTGTTCGGCAACTGTCGTCATCCGATCTCGCCGCTTCAAGATAACTCGCTACCCCTCGCAGACTCGGGGTAGCTCCACTACAAGAGGAAAGGTTTATTCAAGTTAAGACGATAAGTAATATGAG
>PEYM01000079.1 GCA_002774365.1 Candidatus Saganbacteria bacterium CG08_land_8_20_14_0_20_45_16 | reverse complement strand
GTCCCTGCCCATTTGGGCTTGATCCTTGATAACTAATTTCTACTTGACTACTTTATAGTATGTCTTTTTTGACAATAAGCCTCCACTAAATATTATCGTCAATTCCAGGGAAAAATTTCAAAATAATTTAGTTGGTAATTTGATAGATTTTGGACAAAATTAAAAATTAATCATTCTAGTCTATTCGTGACAAGTAATTAGTGATAGAATTTACGATTTCACAAATTCGCGACAACAGTATCCCCAACTTCCCGTGTCCCCATTCCCATCTTGCCGGCAGCTTGTGAAGGCATTTTAGCTACAGTTTTAATGATCGCTTGTTCAATATCTGCTGCAGCTTTATCCTCGCCAAGTTCTTCAAGCAACATTTGCAGAGCACCAATAGCAGCTAAAGGATTAATTACATTTTTGCCAGTATATTTTGGGGCTGAGCCGCCGATCGGCTCAAACATGGAAACCCCTTCTGGATTAATGTTACCGCCAGCCGCAATCCCCATCCCCCCTTGGATCATCGCCCCAAGATCCGTGATAATGTCACCAAACATATTGTCAGTCACAATCACATCAAACCATTCAGGATTCTTGACAAACCACATGCAGGTTGCGTCAACATGGGCATAATCGAGCTTAATGTCCTTGTACTCTTTTTCACCGATCTCGTGAAACGCCCGCTCCCACAGGTCCCAGGCATAGGTTAAAACATTAGTTTTACCTACGAGCGTCAACTGCTTCCGTTTATTCCGCTTCCTGGTGTATTCAAAGGCATAACGCAAACATCTTTCCACCCCTTTGCGGGTATTAACAGATACTTGGGTTGCCACTTCATCAGAGGTCCCTTTCTTTAAGTAACCGCCGGTCCCAACATAAAGCCCTTCTGAATTCTCGCGCACCACTACAAAATCAATCTCTGCCGGCCCTTTATCACGAACAGGGGTCCAAACATTTGGATAAAGTTTTACCGGGCGAAGGTTAATGTATTGGTCAAGGGCGAAACGAAGTTTGAGCAAAACTCCGTGTTCAATAATCCCGGGTTTGACGTCCGGGTCGCCAACTGCCCCAAGATAGATCGAATCAAAAGTTTTTAGCTCTTCAATATCTTCGTCGCTAACAAGCTTGCCGGTTTTAAGGTATCTCTGGCCGGTAAAATCAAAATCCTTGAGCCCATACTCAAAATTATGCTTTTTAGCTACAACTTTTAAGACTTTTAGTCCCTCAGCAACGACTTCTGGTCCTGTCCCGTCTCCGCCAATAACCGCGATTTTATACTTCTTTGACATTGAAATTACTCCTTAATCGATATATTTTTTTATTCTTTTTGTTAGCCGCTACTAAATTAGCTAGAGTTTTTTCAATATTTTCTTTTTCGGCAGTAATTTTGTCAGATAGGCTTCCCATAGATCCTTACTCCGTCTTTTTCAATAAGAGAGGTAAACAATGATTTTTTTGACAAATCGACAAGATCAACAGGTTTTGATAAAGTCTTAAATAATTCCCCGTAAAACTTAAAAAATAATTTTGGTTGTATTCCCCTAACCCCCAAATCTATATCTTGGGCATGCTGACCTTTTTCGAGCGAGGAACCAAACAGATAAATATCGGAAACATCATATTTTTTGGCGTATTTCAGAATTATTTTCTTATCATTTTCTCTGATCATTTTTGCCCTCCCTAAACCAATGAAATTTAATCATACCAAAAATAGTGAAATTTTTCAAGAAAAGTGCCGATATATATAGAGAAAGAGAGAAGCTATGGAAAACAGGATTATTGAATTACATGAAGCTAGGGACACTCGTCGTCCAGAAGCAAGACGATTTGAATGGCGAAGTCGTGACCGAGAACAGCGTTATGAGCGCCAGACAGACCGGCTGCTGCGCGCTATCCCAACCTTCCGACTAAACCAGCTTGCTTTAAGACATTCCTTGACCTCTAATGAGATCAGGCAACGGATCAGATTAGGCTTAATGACCATGCCGCTTCAGCTCCTCGAAGCGTGGCCACAATTAGAACTAAGCGAAATCACCACGGCAATTAATGTTGGCCAAGCAGCCAGGCAAATTGGGCTATCTCCAGCCAGTTTAGAAATCCCTGTTCGCAGGACCCAAAACACTGGTTTAAGAAAAGGCTTAGAAGATCAATTATTATTGCTCTATAGCTTAGGCAGGCTCATTGAAGCTAGCCCACCCCTGCGAAATTCCATTGAAAAACAAGGCATACAAGAGAGCACAGCCCTAATCATTGAGGCAATCAACACCTTGCTTTTTCTCTCAACTCAAGCTCAAAGAAACATCAGAACAACGCTCAAGGCAGAAGAAAAAGGAAGCTCTCCAAGGCTCCACCCTTTAAGAATAATTGAGCTCCTAATTGACGCAGCCAAAGTTGCCGGCGAGACTAAAGATCCCAGAGAGCTAAACGATCCAATCGCCTTGGCGTTTATTTTGCAGCGAATGATCAAAGAACAAGCTGACAGCGAAACCAATCAGCCAGATTTCTTAGCCGCGGCGTAGAATTTTATTAACTTACCTCCTTTTGTTTTTATAAAGTGAAATTTTTTCCACAAGGTACCGATGGAAAGATAGAGACTCATGAAGCCCCGGCAATATAACAGAGTTTGGATGAAAAAAGTTTCAGTGAAATTCTTCTAATTTCCTTCAATTTTTGGTTAATCTGGTGTTGGAAT
>PEYM01000106.1 GCA_002774365.1 Candidatus Saganbacteria bacterium CG08_land_8_20_14_0_20_45_16 | reverse complement strand
TCCAGGAGATACGAATCGGGCTACGACGTGAAGCAATCAAAGAAGAAAACGAGAAAATCAAGCAAGCGAGAAAAGAGAAAAAACGATACCATCCCGCCTTTTACGTAAATGGAGAGACAAAAAGTTTCATCTATTCAGGAGAGCTAAACTCTATGGTTAAACCCCACTATTACGTATGACCCAAGAATTCACCTCCTCACAGTCGGCGAGAAGATTTTCTAGCTGCAATGACAAGCTTTTGTCACACCGATGATAAAATCGCCAAGAAGATGCACTTGTTTTTAGTCTCAATAGAAGAAATATCCCTATCCACGTCTTATTAAACTCGCCCCTGGCGAAAAATATTTTTTCTCAACAGACTTTAATGGAAAACCAGGTTATCCATTGCCCTTTTTAACCGCTTGACAAATCTTCTCCGCAGTCAGCCCGCAAATCTCAAGCAGCTGATCACGTTTCCCCTGCTCAATGAATTTATCGGGGAGTCCTAATCGTTTAACAGGGGTATTTATCCCTTTTTCATTTAAAAACTCAAGTATTGCAGAACCAAAACCACCCTCAAGAACCCCCTCTTCCACTGTCACAATCTTTTCCGCCCCTTTGATCGCTTCAAGAATTAATTTTTCATCAAGGGGTTTGACATAACGAGCATTAACAACTTTTGCGCTGATCCCCTCTTTTTCTAAAAGCGCAGCAGCTTCAACTGATGGCGCAACCATTGAACCAATCGCTAAAATAACAACCTCATTTATTTGACATTTGTCATTTGACATTTGACATTTCTCTGGAACAGAGCCACGTGGGTAGCGAATGGCAACCGGTCCGTTTAATGTGAGCGCTTTTCCCAGCATTTCCTTGAGTTCATCCCCATCAGCCGGGGTCATAACTGTCATATTTGGAATTGAACGCAAAAACGCAATATCAAATACCCCATGATGTGTTGGTCCATCTTCCCCAACTAACCCTGCTCTATCCAAGCAAAAAACCACGGGCAGGTTTTGCAGACAGACATCGTGGATAATCTGGTCATAAGCGCGCTGGAGAAAAGTGGAATAAACAGCAACCACTGGACGAAAGCCAGAAATCGCTAGGCCCGCAGCAAAAGTTACAGCATGCTCTTCGGCAATCCCTACGTCAAAAAATCGCTCTGGAAATTTCTGGGCAAATTCTTCCAAGCCAGTACCATCAAGCATGGCCGCGGTAATAGCAATCAGCTTGTTATTCTTTTGGGCCAACTCAACAATGGTTTGGCCAAAAACTGAGGTGTACGTAACCTTGGGACTAGCTTTTGTCTCTCCGGTTGCTATGACAAACGGACCTACCCCATGAAAACGGCTCGGCTCTTTTTCAGCCGGCGGGTAGCCCTTGCCCTTTTTAGTGATCACATGAACCAAGACCGGCCCTTCAACCTCCCTAACATAATGGAGTGTACTCATCAACAAAGGAATGTTATGGCCATCAATCGGGCCAAAATATTTATACCCTAACTCTTCAAACATCACGTTAACCTTAAAATTGACAACAATGTGCTTGGTCCTGTCTTTTAATTTTTTGGCTGCCTCAAACAAAGACATCCCCACCCTGGGAATATGCTTGACCACTTTTTCAATCCTGTCCCTAAGCTCAACATAAAGATTGCTAGTAGCCACCTGGGTTAAATAATTAGACATGGCCCCGACATTTTTAGAAATCGACATCTCGTTATCATTTAAAATGACAATTAAATTGCTTTTAAAGCCATCAACGTTATTGACCCCTTCAAAAGCCAAGCCGCTAGAGAGTGAGCCATCGCCAATAACCGCAATCACTGAATGTTTTTCTTCATTTAAGTCGCGCGCCTTGACCAAGCCCAGGGCAGCTGAAATAGAGGTTGAGGCATGGCCCACGCCAAAGGCATCATGAACACTTTCTGATGGCTTGGGAAAACCAGATAGACCACCGTAAGTCCTCAAGGTATCAAACTTGTTCAAACGCCCAGTTAAAATCTTGTGGGCATACGCTTGATGGCCAACATCCCAAACTATTCTATCTTTGGGCGACTGAAAACTGGCGTGCAGGGCCACGGCCAGGTCAACCGCGCCCAAACTAGGGGCTACGTGACCGCCGGTTTGCGCAGTAACCTCAATAATTTTTTGCCGCACTTCCTCCGCCACCTGCTCCAGTTGTTTGGCTGAAAGCTCTCTTAAGGTTTCTGGGAGTTTAATTTTATCTAATAAAGTAGACATAAAAAACAATTAGGGTAATAAAGACCGCCAAGCTAGCCCCGGCAAAAACTTCGATTGGGTCATGGCCCAAAAGCTCTTTGAGCTTTTCGATCCTAACTTTACCAGTCGAGTAAATATCATCAACAATCTTATTTAAAAGCTCTGCTTGCTTGCCAGCCGCCCGCCGCACTCCAGTAGCATCATACATAACGATCAAGGCAAAAACAAAACAAGTGGTAAAAAGCGCAGTATCAAAGCCTATGCTCAGACCAATCGACAAGGTCAGCGCAGTGACAGTGGCTGAATGCGCCGAAGGCATCCCTCCGGCTTCTAAGAAATGGAGCAGGTTCCAACACCCCTCTTCACGGCGGTAAATAATAACCTTGAGGGTTTGGGCTAAGAACCAGGAAACAGCCACCGCAATCAAGGTAAAGTTTGACAACAGGTCAATAATCAAAGTCATTGTTTGTCTTCTCCTTTTATTTCGGAAACCTGGTCCGCCTTAGGCGGATCGGGTTTCCTTAAATATCATCCCATTGGAAACCGCGAAGTTCATTCGCTGGTTTCCAATGTCTTTAATAATGCCTTTGCTATTAATAAATCTTCCGGGGTCGTAATTTTAATATTTGCGTAACTGCCCATCACCATTGTAACAGGAACTCCTAATTTCTCAACCATCATCGCGTCATCAGTCACTTTTTCCTGACCAAACTTTTTAAACGCTTCCAGAATTATCTTTTTTTTAAACACTTGCGGAGTCTGCGCTAGCCACAAACAATTTCTATCCAGTGTTTTTAAAATAGTAACTCCATCCTTTGACATTGGACATTTGACATTGGACATTTTCACGGTATCCTTAACCGGCACGCCAACCACAACCGCCCCTGACTCCTCGGCTACCTGAACAGCCTGTTCAATAATCTCGCTCGTTACCAAGGGCCTGGCACCGTCATGCACAACCACGATTTCACAATCACTTGGCAAAACAGCTAACCCGGCGGAAACCGAGTCTTGTCTTTCTTGGCCACCAGCAATCACTTGTTTCAATTTGGCAAAATTAAACTTTTTGGCGCGTTTAATATCATCAGGATTAACAACCAAAATAATCTCGTCAATCACCGCAGTGTTCTCAAAGACCAAAAGTGTCCGCTCAAGCATAGTTATTCCCTCAAATTCAATAAATTGCTTGGGCGCCCCCATTCTTTTGCCCTGGCCTGCGGCAGTAAGGATTGCTACTGTTGTCACTTTTTCGCCTTGGTTAAAACCCGACAGCCGGTCTTGGTAACCAAGACCATGTCCTCAATCCTGATCCCGCCCCAACCTTTTAAATAAATACCAGGCTCAACAGTAATCACCATGCCAACCTTTAACTTCTCCCTGCTCTTTAAAGAGATCCGTGGCGCTTGATGGATCTTACGGCCAACCCCGTGGCCAGTAGTGTGAATAAAACAATCGCCGCCGCATAATTTTTCTTTTATCTGACAATGAGCAAAACAAGACCGTCTAATATATTCCCTAGCAACTAGATCTATCTGCCGGCAAAAAACCCCGGTTTTAACCGCTTTAATTGCCTTGGCTTGGGCATTTTTTACTAATTGGTACAAGCGCGAAAATTTCTTTGTCAAACGGCCAATAAAAAAAGTTCTGGTCAGGTCAGAGCAATAGCCACGATAATTTGCCCCTAGGTCAATCACTACCTGCTCGCCATTTTTCAGTTTTTTTCCACTGGGCCGTCCGTGAGGATCAATTGAGCGCTTACCAGAGGCTACAATGACGTCAAAGGCAGGTTTGGCCCCGCGGACTTTAAGCTCACTCACTATTTTGTCAGCAATTTCTTGTTCTGTTAGCCCAGGCCGCAAAGTAAGACCAGCCATGACCTGGTCAGCAATCTTAACTGCGGTTTGTTGGTCAGGCTGCATTAAAGAGGTTCCTATTACTTAACAAGCGCTACTGCCGCCCGCAAGCCCAATAAATAGCTGTTCAGCCCAAAGCCAGAGATTTGGCCATTGGCCACCGGGGCAATAACAGATTTGTGACGAAATTCCTCTCGGGAATAAATATTCGATAAATGGACCTCAACCACTGGGAGCCTGCAAGCTGCTAGCGCATCACAGATCGCCACACTGTAATGAGTATATGCCGCAGGATTGATCACAATGGCTTGGTATTTTTTTTCAGCAGTTCCGATTTGGCCAACGATCTCGCCCTCACCTGCAGACTGAAATGAAGTAACTGTTACGCCCAGCTCCTGGCCCAGCCGGCTCAGCGCCGCGTCAATCTCCTCTAACGTCAATTTGCCGTAAACATCAACTTCTCGCTCACCCAACTTATCTAAATTAGGCCCATGAATAACCAATATCTTCATTGGGAATGCCCCCTTTATTGTTAGTTGATTGTAACATAAGGCTCGATCGCTTATCAAGAAACAGGCAAAGTGTTATAATAACAATCATGAAAAAGGGGCAAAAAATCTCCTTAACTAAATTTTTCTTTATTGGTTTTTTTGTTGGCCTGGCCATTGTTGCCGGCCTCACCTTGCAATTGCTGCTCCAGCTGCCTAACGTCAACACGCTAACTTCTTATTCCCCCAGCGAGAGTACCATTATCTTTTCGGCAGACGGAAAAATGTTAGCGCGCTTGCATCGCGAAGAAAACCGTCAAGTCATCCCGCTCTCCAAGATCTCGCCAGAGCTCCAAAAAGCGGTCGTGGCTACCGAAGACCCCCATTTTTATAAGCATCACGGCCTGGACTTTTCTGGAATTTTACGCGCGACTGTTAAAAACTTACTTTACGGCCGTTTTGTCGAAGGCGGCAGCACCATTACCCAGCAGTTGGCCCGCAACCTTTTTTTAACGCGTCAGAAAAAGATCACCAGAAAATTAGCTGAGGTTATTTTAGCCCTGGAAATCGAGTACCGCTACACCAAAGAAGAGATCCTGGAGCTATATCTTAACCAGGTCTATTTGGGACACAATGCCTATGGCGTGGAGTCAGCTGCCAATCTTTACTTTGATAAACACGCGGTAAACCTTAATCTAGCGGAATCAGCCATGTTGGCCGGCTTGATACGCGGGCCAGAAATTTATTCTCCTTACCGTGATTTTTCAGCCGCCAAAAGAAGGCAAGTTTTTGTTTTAAACCGCCTCTTGGAAAACCAGCTAGTAGACGAACGGTCAGCAAGGTTAGCAGCCGTAGCCACCCTTGATTTTTCGCCACAAAACTTAAAACGCCACGGAGAGATCGCTCCTTATTTTATTAGTCAGGTGCTCAAGGAACTGATCGATAAATATGGCAGCGAAAAAGTCTACCACGGTGGCCTCAGGGTCTTTACCACTCTGGACACAGAAATGCAAATAGCGGCTGAGGACACAATTACTCGGTTTGTTTCACAAGAAGGCCAGCGTTATAAATTTTCGCAAGCAGCGCTTTTGTCCCTTGACCCGCGGACCGGTTATATCAAAGCCATGGTTGGCGGGGTTGATTTTAATGAGAGCAAGTTCAACCGAGCAGTCCAGGCCAAAAGACAACCTGGCTCATCTTTTAAACCTTTTGTCTATACCGCGGCCATGGAACAAGAAATCTCGCCTGGAGCAATCCTTAATGACAGTCTAACTATTTTTGAGGTCTACCCTAACAAATGGAACCCCAAAGGCACTTGGGAACCTAAAAATTTTACTGGTAAATTTCAAGGGCCAGTCACGTTAAGGACTGCTTTTGAGAAATCGCTCAACATTCCAGCCATTAAATTAATGGAACGGGTTGGTATTCCGTCAGCTATCAATGTCGCTCGACGCCTTGGCATCACCAGCTATCTAGAACCAGCCCTGGCACTATCCTTGGGAGTCTCCGAGGTCTCGCTGCTGGAAATGACTTCAGCTTACGGCGTTCTGGCCAATGACGGTATTAGGGTCGAGCCGGTTTCTATTGTGAAAATTGAAGACCATAATGGAGTAATTTTAGAAAAGCACACGATCACCGAAAAACGGGTGCTAGATTCAAATATCGCTGCGGTCATGGACGATCTTATGCAAGGGGTCTTAACCCGCGGCACGGGTGTCCGTGGCCAGATCGGCCGGCCAGCTGCCGCCAAGACCGGAACAACTCAAGACTTTAAGGACGCCTGGTTCATTGGGTTTGTCCCGCAGCTTGCCACCGGTGTCTGGGTAGGCAACGACGACAATTCGCCAATGAAGGGTGTTGCGGAAGTCGCTGTCTGCCCCAGGATCTGGAAAGATTACAACCAAAAAGCCTTGGTCGGCAAACCAGTCCTAACCTTTTCCAAACCAGAAGGCTTAGTTGAGGTTGAGATTTGCTTGACCTCTAATAAACTCGCAGGCAAGGATTGTCCCAAAGAAACTCACCGCTGGGTTTCACTCTGGAAAAAAGATGTCCCCAAAGAGACCTGCAATATCCACAAAAAAGAGGAGGCACCCATTGACGATATTGAGTTCAACCCCTTCAGCGATTAAATTTGGCACTGACGGCTGGCGCGCTAGGATTGCTGACGATTTTACTTTTGACAACCTGCAATTAGTTACGGAAGCCTTTATCAATTATCTAAAAGCCAGCCAAATGACTGCCCCGGTTGCCATTGGCTATGATAACCGCTTTCAATCAGAAACTTTTGCCAAGCATGTCGCCAGGATTTGCTCCGGCGCAGGTATTAAAGTTCAATTATTTAAAGCGGTAGTCTCCTCTCCTACCACCTCATTTCATGTTAACCAAAATAATTTGGCTGCCGGAATAATGATCACAGCTTCACACAACCCGCCAGAATGGAATGGTTTTAAGATCAAAGAAAGCTTTGGGGGATCAGCCTGGGTCGCAACTACAGCCGCAATTGAAAAAAACTTAAAAACCAAGCCAACCGTCATCCTAACAGAAACAAATATTAAACTAGTTGACCCAAAACCAGCTTATTTTGCTAAGCTCAAAAGTTTAGTTAACCGGGAAAAAATTAAAAAGGCTAACCTAAACATGATCATTGACCCAATGTTTGGCTCTGGTATTGGATATTTTAAGGAGTTAGGCCTGGCTGTAACAGAAATCAGAAACTATCGCGATCCCTTATTCGGTGGGGTCAATCCAGAACCGCTCCCCATCAACCTTGAAGACACTTTTTCTTTTGTTAGAGAAAGTAGTCTAGTCCATCAAGACAAACTGACAGCTTGTATAATTTTAGACGGTGATGCTGACAGGGTAGCCGCCATTGACGCCACTGGGGCTTTTATTAACACCCATCAGGTCTTAACTCTCTTAATTTATCATTTGGTCAATAACCGCCAAATGTCAGGTGATATTATCAAAACTTTTAACATCAGCCAACTAGTGGATAAGCTTTGCCAAAAATACCACAGAAAATTGTATGTTACCCCGATCGGTTTTAAGCACGTGGCCAAATTAATGATGGAAAAAGATATTTTAATTGGTGGGGAGGAGTCTGGAGGTATGGGGATCAAGGGCTATATTCCAGAACGCGACGGGGTCCTAATGGGATTGCTCCTGTTTGAGTTAATGGCGTATGAAAACAAGACTTTGGGACAAATCCTGGACGAGATTATGCAGAAGTTAGGTTACTTTTATTATGATCGTACAGATTTGCATACTGAAAAAGCGCAAGATATTGTTAAAAAGCTAAAAACTGCTCCACCCAAAGAATTTGCTGGCAAAAAGGTCGCTCAAGTTGAAGATTTGGACGGCTTAAAATTCTATTTTGAGAACGAAAGCTGGATCCTGTTTCGCGCCTCTGGCACAGAACTCCTGTTGCGTATTTATGTCGAAGGCCGCACACCTAACGAAGTTAAGCAAATTTTAGGGGCTGGGGAGGCGCTACTCTCCCTTTAGCTCTTTCTCAAACTTTTCTTTTTTATTGATCCGCGCAATCTCGGCTTGTTCCTGAAGAGATTCCTTGGTTGCCTTTAATTTTCTAAACCTAGCTAGGAGCTCTTCGTGGACTGCTTTATTATCGCCAGCCACCAGCGAGGCCCTTTTATATTGCTCAATTGCCTTGTCCTTTTGTCCCATACTTTCATAATATGAAGCAAAAATCAGGTAAAATGATGGATTGCCGCCATCAGTCCTAATCGCTACCTCGTACTCTTCAACCGCCAAATCAGGCTTACCAATTACTTTGTAAGAATCAGCTAAAAAGAAGTGTACCAAAGCATTGTTTGGTTCCTTAATGGCCGCTTTTTTATATTCAGCAATGGCCTCAAGTAGTTGGTTTTTAAAACGATACGCGTGCCCTTTGAGCAGAGGGTCATTGACCTCAATTTTAGCCTTTTCTTTAATCTGACTAAACCATTTTTGAAAAGCCTGCTGCTGCTTTTCCATTAGCGCGGCTTTTTCAACATTTTTTTCCTTGCCTTCAAACTTTCTTAAGCGCGAATCAGTTGCTTTGATAATATGAAAACCAAAATTAGTTTTGATCACACCACTAATTTCTCCAATCTTTAAAGCAAAGGCCGCTTGGGCAAAGGGCTCAACCATTTGGCCATAACTAAAATAGCCCAGATCGCCCCCTTTTTTAGCTGAGCCTGGATCCTCAGAATACTTTCTCGCTAAAGCAGCAAAGTCTTCGCCAGCTTTAACTTTGGCCAGGAGCGACTTAGCCACAGCCTCATCTGACACTAGAAGATGGCTTGCCTTAACTTCTCTTAGATCATTAGGCGAAACAGTAACCCCTTCCCTAACCTTCATAACCATTTTCTGCACCAGCATCTCATCTTTGATCATGTCTCTAAATGTACCCATTGGTAAGCCTGCCCGCTCCAAAGCTGAGCGCAGCTCTTGCTGGGACTTTATTTCCTCTTGTTTCATAATTTGCTCAACAGCCAGATCAACTTCGCGATTGGTAACTTTGACCTTTTTCTTGGCTTGGTTTAGCAGCAAAGTAAAATCAATGGTCTGGTTAAGGGCCAGGTTTTGCACAAAAGCCATGTCTTGGGCCTGCAGCTTTGCTCCAAACTGCTGCATCAAGCGGCCCAAAATCTCTCGGTAACGGTAAGGATTAAGGCTTTGCCCATTCACCTTGGCTAAATCAGTTGATGGCTTTTCCCCTGATTGCCACTTAGTAGCGGCCAAACCATAAAACATTGAAGCCGCGAAAACAATTGCCACCGTGATCATAATCCCTTTCATTTTCTTACGTAAAAACCTTAGCATTTTTCCTACACCTCCGATTTTAATACCCGCGAAACAGAAATATACGCTCCCAACAAGCCCACCAGGGTTCCACCTATTATCATGACTAAATAAATAAAGGTCAACATAAACTTATTGCTAACCACCGGAAAAAAAGGCAGGGCTGAGGACACCCGCAAGACCACGGCCTCATACGCTATTTTTAAGATCAGGGCCGACAACAAGCCGCCAATAACCCCAAATAAAACCCCCTCAATAATAAACGGCCACTTAACAAAAGTATCGGTTGCCCCAACTAATTTCATGATCGAAATATCGGTTTCTCTGGCCAAGACCGTGAAACGAACAGTATTGACCACAATCAATAACGTAGCAAATGAAATCAAGATCACCAAGGCAACACCCCCAATCCTGACTGCATCCACCAGGGACTTGATCTGCGCTATGAGTTGGCCACTGTAACGCACCTCGCTGATCACCGGGATCCTTGAAACTTCCTTAGCCACCAATGGCAACAGCTCTGGGGTCCTGATCTTAAGGCTAAAAGTATGCGGCAAGGGATTTTCAGAAAGTATTTGGCTTAAATCAAGCTTAGAGCTAAACTCCTTTTGAAAATCACGCCAGGCTTCGGCCCGGGAAATAAAATCAACCCGCTCAACCCCAGCAATTTTTGAGAGTTGCACCTGCAGTGCCCCAGCCTCTTCCAAGGAAAGATCCTTGTCAACGTACACAGCTAGGTCCATTTTTGAAGAAACCGTCCCAATAACATTGCCCAAATTAACGATCAACAACAGGAACATGCCAAAGATCACCAGAGAGACTGTGATTGTCCCAATCGCCACAAAGCTCATTAAGGCCCCGCGCCGAAAAGAACGCAGCGCTTCCACCAAAAAGAATTCCACATTACTAAACACTATAGCCCCCCAGCAATTGGTCCCGCACGACGCGACCGTTTTCTAGCGCAATGACGCGGCGCTTCATGTCGTCAACAATGTTTTTATTATGAGTGGCAACCAAGACCGTGGTATTCCTCCGGTTTATTTTGTCTAGCAACTGGATAATGTCCCAAGAAGTAGTTGGATCAAGATTGCCGGTTGGTTCATCAGCTAAAAGAATTGGCGGGTTATTAACAATCGCCCTGGCAATACAAGCCCGTTGTTTTTCGCCGCCAGAAAGCTCATCAGGAAAAGCATTGGCCCTGCTCAGCATCCCCACCAGCTCCAGCGCTTGCATTACTTTGCGCCGAATAGTGGACCGCGGGGCACCAGTCACCCTAAGGGCAAAGGCAACATTTTCAAAAACCGTTCTCCGTGGCAAGAGCTTATAATCCTGGAAGACTACCCCGATATTGCGCCGTAAATATGGCACATGGCTTGGGTCCAATTGCGCCACATCGATCCGGTCAACAATGACTTTGCCGCTAGAAGGAACCTCGTCCCGGTACATAAATTTCATCAGCGTGGTCTTACCAGCGCCAGAAGGCCCAACAATAAAAACAAATTCTTCTTTGCCAATGTTAAGATTTACATTAAAGAGGACATCAATTCCGTTAGCATATGTTTTTGAAACATTAATTAGTTCAATCACGGACGTTATTGTAACATCATTTTTTTATGTTGTCGACTCTTTAGGCGTACATGTAGCAGCAACGTGATAATGTCCGGATTGGGCAAAGTGAAAATGTCCGGTTTTGGTTAGCAAGAAATCGGCATATTTTGGGATAAACCTCTAAAG
>PEYM01000125.1 GCA_002774365.1 Candidatus Saganbacteria bacterium CG08_land_8_20_14_0_20_45_16 | reverse complement strand
CCACCGCTCCATTTAGCCGTAAGATTGTAAAGCAAGCTCACAATTGCTAGAACAATATAAATAATAACAGTGTAAAGTATTGGCATAAGTATTATTAGGACAGCGCCAATTATCTCCCCTTTGACCAGGGCAAGTAAGGCAATGATGGCACAAATAACCAAGGCCACAAAGCCATATAAAATCGCCATTGTTTTACTCGTTTGGTGAACAGCTATCTCAGTAATTCTCTTCTTCATTGATTTCACCTCCTTGTTTTTGTGGTTATTATGGCAGAAAAATGCTTAACAAACAACAACTTAGTTAGTTCGGTAGGCTTAATAATCCCATACTCGGTAATTATTCCAGTAATTAATTCAGCTGGTGTAACATCAAAACCAGGATTAATAGCCGTGGCACCTGGGGCAGCCACCAAAATTTTCTGGTTGCCCGGCCCAGTTTGATAAAGCACTTCGTCTGCTGACCGTTCTTCAATTGGAATAGCTTGGCCTGATGGGCAATTCTTATCAACAGTGGAACTTGGGGCAGCAACATAAAAAGGAATTCCATAGTATTTGGCAACAACAGCTTTTTCCAGGGTCCCAATTTTATTAGCTACATCACCATTGGCCGCAATCCTATCCGCCCCTACTATCATTAGATCAACCTCGCCTTTTGACATTAAGTAGGCGCCGGCATTGTCTGCAATAATTTTAAAAGGAACACCTTCGTTTTTAAGCTCCCAGGCAGTTAAACGAGCCCCTTGGCCCCTAGGTCTAGTCTCATCAACATAAACAAAAACTTTTTTGCCAGCGCGATGAGCAGTATAAATTGGCGCAAGTGCGCTGCCATAATCAACAAACGCCAGCCAACCGGCATTACAGTGGGTCTCAATTTTCATCCCAGCCCTAATCAACTGATTACCTAACTTTCCAATCTCCTTACACGCCGCCACATCCTCATCAGCAATCTTTTGGGCTTCAGCTACTGGGTCTTTAGAATTAAAAACTCGATTAGTAACATAGAAAAGATTCTGTGCAGTTGGCCGCGTTGCTTCAATCTCTTTTTTTGCTTTTGCTGCTTTACTAGGAGCCTCCAAGAATGCCTGGGCCAGGGCAAAACCAGCAGTGGCACCGATCGCCCCTGCCCCACGCACCAACATAGTTTTAATAGCTAGACAAGTATCCTTATAAGACTTTGCCTCAAAGATTTTGAATTCAAAAGGGAGGAGATTCTGTTCAATCAGAAAGACAGAAGAGCCTTGTAACCAAACCGTGCGAAAGTCTTGGCCGTTAACCTTCATTCGCCAGCAAACTCTGTCTGGGCATAAACTGAATAGCCAGCAGTTTTTAATTTTTTGCGGCCGCCAAGATCAGGCAAATCAACAATAAACGCCAGTTCAACAATCTCGCCGCCAAGTTTCTTAACTAGTTTTGCTGCCGCGGTAGCTGTGCCTCCGGTTGCAATCAGGTCATCAATAATTAAAACTTTTTGGCCTGGCTCAATTGCATCTTTGTGAATTTCAATCACATCAGTTCCATACTCTAAAGCATATTCCTCGCGTTCGGTGGCTGCTGGCAGCTTACCTTTTTTGCGGACCGGCACAAAACCCTTGCCCAGCAAATAAGCTAACGCGCCACCCAAAATAAAGCCTCGAGAATCAATCCCAACCACGACATCGATCAGTTGGTTTTGATAACGTTTGAGAAAATCATCAATACACACCCTAAACCCCACCGGATCCTTAAGCAGGGTGGTGATATCACGGAACATGATCCCTTTTTTAGGCCAGTGCGGGACGGTGCGAATCCTTGATTTTATCGGCATTATTTTATTCCCCCAACTACTTTAACTAACAACCTTTTTACTTTGTCAGCATTTTCCTTCATTCGCTCCATTACCATCTCAAAAGTAACCGGTGCTTCATCTTCTTTCCAACAATCATAATCAGTGGACATGGCAATGGTTTGGTAAGGGATACCAAGCTCATTAGCTAAAATAACCTCAGGACAAGTTGACATATTAATAATGTCAGCCCCCCAAGCCCGAAACATGCGGCTCTCAGCCTTGGTCGAAAAGCGTGGGCCTTCAACGGTGACCACAGTCACATCCCGATTGTATTCATAACCAAAATCATCACATGCTTGGCAAAGTAAATTTGTTAACTCTTGGCTATAAGGTTCTGACATGGGGGTGTGAACAACTTTATCGTGAAAAAAGGTTAAGTTCCTATGCCGAGTAAAGTCAATAAATTGGTTAGGAAAAACCAAATTGCCTGGTTTAATTTCCTCCCGCAAAGAACCAACCGCGGTAGCTGCTAAGATATGAGTACAACCCTCTTCTTTTAACGCATAAATATTAGCTAGAAAGTTGACCTTGGTTGGCATGATGTTGTGGTCACGGCCGTGGCGGGCCAAAACGACAACCTCAACTCCATTAATTAGACCGCATTTAAGCGGTGAAGTCGGCTGGCCAAACTTATTGTTTTCTTCTTTATCAATGGAGTGCTTTAAAATTTGCGGGTCATCTAAGCCTGAACCACCAATAATACCAATTTTTGGCATGATTGATTATAAACAAAGCTGGTCATAAGTGTCAACAAAAACTTATTTTAAACAAACAACTTTCTGAAGTGTTAAATCCGCTAACAGCCTGACTTCTTCATCAGCAAAATCATAAACCTTAATAGCCTTTTCATATCCATTAGCTTCAGGAATTATTTCCAATAATTTATTCGCCAACTTCGCTATCCACGCTTGGTTAAAACTAACCGCCTCATCATCCATAAATAAAGCCACATAAAAGATATTGGTCTCAACCAAATCAAGGAAAAAGTGGGAGCCAAAAGAGAGCTCAGGCATAAAACCGCCGTCCGGATCATCCAACTCAACTAAGACTGCAATATTATTGATCTCAGCAAAATTGACCGGCACCCCAAGGGTCGGGTCCTTGGTCCCCCAGCGGCCTGGACCAATCATTAACGTTGGCAGATCACTCTGGTTAGCAATGGTCTTGTTTAAACGGCCAATCAAGCGGGCAACCTCAAACTTTTTCGGCATTAAAAGCTCACCATAAGCCTTGGGATCAACATAAATCAAGCGCTTGATCGCTTGTTCAACACTCCCACCCATAAAATTGCGGCTTGACTTAAAAATTAAATTCTCTGGTTTTATGTTTTGAGGGATCTTAACCTGGCCAGTCCGACCTTTGGCCTGCAGCGGTCGGCATTGGATCAGGTTGATCCGCAGCTCATTATCAAGGTCAAAATTAACCGTAAATTCAATGTCAACCGGGTACTGGTATTGTTTTTCCAGCTTTTTAAGGATCTGCTGCATTATCTTAACAAAATCAGTTTCCTTAAAAAGTTTATCAAAAGTTAAGACCCATGAGCTGCCGGCAAGCCCAAGTTCTTTAAGCTTTTTCTCTGCCTCAATATCTCTCTCCCCAATCATTGACAAGTCAACATCAGTAATTTTGGAGAGCGGCAGGGTCTGCAGCTGATTATCAGCAATATTAAGCAGGTCAACTTCATGCTGGGAGAATCTTTTTAACTTGTCTATGCCCACATATGGTTTTTTATCTGGGGCATCCAGCGCTACAATCCGAGGATAATCTCCCTCTACCCGATTAACCGCCCGGGTCCCAAGACCAAAAACCAGGCGCAGCATCCCGGCTTTGGGGTCCATTGACTCATGCCAGACAAAGGTGTTATAAGAAAAACCAACTCCAGCCATATACGGAAAAAATTGGTCGCCGTGATGGCTCCCTGAAACTCGCTGGACCAAAAGAGCCATCTGTTCATTTTGTTCATTTAAACCACGCTGGAGACGATACTGGAGCGCATCCTCATTTATGGTGCTGGCAAAAACCTGGAGGACAATATCTTTAAATTGCTTATAACGCTCATCAGGACTCCCCTGATTAACACAAAAGATACTTTCATACTTGCCGGCAAAGGCATTGCCAAAGCTGTCTTCAAGCAAACTTGAAGAGCGGATAATAATCGGTGATTGGCCAAAATATTCAATCAATTGATGAAATTTCTCTTTCGTATCTTCAGGAAATTTACCAGTTAAAATCTTTTCGCGAAGCTCTGCTGCCTTAACTAAATAGCCTGCTTCACTCTTTTGCTCCATCCAGAGGTCCCACCAGCCGTTTTCAACAATATAAGTGTAAAAAACATCAGAGCCAATATAAAAAGAATCATGCGGCTCTAAAACCTTAGCAAAATCTTTTAAAATCTTGCGCGCGAGAAGCATCCCCAAGGCTTTGCCGCCAATAAAACCAGTGCCAATCATTCGCTCCTTGATAGCCAAGAGATCCTCAAGTTTTAAATGTTTCTTGATCAAGGCAGACATCTTTTTTTCTCTGCCAAGAATAATCTTACTTAGTCGCTCAAACATCTTCTCTTCCTCTTTGCCGCAAGCCCCTTGAGCGTCTAAAAACAAATGGTCCCAATAATCAAGTTGGCGCTCGGCGCTATCCGAGCCGCTGCTGGACATATAGGAAAAGAGCTTGGTAGTATCAACACTGCTGACAATCGGCTCAAATTTATCGCCGGCCTCAACATGAGGCAAAAACATGGTTGGCGAGTAGCGCCGCCAAACTTTTAAGGGGTGGACGTAATACTTATCATCAAAATTAAAGACATCCAAAAGGAGCTGGGTTGTCTCCCTAATGCGGGCAATAGTTTTGTAAGAATGGCTATTCCTTAAGATCGCAAAATAAGCAATCGTATCAAGCTTAAAAAGATAGGGGCAGGTAACCATAAAAAAGTTGCCGATCATTAGATCTGTGGCCCAAGCCTCCAAAAGGTCTGATAAACAGTCAAAGAGGTAAAAGACCCCCTCCCCTTCGGCTGTCGCGATATCATGAATCTCCTTAGAAAAAGCCTCAAAGCCAGCTTCGGCCTCGAGTTCATAAACTTTTATTTTAGGATTTTTTTTGATTAACGGGGGGTGTTGGGCAAAACGAATATAAACGATCTTTTTATTATCAGCTAAGGCTTGTTTAATGTAAGGGGTGACAAAATGCAGGTAGCTGGCAATACTATCAACCTGCCAAACAACATTATCGCCGAGTCGCAGGTGTTCAAGGACATGATCAAGACCAGCTATCCCGGTACTGGCTTTCATGACAAGTACCTATTGATTGATTCTGCCGCCCCTTTCCCCTCTGCCAAGGCCCAGACAATCAAAGATTGCCCACGCCTCATGTCCCCGGCCGAAAAAATCCCCTTTTGAGAGGTTTGGTAATCATCACCTGTTTTAACATTACCCCGACTGTCAAATTCAAGTCCAAGATTAGCCAGCAGCCCGTCATGCTCTGGGTGGAGAAAGCCAACTGCTAACAAAACCAGGTCAGCCTCAACTTCAAATTCTGTCCCAGGAATTTCTGTCAGCTTCCCTTCTGGAAAATGCACTTTATCACAAGATATTTTTTTAACCTTACCGTTTTCTCCAACAAACTCTTTAGTCAAAATCTGCCACTGCCTTGAGCACCCCTCCTCGTGGCTGGTCGAGTTTTTCAAAGTAAGCGGGTAAGTTGGCCAAGGCATATCAGGGGTGCGCTCCTCTGGCGGCCGGGATAAAAGTTCTATCTGAACCACACACTTTGCTCCACGACGATTGGCTGTCCCGACACAATCAGCCCCAGTATCCCCGCCGCCAATCACCACCACGCTTTTATCTTTGGAATCAATCTCTTTGGTTAAATAATCAAGGGCAAAGTGGACACCTAAGAGGTCTCTGCCAGGAATCCTCAAGTCTCTTGGCACTCGAGAGCCACCAGTTAAACAAACAGCATCATAGCCTTTAAGATCAGCTGGCGTTTTTATTTCTTTGCCCGTGACAAATTCTATCCCTTCTTTTTTCCAGATAGAAAGCCTGCGGTCAAGGATAGCTTTATCTAATTTAAAAGCCGGGATGCCAAAGCGCATCAAGCCACCAATCTTTTCATCGCGCTCAAAAACCACTACATTATGGCCGGCTCGGTTAAGCTCTACAGCAGAGGCAAGGCCCGCAGAGCCAGAGCCAACCACTGCAACTTTCTTACCAGTGCGTTTTTTAGGAATCTTTGGTTTTACTAAGCCGTGTTTAAAAGCATACTCAACAATCGCCAGCTCATTGTCACGGACTGTCACAGCATCATCATTAATCCCCAGGACACAGCTGTATTCGCACAAGGCTGGACAAACTCGGCCAGTCACTTCGGGCAAACAGTTAGTCTGGTCAAGAAGATCAAAAGCTTTATCCCACTGCTGGCCAAAAACATAATCATTCCACTCTGGGATAATGTTGGCCAAGGGGCAGGCAGAGTGGCAAAACGGGGTGCCACAATCCATACAGCGCGAGGCTTGCAAACGCGAATCAGCCTCATCGCGCAGCTTAAAGACCTCGACAAAGTCGTTCTTGCGCTCGCAAACAGGGCGAAAGGAACAAGTTTTTCTCTTTTCTTTTAAAAACCCTTTAATGTCACCCATCTAAGACCTCCGCTAGCTCTGATGCTTTATCAAGTTCTTTTTCTTCAAGAACCCGTTTGTATTCTGTGGGCATAACTTTGACAAACAAGCGTTTTTGGTTAGCAAAATCATCCAGTATCTTTTTGGCTATCTGGCTCTTAGTAAACTTATAATGGTTCTCCAGCAGGTTGTGGAGGATCTCTTGGTCTTCGACTGTCAGCTCTTCCAGCATGACCATGCTATGGTTACAGTGGTCAACCAGTTCATTTTGCGGATCAAAAACATAAGCAATGCCCCCTGACATGCCGGCCGCAAAGTTGCGGCCAACCGGGCCTAAGACAACCACCCGGCCGCCAGTCATATATTCACATCCATGGTCGCCAACCCCCTCAGCCACAGCCAACAGCCCAGAGTTACGGATACAAAAACGCTCTCCCGCCCGTCCGCGGATATACGCCTCACCGGAAATTGCGCCATAAAAAGTCGTGTTACCGATAAGAATGTTGTCTTCAGCATCATAGGTCGCTTTTTTATCAGGATAAATAACTATCCGTCCGCCAGAGATCCCTTTGCCAACATAATCATTAGCTAAGCCCTCGAGTTCAAGGCTAACCCCACTGGCCAGCCAGGCACCAAAGCTCTGGCCTGCCACCCCTTTAAATTTTAAATTAATTGTCCCTGGCGATAAGCCTGCTTCCCCACACCTGCGGTAAACTTCACCAGAGAGCATTGTCCCAATAGTGCGGTTGGTGTTATTAATTTTAAATTCTCCTTGAACCCTTTCTTTTTTTTCTAAAGCTGGTTTGGCCAGCTCAATTAGCTTATTATCCAAGACCTTGGGAAACCTGCGGCTGAACGCCGCGGTTTCCTGGAAGCCGAGACGTTTAGTCTCCGGCTTCCATAGTATCTTAGATAAATCTATCCCCTTAGCCTTCCACGGCAAGAGATCTTTATTTAATTCGAGCAGATCAACTCGACCAACTAACTCTTCAAGCGATCGAATACCAAGGGAGGCCATAATCTCACGCAGCTCCTCGGCAATAAAAGTAAAATAATTAACAATATATTCGGGCCGGCCGCGAAATCTTTTTGAAAGACATCCATCTTGGGTAGCCACACCAACCGAGCAGTTGTTCAAATGGCAGTGCCGCAGCATCACACAGCCAGACACAATTAAAACCGCCGTGGCAAAGCCAAACTCTTCAGCCCCCAGCATCGAGGCAATCGCCACATCCCTGCCGGTACGCAGCTGGCCATCAGCTTGCAGCCTCACCCTGGAGCGTAAATCATTTAAAACCAGGGTTTGATGAGTTTCAGCCAAACCAAGCTCCCACGGCAAACCAGCGTGGCGGATAGAACTTAAAGGAGAGGCCCCTGTCCCACCATCACCACCAGCAATTAGAATCATATCAGCGTGCCCCTTAGCCACCCCGGCCGCAACAGTCCCCACCCCTGGCTCGGAAACCAGCTTAACTGAAATCCTGGCCCTAGGATTAACATTTTTTAAATCGAAAATTAACTGGGCCAGGTCCTCAATCGAATAAATATCATGGTGCGGCGACGGAGAGATTAAAGTTACCCCCGGCGTAGTGTAGCGAATCCTGGCAATTAGGGAAGAAACTTTATGGCCAGGAAGCTGGCCACCCTCACCAGGCTTGGCCCCTTGGGCAATTTTGATCTGGATCTCGTCGGCATTGACCAAATAATTAGTTGAGACCCCAAAACGGCCGGAGGCAATCTGTTTAATCGCGCTACGGCGGTCATCCTTAAATCTAGCCGGGTCCTCCCCCCCCTCCCCGGTGTTTGATCTACCGCCAATCCGGTTCATGGCCAGGGCAATAGTCTCGTGCGCCGGGCCGCTGATTGAGCCAAAACTCATGGCACCGGTGGCAAAACGTTTTAAAATATCTTTAACTGGTTCAACCTCATCAATGGAGATTGCTTTTGTCTTGCAAAATTTCAACAAGCTGCGTAAGGTTGTCGGCACAGTTTTTTGGTCGTTGATTAAACCGGCAAATTCCTGATAGCGGCTATAATCATTAGTACGAGTGGCATCCTGCAACGCGGCAATGCTCTCCGGCCGCCAAAGGTGAAACTCCCCATCACGGCGCCACTGGTAAAGCCCGCCTGAATCAAGCTCTGAATTTGAACCATGGCGCAGCAGGGTCTCTTGGGCCAACACCTTAAAATCTGCCCCGCTTATCCTTGAGATTGTCCCGGAAAAACATTTGGCAATCACCTTATCCCCCAAGCCTAAGGCCTCAAACATCTGCGCCCCGCGATAACTATTTAAGGTGGAAATCCCCATTTTGGAAATGATCTTGAGCAAACCCTGCTCAATTGCGTGGCGATAATTATTAATGGCTGTTTTTCCGTCCAGGGCAATTTCTCCATCAATGACCAGGTGGACAATGGCTTCATAAGCCAAGTAAGGATTAACCAAATCCGCACCATAGCCAAAAAGCAGGGCAAAATGAAAAACCTCACGCGGCTCACCACTCTCGACAATCAAACCGACTTTCGTCCGCAAGGCCTTTTTAATCAAGTAGTGATGGACGGCCCCAATCGCCAAGAGGGCCGGCAAAGCTGCTTTTCTAGCATCAACCCCACGGTCACTTAATATAATGAAAGAAAAACCCTCGCTAATTGCCGCTTCAACTTCTTGGCAAACGCGGTCGATCGCTTTTGGAAATTCTTTTTCTTGAGCTTTAAAAAGCAAGGAAATAGTCTTGATACGAAAGCTGTTTTTACTGATCCCGCTGATTTTTCCCAACTCTTCATTGGTTAAGATTGGTCCTCGGGCCCGCAGCTTGTGACAATGCCCTGGCTTTTCCTCAAGGATATTCCCTTGCGGCCCGACATAGCTCTCAAGGCTCATCACAATCTCTTCGCGAATCGGGTCAATAGCCGGGTTAGTGACCTGGGCAAAGAGCTGTTTAAAATAGCTGTAAATGAGCTGCGGCTTATTAGATAAAACTGCGTGCGGCGTGTCATTGCCCATGGAGCCGACCGGCTCTTTCCCGCTTGAAGCCATGGGCTTAAGAATGGCTTTGAAATCTTCTCGGCTGTAACCAAAAGCCCTCAGCAGGTGTTGGTAATCACCCAGCCCATCATCTGCTGAAATAGTCGGCAAGTCCTCCAGCTCAACCATATTTTTTTCGAGCCAGCTCTCATAAGGAGCCTGGCTGGTAACTTGTTTTTTTATCTCTTGATCAGAAACAATCCTTTTTTCTTTGGTATCAATATATAAGATTTTGCCTGGCTCAAGCCGGCCCGAGCGCTTAATTTTTTCCGGCGGGGTATCAAGGACCCCGACTTCAGAAGCCATTATAACCACATCATCAGTGGTAACAATATACCTGGCTGGCCGCAAACCATTGCGATCAAGCACTGCGGCTACACTAGTACCGTCAGTTAAGGCAATCGCCGCTGGTCCGTCCCACGGCTCCATAAAACAAGCATGGTATTTGTAAAAATCCTTAAGTTTTTTGTCCATAAGGTTGTTTTCTTCCCACGCCTGGGGGATAAGCATCATCATAGTATGGGCCAGGGATCTGCCGGAAAGATGCAAGAACTCAAAAACATTATCAAGGGCAGCCGAATCACTGCCGCCAGGGACAATCACGTCAAGCCCCCGCGCTTGCATCCAATTAATATTGCCGCGCAGGGTATTAATCTCTCCATTATGGGCAAGAAAGCGAAAGGGTTGGGCCAAATCCCAGGTAGGAAAAGTATTAGTGCTATAGCGTGAGTGGACCAGGGCAAGAGCGCTCACGACATCTTTATCTTGAAGATCAAGGAAAAAAGCCTTGACCTGATCAGGCATAAGCAAGCCCTTATAAATAACCGTGCGACTGGAAAGGCTGGAAATATAAAAGCTCGGAACCTGAATTTCTTTTTCAACAGCTCTTCTAATTTCATAAAGCCTTTTTTCAAACTCGAGTTGAGAATTGACCTTTTTCCCCTTGGCAATAAAGATCTGTTCAATCACTGGTTGGCTCGCTCGAGCGGTTTCGCCAATAACTGAAGCATCAACCGGTACGTTGCGCCAGGCTATCAGTCTTTGGCCAAATTGTTCAATTATTTTAGTAAAAGTCTCGCGGCAGGCTGCGCGCTCTTTTTCATCTTGAGGGAAAAAAACCAACCCGGTACCATAAGCACCAGCCTGCGGTAGTTTTAGCTCTTTTTGGTAAAACTCATGGGGAATCTGGATAAGGAGCCCCGCGCCGTCCCCGGTTTTGGGATCAGCCCCCACGGCCCCACGATGAGCCAGCCTCTCTAAGATTTTTAAGCCTTGAAGCACAATATCATGAGAAACGTTGCCATCAATATTAACAATAAAAGCTATTCCACACATTTTGACACCTTTGCCCTGCCTGCCGGCAGGCAGGGCAAAGGTGTCGAGCCAAAAAAGCCCTGCCCAATTTAATAATTAGCAAGTATATTGCCAAGTAAATACGGGCTTATTGCTACATTTTTGTAGAAAATAGTGGTTTATTCGGCAGAAATAGACAATTTTGTGGTGGATCGACAGATCAATACCCGACTTCAGCTTTCAAATTCCTTGCGGACTTACTCACCGAAGCCGGGCTATTTTTAAAAGGATAAGC
>PEYM01000118.1 GCA_002774365.1 Candidatus Saganbacteria bacterium CG08_land_8_20_14_0_20_45_16 | reverse complement strand
GAGTATTTAAGGCTGAAAATATTAACTTGTATGTTGGAGGCACTTTAAATTGAGCCATTTTTACCCACTCAATTACACGAAGAGCCTAAAAAGATCGATCCTAGCTGTTTTAGCTACCCATTGGCAGTATTCTTCAATTAGGGGGAAATCGGCGTTTACCCTAGCTTTATGTAAGGCCAGACTTAATTCTCTAACATCCAGATTTTTAAATAATGCTTGTTTAATATCGGTCTTTGGGGGCCTGCGGGAGGCAGGTTGTTGAGTTATTTCAGCTCTTTTGGCTCTCATATAATATTATCGTCAAAAATTGGGGAAAATTTCAGATTGTGTTATAATTAAATTAATGCCAAAAATCCTCAAGAAAGAAAAACTGGCTGAAAATATCTCCCGCATAATCGTGGACGCGCCGCATATCGCGCGGGTGGCTAAACCAGGAAACTTTATCGTCATTATCCCCACAGCCAATGCGGAGAGGATCCCGTTAACCATTGCTGATGCCGATGTAGAAAAGGGAACGATCTCGATTATCTTCCAGGTTGTTGGCGGGACAACCAGGTTATTAGATTCTCTCAAAGTAGGGGACGAAATCCCTCATCTGTTAGGCCCACTAGGCACACCTTCTCACATTGAAAAATTTGGCACAGTGGTGGTGATTGGCGGCGGAGTGGGGATTGCCGAGATTTATCCGGTTGTTAAAGCCTTAAAAGCAGTTGGCAATAAGGTCATTACTATTATAGGGGCCCGTTGTGAGAACCTCTTAATATACAAAAAAGAACTTGGCGAGCAGAGTACAAAGCTTCGGGTAACAACAGATGACGGTTCCTGCGGCCGCCAGGGCTTTGTCTCTGATGAGCTGAAAGATATTATTGCTGCGGAAAAAGTTGATTTGGTAATTGCCGTAGGTCCTGTCCCTATGATGAGGGTTTGTTGCGAAGTGACCAGGCCCCACAAAATTAAAACTGTGGTTTCTTTAAATCCGATAATGCTCGATGCAACAGGGATGTGCGGGGTTTGCCGCGTTACTGTTGGTGGCCAAACCAAATTCGCCTGTGTTGAAGGCCCGGAGTTTGATGGTCACGAAGTTGATTTTGCCGATCTGGTGGCGCGACTAAAGCCGTATAAAGATATGGAGAAAAAAGCCTTAGATCATGTCTGCAAACTAGTGGAGAAATTACGTGGCTGAAAAGAAACTACGTCAAAAAATGAACGAACGCGCGGCTAGCGAGCGCAAAAAAGACTTTAAAGAGGTCCCTCTTGGTTATACTCCGGAGCAAGCAATTGCTGAAGCCAAACGTTGTATTCAATGCAAAAAACCACTTTGTGTTAAAGGCTGTCCTGTTGAGATCAATATCCCGGCTTTTATTAAAGTGATTGCCGAAGGCAGCTTTGACAAAGCCGCCAAAAAAATCAAAGAGACCAATGCTTTGCCGGCGATCTGCGGCCGTGTCTGCCCGCAGGAAGAGCAGTGCGAGCGTGAGTGTATTTTAGCCGTTAAGGGTGAGCCCATAGCCATTGGTAACTTAGAAAGATTTGTTGCTGACTATGAGAGAGAAACTTCAAACCCCAAACTTCAAACCTCAAAACAACCTAAAACTTCAAAATCCAAAAAAATTGCTGTTATAGGTTCAGGCCCTGCCGGACTTACGTGCGCCGGAAATTTGGCAAGGCTCGGCCATCAAGTAACGATTTTCGAATCGCTCCATGTTACCGGCGGAGTTTTAACCTACGGTATTCCAGAATTTCGCTTGCCCAAAGCAATCGTTAACCTTGAAGTTGAATATATTAAGAGCCTTGGCGTAGAGGTTAAAACAGATATGTTGATCGGTAATGTTTTTACTATCGAAGAGTTGCTAAAAGATTATCAGGGTGTTTTTATCGGTTCAGGGGCAGGCCTGCCAAAGTTTATGAAAATTCCAGGGGAAAACCTTGATGGCGTTTATTCTGCCAACGAGTATTTATTTCGGATTAACATGATGAAGGCGTGGCAGTTTCCGGAGAGCTTAACCCCGATTAAAATTGGGAAAAGGGTGGCTGTTGTTGGCGGCGGCAACGTGGCCATGGATGCGGCACGGGTTTCTCTGCGGCTGGGAGCAGAAGAGGTTTTTCTTATCTATCGCCGGACTAAAGATGAGATGCCGGCTAGAAAAGAAGAGGTTCATCACGCGGAAGATGAAGGGGTTGTTTTTAAGAGTTTAGCTCTTCCTCTAGAATATCAGGAAGATGGAAATGGCTGGGTCAAACTTGCCAGGTGCCAGCAGATGAAGCTGGGCGAGCCCGATGCCTCCGGTCGGCAAAGGCCGGTTCCAATAGAGAGAGAGATATTTGATATTCCGGTTGATACCGTGGTCTGCGCTATTGGCAACTCGCCGAATCCCCTGGTTCCGCAAAGAACCCCCAACTTAAAGACCGAGAAGTGGGGCGGGGTAATTATTACTGAAGATGGTGCAACCTCTATTGCTGGTGTTTATGCCGGTGGAGATATTGTCCGCGGCGCGGCGACTGTTATTTCCGCGATGGGGGATGGTAAAAGGGCGGCTAAGGCTATTCATAAACTTCTTGCTTAAGTTCTTCTTTTCTTAAAACCATTTTTGTTTCTTTTTTATCCCATTTAATCTTATGGATTGGCTCTGAAATAATCAATGATTTTGATATTGAGCGTACTGGGGTTGAGCTGGCAGCCCCTGTTTCAGGATCATACGCAATAGTGGGTTTTAACCATAGAGTTTAGCTATCCTGAATAGATGAAACTTTTCACCTTGTTTCAAAGTTGCGTGATTTTGTTAAGACCATTGCCAGGCAACCTCCAGTGAGACCAGCTGAAA
>PEYM01000071.1 GCA_002774365.1 Candidatus Saganbacteria bacterium CG08_land_8_20_14_0_20_45_16 | reverse complement strand
CTATTTCAGCCTCATTTTGCATTGGAAATAGACCACTACTTCAGCCTCATTCTGCATTGGACAAGACTCTCTCCCCCTAATTCCTCAAAATAAGCGGAAAAATGACCGGTGCCGCAGCCTATTTCTAAAACTTTCTGCCCTGGCTTAATTTGGCAAAGCTTGGCAATTATTTCTTTCTCCAAAGTATCGACAAATTTCCCTTTGGGTGTGTTATACCAAGCTTCGTAATTTTGAGCGAGCTTTTTATCAAACACTACTTCCACCCCTTCCCCCACATGGGATCGCCCCCAAAACGCTCCCGCCAAAAGGATTCCAGCTTATTTTCCTGATCGCCATTTTCCTGATCAAAAGAATAATGGTAATTTTCAAGATATTTCATTATTATTTCATAAGCCCTGTTAATCTCTTTCATCTTTTCATGGCAGGCCTGCTTGTCCTTTTCTTGACACCGGTCCGGATGCCACTTTCTACTCAACGCTCGATAAGAGCGCTTGATCTCATCTAAAGTGGCTGTTTCGCCAAGCTCGAGAACCTGACAAGCGTTCTTTAAATCCATTTACAACTTACCAATTGCGCTCTGCGCCGCCAAAACCAAAGGATATTGGGTCGGTGCAGCGGTCAAGTACGGGTGGGTAGCCATTTGCAGAGTCTCAAGTTCGGTGGCTGAAACTCTCTTTTGAATAGCCATGCCAATAATGTTAATAATTTCTCCGGCTGAAAGCCCTCCGAAAACTTGCCCTCCCATAAGAATCCCAGACTGCTTGGAAAAAATCAGCTTTAACTTAATCTTAACTGTCCCTGGCAAATTAGCAGGGTGCTTACTGGTAACTTCGGCCAAGCCCACAACTACTTCAAAGCCCTCTTTTTTGGCAGTGGCTTCAGTCAAGCCGGCAGAGCCTAAAACCAACCCATCAACATATGTTGAGTAAGTGGCAATGGTCCCTTTGTTCTCGCGCACTACCTTTAGTTGAAAAAGGCTGGCCCCGGCCACGCGGGCCTCGGCAGTAGCAGTTGAAGCCAGCATCACCGGCAAGTCCCTTCTGGTAAAAAAGTCTTTTTTCTCCGCACAATCGCCAATCGCAAAAACAGCTGGATCAAGGGTCCGCATATACTCATCTACGCAAATTCCACCACCGCGCCCCAGGGTTAAGCCGGCCTGCTTTGCCAATTCACTGCTTGGCCTAGCCCCAATACCTAAAACCACCAGGGCAGCAGGGATAACGTTCCCATCATCAAGCTTGATGCCGGTCACCGACTTGTCCCCAACAGCCTCAACCACCTTTTTGCCTAAGACAAGATTTACCCCTTTGGCTTTTATCTTTTCTTCAACCATTTGACCAAATTCAGGATCAAAAGAATTAAGCAAAAGATGGGGCAGCAGCTCAACCAGAGAGACCTTAAGCCCCCTAATAGCAGAAAACTCATCCGCAAATTCTATCCCAATAAAGCCGCCGCCGATTATCACAGCATTCTTGGCTTTAGAAAGTTTTTCTTTCAGTTCTTTTAGATATCCCATCTCTTTTAAGATTGGATATACCCCGGCTTTGTCTAGCCCCTTGACCGGCGGCATAATCGGGTTAGAGCCAGTAGCCAAGATTACTTTTTCATAAAAAAACTTCTTACCTGCCTTGGTCGCGATAGTTTTCTGCTCACGGTCAAGCTTAATCACTTCATCAACTTCTAAGTCGATCTTGTTTTGCTCAAGCGGGGCATTCCCCATGGCATTATCTTCCGGCTTAGGCAAAGAGGCAAACATATATGGAATCCCACAAGGGATAACCCCCTAGCCAATGCTTTTGATCAAAAGAATGCTTTTTTGAGGATAATATTTTCTAGCCGTAACACCACTAATTACCCCAGCCGGACCGCCGCCAACAATAATAACATCATATTTTTGCTCGCTCATTGAAAGCTCCTTTATCTATTTATTTCCCGGAATCTTTGGGAACAGTTGAGTTTTGGGTCTCCTTAAGCTTGCCCTCTTTATAGAGAACAAGAGCCTCTTTAACCAAACCACTTGCCCCAATAAATATCTTAATTCCCAAGCTGGAGAGCGTTTGATAAGCATTGGGCCCGACATTGCCGGTTACGACAGCCTCAACTTTTTCTCCGGCAATTAATTGAGACGACTGTATCCCTGCCCCACCGCTAGCCACGGCATTTGGGTTGGCCATTGCCTTAAACTTTAAACTTTCAGTGTCTACTATAATAAAGTAAGCGCAACGGCCAAATCTTGGGTCAACTTCAGCCTCTAAATTATCTCCTTTAGCAGTCACGCAAATTAACATTTATCTTCCCCCTCATGATCACAGGCTGTCTTTTCAACACCATAGCCCTTACCGGCTCCAGGTTGGCAGATTGAGACTCCGCCTTTAAGTGTCCCGGCAATAAAAGAAGCAACAGCTTCATCAACCTTCCCTGAAATCCCCATAATACTTTCAATTCCCTGCTCACTAAAAAGTGCTTGGGCCCGCTGTCCCATCCCGCCGGCAATAATTACCCCAACGCCCTTCTTTTTTAAAAACTCCGGCAAGAAGCCGGGGTGGTGTCCTGGGTTTGGAATTACCTCTTTGGCCACTACTTTGCTATCCTCAACTTCAACTATCGTAAATTCGGGGCACCGACCAAAATGTTCTGAAACCATTCCATTATCTGTTGAGACTGATACTTTCATAATTTTTTACCTCCCTACTCTCGGACTCCTGCCACGACCACCACCAAAACCACGACCGCAACCCCGCCCAAAACCAAACCTTCTCCCTAACCCTCGCCAAAAACCAACAGGTCGCAAATCATCAGGCGAGCTTGAGCCATCGTCCTTTTTATCAACCGGCTCTGCACAATAACCCTGTCCCCAACCACTCATTGGATCTTGTCCATTGGGTCCTCTTCCATCAAATCCAGGCATATTTTTCACCTCCCTCTTCCAAACCTATTCCTATTCCTCATCCTTTGCCCCCATCTCGGTCCTTGCACCGGTGGCAAGGGCAGGATATGTTTCCCTCCACTGACTTTAATTGCTTTCGTTGTTACAAAAGCATCGATAATTTTTTTGCGACCGGAATAAAGTAAGCGCTGAACGGTACCGCGGGAAATACTCATGCGTTTAGCAGCTTCTTCCTGGTCTAAATCCTCCAAGTCGCAAAGCCGCATTGCTTCCAGCTCATCCTCGCCCAAATCAGTAATTTCCAAACCCGACATAGGTATACCAGCTGGCTTATAAAAACTCACCCCATCATAGGGCTGACAAAACCGAAATCTCCTTGGTTGTGGTGTCATTTCCTTCCCCCCAAATATCCCAATTCCCCGATCTCCAAATATCCCCCAATGTGCATATGCACACTATAACCATGTCAGGTCGCCCTTGTCAACTCTTTTTAAGGGTGTTAAACTTTAGAAACAACATGAACTTAACCAAAGCCTTCCTACCTTTTCTCTTTGTCATAATCCTAGGCATTGGTTGCTTGGCCAGCGACAGCTTTGAGCCTTCATATGCTAAGGCCAAGGTTCTCTCTACCTCCACCACGAGCCAAGACTCTCAACAAGTTACTGTCAAGGTTCTCTCTGGCAAGTTTAAAAACAAGATTATCGCCATCGAACACCTGCCATCATCTGGCATGATGGGAGCTAATATGTTTTTAAAAGCCGGGGACAAAGTCATGCTTTACGTTGACGAAAACCCCAGCGAGGCAGAAAGCCCTGACGGTCGTCCACTTTTTAATATTGCCGACTACTCAAGATCCTCCCCTCTTTATTGGCTAGCTTTTTTCTATGCCTTGCTATTAATAGTAATCGGCGGGCTAAAAGGGATTAGGGCTTTAATAAGCCTGGTTATAACCATTGCCTTAATTTTTCTGGTCCTCTTTCCCTTAACCCTGTGGGGATTTAACCCACTTCTCGTCGCGATAATGATTTCGGGTATTGTCTCTTTAATTTCCTTCAGGATAATCGGTGGAAAAATCATAAAATCGGTCAGCGCTGCCATTGGCACCCTGGCAGGGGTGGCAATGGCCGGACTAATCGCCTTCTTGGTCGGCAAAATGATCCATTTAACAGGGCTAAGTTCGGAAGAATCCAGAATTCTGCTTTATTCAATGGAACTAAAAATTAATTATCAAGGTTTATTGTTTGGCAGCATCTTAATCGGCGCCCTGGGTGCAGTGATGGACGTCGGCATGTCAATCGCCTCAACGATTGATGAGGTAAGCAAAGTCCATCCGGAAGCAAATTTCAAAAACTTATACAAAGCCGGCATGAACGTTGGCCGGGATGTGATGGGGACAATGTCCAACACCTTAATTCTTGCCTATACAGGCTCTTCTCTCCCGCTATTATTATTAATGGTTGCCAATAATGTTTCTTTTGCTAAGATGATTAATTTAGAAATGATTGCCGCGGAAATTGTTCGAGCCCTGGCCGGCAGTATCGGTTTGGTCCTATGTATTCCAATTACCGCAACAGTGGCGGCCCTGCTCCATCACAAAAAAGGAGGAACATAACATGATCTGGCTTTATACCTTAGGATCTGTTTTTATTGTAAGTTTAATTTCACTCATAGGCGTTGTCACCGTCGCGCTCAAACAAGACTTTCTGCAAAAGATTATTAATTTTTTAGTCAGCCTCTCGGCCGGCGGCTTACTTGGCGGCGCCTTTTTTCATCTTCTGCCGGAAGCGAGCGAACAATTTGGCTTTACCCCCAGCCTAGGCGCCTATATCTTAGGCGGCATACTCCTTTTCTTTGTCCTGGAAAAACTAGTTGCCTGGCGTCACTGCCACATTACCACCTGCAAAGAACACCCCCACTCTATCGCGGTTATGAACCTTATTGGAGACGGCTTACACAATTTTATTGACGGCATGATTATCGCCGGCACTTTTTTGGCCAGCCCCCCACTAGGAATTACCACAACCATCGCGGTAATTTTCCACGAAATCCCGCAGGAGATTGGCGATTTTGGCGTCTTGATCCACGGTGGCTTCAGCAGGCGCCGCGCCCTGGCCATGAACTTTCTCTGCGCCCTGACAGCAGTACTTGGCGCAATTGTAATATTATTCTTAAATATTGAAATTAAAACCGTGACCGCGGTCTTAGTCCCGCTCACCGCCGGCGGCTTTATCTATATTGCTGTTTCTGATTTAATCCCGGAGCTGCGCAAAGAGATCCGGCCGCTGAATTCACTCTTGCAATTAATTTTCATCTTGCTGGGCCTGGGGATTATGTATCTTTTGGTAGACTAATAACCGCGGCCGGTGGCCAGTTTGTCCAGCTAATCACCTAAGTCTGCCTGGTGTGCTGTGCGGCTGTTGAGCTGATCATAACGAAGCGCGCCCCAGCTGGATATAAGTTTTTCTCGGGGTTCTGGTTTTTCTTGTGGCGGGACTGGTTTCGCCAGGTTTGCGTCAGCAATTTTTATTGCTTCAATTTTCTTGAGAGTAAACATCAATGTTTTATAATATGGTTTGTACGGCGACACCCCTTTATACGTATAAACCAAGTCCCACAAATCCCGAGTGTACCGATATTTGCGATAATATTTTGCTGTTCCAATCAGCTTGGAAGTGCTGTAAATATTGTCCCAAATCGAGGCAAAGCCAGACTTGCAATTATTGTAACCAGTCAAGTTCTTTAGGTGCTGGGGAAAACGTTTCCCAAAGGTGCTTTCCGCACCGGCTAAAGCAACGTAAATCCGGTAATCAAGCCCAAATTGGTCAGCACAATAAACAATTTCTTGTTCATGGCCTTGCAAAGGGCTCCAGGGATACTGGGCTAAGAATTTCTCTAGCTTAAGCACCCTAACATCCTGGCCCAAACCAGTGATCGCCCCAAGCCAGACCAACAAGCCAACCAGCAGTACTTTTCTAAACATAATAACTTTTCCTTTTGGTAAATGTGCTGAACTGCCACAAGAGTCAAGAGTGTTTTTGGGGTAATTGTTTAGTTAATTATAGCATATTTAGTCGTCTTGGTCCCTTTTCTGGGCGAAGCGCCCCGCTCGCACCACAGGGGGTCCGTGATATAATATAGTATATGGTTAGTATCCTGATCATTGAAGACGAAAAGGACATTGTTGAGGCCCTTGAATACAACCTTAAAAAAGAGGGTTTCAAGGTTTCCCAAGCAAATGATGGACGAAGTGGCCTAAAAATTGCCCGAGAAAAACTCCCTGATTTAATTCTGCTTGACCTAATGCTCCCGCAAATCGATGGGACAGAGGTCTGCAAAATTCTCAAATCGGAAAGCAAGACCGCTACTACTCCTATCATAATGTTAACGGCTAAGTCTTCGGAAATTGACAAGGTAGTTGGCCTTGAGATCGGAGCCGACGATTACGTTACCAAGCCTTTTAGCATGAGGGAGCTTATCGCTCGGATCAAAGCGATCCTCAAACGCTATGTTAAGTCTGACCAAAACATTAAAAAACCCTACTTCAAGTTCCCTAACCTTGAGATCGACATTGAAAAACACGAGGTCAAAGTCGACGGTAAGCAAATTGAGCTAACCGCCAAAGAATTTGCCCTCCTGCAGTACCTGGCCGAGAACAAAGGTAAAGCAATCAGTCGGTCAAAACTACTCGACACGGTTTGGGGGATTGAGGTTGCCATTGAGACCAGGACAGTTGATGTCCATGTCAAAAGACTTAGGGAAAAATTAGGCAAAAAGGGAGGGAAGTATATAAGTACCCTGAGAGGTATTGGTTACAAATTTGTTGAATAAGCTGCTTAAAAACTTCCAATCGTTTTTGTTTGCCGCTTTTGTTGGCATTGTCATTGCCAGTTCTCTTATCTTTTTAATGGTGGCTGCCCCACGGATCAAAGCCGCGAACATTAACCAGGTCGGCCAGGAGCTTTATAAACAGATCTCCTTAGTTGAGGCTGATTTTACTACTTATCTGCGCTGGCAAACTTGGCCGAGCGTCATCCAGAAAAAAGCTCAGGAGATTGCGCGCCTGTCTAAAAGCAGGGTGACTATTATCGATAAGAGCGGCAAAGTCATTGCTGACTCCTCTACCCCTTTTAGTAAGATCAAAAACCTGGAAAGCCACAGCAACCGGCCAGAGATAATTAAGGCAAAAAAATCCACGGTCGGCAGCGCGGCCCGCTACAGTGCCACCCTGGACAAAAACCTGGTCTACAGCGCCAAGGCCTTGCGCGATCAGCAAGGGAAGCTCCTCGGCTTTATCCGCCTGGCTGTCCCAGCCACCTATGTCGCCGAGATCAGTAGCCGAACCAATAAAGCTATGGGAATTGCCCTAATTTTAGCCATTATTACCGCCATCATCATCAGCTCATACCTGGCTCGCTATTTTTCAAAGCCGATCGTGCGGCTGGTTGACGTCACTCGCCGCATTGCTGCCGGCGACTTTCCCCAAACCATCTTGCAAAAATCCAACTTTGAGCTGGGAGAGCTCGAAACAGCGGTTGAACAGATGAGCCGTAAGCTTAGCAATGCCTTTAAAAAAATATCCAGCGAGCGGAGCCAGATTGTCGCGGTCCTCTCTAGTATGTCCGAAGCTGTATTGGCTGTTGATATACACAGCAAGGTTATCTTTGCTAACCCGGTCATGGAAAAGATGTTCTGCATTATCGAGCCCGAAGTTTCTGGTAAATCTGCCAGGGAGGCAATCCGCAACAATGAAATTGCCGATCTCTTGGACCAAGCCTTAAAGACCGAAAGCTTAAAAGAAGCCGAAATATCAGTTAGGAGAACAGACGGGGAAGATATTTTTATTGCTCATGCTTCGCCGATTAAAAATGAGTCCGGCGCTCTTTTGGGAGCGGTCAGCGTCCTCTACGATATTACCGAGATCAGGAAACTGGAAAAGCACCGCTCGGAATTTGTGGCCAATGTTTCGCATGAGCTCAAGACCCCGCTCACGGCCATCAGAAATTATGTTGAAACCCTCTTAGACGGCGCGATCGAAGACCCCGAGAACAACAAAAACTTTCTGGCCAAGATCGAAAAGCACGCAATAAATCTCTCCTCATTAATTGATGATATTTTAGAGGTTTCAAAGCTTGAGACAAAGAGAGACATTGCTCCGTTTGCCACGCTCAATGTCATTGCCTTAATTGATCGGGCCATGGAAACCGTGGCGCAGAAAGCTGAAGCCAAAAATATCCATTTGCGCAAAAAGACTTTGAGTGATACCTGTTATCTATCTGGAATTGAAGACCATGTTTACCGGACAATCTTAAATTTATTGGATAATGCCATTAATTATACCGACGCCAATGGCACAGTTGAGATTGCCTGTGTTTCAAAAAACAACAACGTAGAAATATCCGTGCAGGACAACGGCCTTGGTATTGCGCCAGAGCATCTTAACCGGATTTTTGAACGTTTCTATCGGGTTGATAAAGCCCGCTCGCGCGACCTCGGTGGCACCGGCTTGGGACTTGCCATTGTTAAGCACGTCATGAATATCCATAATGGCAGGGTCTTGGTGGAGAGCGAAGTCGGTAAGGGGTCGAGGGTTACCTTGGTTTTTCCGGCTTGACAATCGTCTCCTAATCGTCTACTATTCGTCTACGTAGATGTTTCAGCCAAAATACAAGATAACCAATAAGCTCTTAGCCAATATTAAGCGGATTGCCGAGCTGTCCGCAAGCCTTAATGGTAAGTCCCTCTCCAAGACAGTTTTAGGAGCGCTAGAAAAAGAGGCCAGAGAGCTCTCCTCTTTTTCCTCAACCAGTATTGAAGGCAACCCCCTCCCTCTAACCGAGGCCAAAAGGATACTAAAAACCAAGCCGGAGAATCTGCGCGATACCGAAAGAGAGGTCATTAACTATAACCAAACCCTAGAAAAACTAAACAAAAGCCTTGGCCAAGGCTTTACAACTTTGACGGGAAAAACCATCTTAGCAATCCAGCAGGGGATAACCAAAGGGCTTATTAGTAAGGGACGCTGCGGCAAATTCCGCCAGGAGCCGGTCTTTATTAATGACCCAAGACGCAGACAAACAGTTTATTGGCCTCCTGACCATCAAGAGGTCAAACCCTTAATGAGTAAATTGATAAGCTTTATCAATCAAAACAAAACCAAAATCGACCCGCTTATTCTGGCCGGACTGTTCCACAAACAATTTGTGATTATCCATCCTTTTATAGACGGCAACGGCCGCACGGCCAGGCTCGCCACCAAAGTGCTACTGGCAGCCATGGGACTTAATGTTTTTAATCTTTTTAGTTTTGAAAATTATTATAATCGCAATGTCAGCAAATACTTTAGCCGGGTCGGAGTGCTGGGAAATTACTACGACATAAAAAAGAAAATAAATTTTACTCCCTGGCTGGAATATTTCACCGACGGGATCATTGACGAGCTCCTGCGCGTCGGCAAAGAGATGGAAAACATCTCCTCCTCACCCTTAACAAGCATTAAAGCTCACGAGCAAAAACTAATAAACCATATCAAAGAAAAAGGCTATATTACTGACAAAGCTTACTCCGCCCTAACAAACCGCGCCAAAGCCACCCGGAATAAAGACTTTAACAGGCTGATCGTTCTTGGTTTGATCAAGAGAGAAGGCAAGGGCAAAGCAACGTTTTATAAGCTGGCAGGGTAAAAATTTACCTTCCTGTAACTTCCCTTTCATAACCCCTTAATCTTTATTCTCCATAATTTGCTTGTCGCGCTAAGAAGGAGGTACGTGACAATGACAAAATTATACAGGAGGAAAAAGATGAAAAAGTTTTTCACATTATTAATAGCCTTTGTTTTTGTTTTAAACATTACCCAAGCTTTTGCAGCATCGGTTCAAAAAATCGAACAATATATTGCGACTCTAGAAAACAAATTAGCCGCCGCCACCACCCCTGCCAAAAAGGCCCAGCTGCGCCAGCTGATCAGCGAAGCACAAGCCAGCCTGGAGCAGGCCAAGGGGACTTCTTCTTATTCAGCCCCAATGGCAGAAGAAGAGACAGCCTCAAACAATGACCTGGCAAACTTTAAAGAACAGGTCAATATCGCTATTGCCAACCTTAACAGCAAGATTGACGGGGTTAAGAGCAAGGGGGATAAAGGGGCCACCGTAGCTGGCCGCGCTTACATTAGTTGGTTCAAGGACGTAAAATCAGGTAGCGTTACCCCAAACCAATTCAACATTGATCGGGTCTACGTTGATTTTAAAAAGTCGTTTGACCATGACGCCTCGGTTAGGTTAACTACTGACATTGGCTATGAAAGCGGCCTCACTGGTGGAAAATGGAATACTTATCTCAAATACGCTTATTTTGATCTTGGTAATTTCTCGCAGCACGTGCCAGCCGCGGCATTCCTTGGCCTTAACGACGTAATCATCGGCCAATCTCCCGCCCACTGGATCGACTTTATGCAGGAATATTGGAACTTCCGCTATGTTGCTAAAACATTGACCGACCAATACGGGTTCTTCAATTCTGCGGATATGGGATTGGCCGCAAAAGGAAGCTTTAACCTCACTAGCTTTGAAATCCCATACCTGCGCAACCTTGCTTATCACGCCTTGGTCATGAACGGCAATGGCTACAAGACCAAAGAGAGCAATAACGGCAAAGACATCGCCTTAGCCTTAATTACCAACCCAATTGATGAAGTCACTCTGGCTGTCGGCTATATGGCCGAAGATGTGGCCCTCTCCTCATTCCAGCTTGACGGCCTGGTTAAAAAACTAACCGCCATGGGGGCTTATAAATTCAGCGATCCATTGTCCGGCTTGGTCTTTGTGGAATCTGCCAGTCAGCAAGACTCAAAAGAAGGGGGTTACAGCGTGGGGGGACAAGCAGAGATCTTGGACAAGACTAATCTCTTTGGCCGCTATGACAGCTTTAACCATGGAGGGGCAGACTATATTGCCAACATTGTCGGTGTGGAGTACAACTGGGGGAGTAATGTTAAGCTAGCCATTGACTATCAGGCTGACACCAAAAATGGCGCGGATAACTCCGATAAAATTTACCTGCACACCAGGGTTAAGTGGTAATTATGTCACACGATTGTAACATTGTGTTAATGCTCTGTTCACAAATGTTTCGTAGAATTAAAGGAGGCTAAAAATGTTAAAAAAACTAAGTGTACTGCTACTCGGATTAAGTTTATTCGCCAGCATCGCCTGCGCGAACATGCTTAACGGTGCCGGCGCTACCTTCCCTTATCCCATCTATGTAAAATGGAACAAGATGTTCGCCGACAAGACAGGGATCAAAGTCAATTATCAAGGGATCGGCTCGGGTGGCGGGGTCCAGCAATTTAGCGCTGGGGTTACTGATTTTGGTGGCTCTGACGCTCCGATGACCGACAAAGAGATTGCCAAGGCTGGAGGCAATGTCCTCCACGTCCCAACCGTCATGGGAGCAGTGGTGGTAATTTATAACCTTCCAGGCAATCCAAAGGTAAAACTTGATGGCGAGACACTAGCTGATATTTTCCAGGGGAAGATAAAAAATTGGCAGCAGGTCGACAGATCGCTGCCTGACTTAGAAATCAAAGTCTGCCACCGGAGCGACGGCTCTGGGACAACCAGCATCTTCACTGGTTACTTGGCCAAGGTCAGCCTTGATTGGGCCTCAAATGTCGGCGCAGGCAAAGCTGTCGCCTGGCCAACCGGCATCGGCGGCAAAGGAAACTCCGGCGTAGCAGGATCGGTTAAAAACATTAAGGGAGCGATCGGTTATGTTGAGCTCTCTTACGCCATGACCAATGACCTGCCAATGGCTAGCTTAAAGAACAAGGCTGGCGTTTATGTTAAAGCTTCGCTTGATTCAACTTCAGCCGCAGCCTCTGGCGCTCTTGATTCAAAGGCCATGAAAAAATTAGTTGAGGCAGGGGATTTTCGGCTTGATCTTAACAATGCGCCCGGCAAAGACTCCTACCCAATTGTCGGCATGACCTGGCTCTTGGTCCACAAGACCCAAAACAACAGCGCTAAAGGCCAAGACCTGGTCGCTTATTTAAAATGGGCACTGACCGACGGCCAAAAATATGCGGCTGATCTTTTGTACGCGCCGCTCCCCAAAAATATCGCGGCCAAAGTATTGGAGCAAGTTGACACTATCAAGATTTAAAAGGATAAAAGGGGATGACTGGTTTAGGGCAATAACTTTTTGTTTTGCCGCCAGCATCCCCTTGCTCCTACTCCTACTCCTACTCCTGCTCCTAATTAAATCCTCCCTCGGTTTTAAAACATTCGGCTTTGGTTTCTTTTTTTCCAGCGCTTGGGACCCGCTCCATGACGTCTTTGGGGCGCTCCCTTTTATATACGGCACAATTATGTCATCGCTAATTGCTCTATTGATTGCCCTCCCCCTCGGTTTAAGCTGCTCCATCTACCTGGCTGAAATTTCTCATTCAAAATTTAAAGAACACATTGCCACCATGATCGATTTGCTGGCCGCTATCCCCTCGGTTGTTTATGGCTTGTGGGGGATTTTTGTTTTAGCCCCAGCCTTAGGCGGCCCCAGTTTACTCACCGGCGGGGTCATCTTATCAATCATGCTTTTGCCGACAATTACCGCCATCTCGCGCGAGGTCATTCAGGCTGTCCCGCATAACTTAAGGGAGTCAGCCCTAGCCCTTGGCGCAACCAAGTGGGAGACTTTTAAATTGGCAGTTTTTGGCCCGGCCCTCTCCGGCATTGTCGGAGCAGTGATTTTAGGGCTCGGCCGGGCGCTGGGCGAAACCATGGCCGTCACCATGGTCATTGGCAACCGCCCAGCAATTAGCCCCTCGCTTTTTGCGCCGGCGTATACGCTGGCTTCAGTCATTGCCAATGAATTTGCCGAGGCGACGTCAGAGGTCAATCTTTCTGTTTTAGTGGAACTCGGACTGATCCTCTTAGTTATCACAGTAATTGTTAACGGCATTGCCAGGATATTAGTATGGAAAACAACTGGACACAAGAAGTAAGAAAAAGAAAACTGATTGAAAAAATATTTTTAGGCACTGTCTTAAGCGGCACCCTGATCGCTATTGTCCCGCTGGTCCTGGTCCTTGGCTATGTTTTTATCAAAGGCTTTAGCGCCTTGGATTTTAACTTTTTCACCCAGCTCCCTGCTCCGGTTGGGGAACCCGGCGGCGGGATGGGGAACGCGATTGTCGGAACTTTTATCATTGTTGGTTTATCTTGTTTAGTCGGCTTGCCAATCGGCATCTTTGGCGGGATCTGGCTCGCCCTTTACGGCCAGGGGAAACGCGGCTTTTTTATCCGCTACGCCGCAGATGTCCTCTCAAGCATCCCTTCAATCGTCATTGGTATCTTTGCTTACGTCCTGCTCGTCGCCACTCTGAAACACTTCTCGGCCCTGGCCGGCGGCTTTGCCCTAGGGGTCATTATGATCCCCACTGTTACCAGAACAACAGAGGAACTTGTTAAAATGGTCCCGCGCACCCTTTACGAAGCCGGGCTGGCGCTAGGGATCCCTGAGTGGAAGGTGATTCTAAAAATTGTCTTTCGCACCGCCTGGGCAGGGATCTTTACCGGAATAATGCTTTCAGTCGCGAGAATTATGGGGGAGACCGCCCCACTCCTCTTTACCGCTTTTAACAGCATGTACTGGAACTTTAGGATTGACGAGCCCATGGCCTCCATGACGGTGCAAATCTATAACTACGCGATCTCTCCCTTTGCCGACTGGAACGCCAAGGCCTGGGCAGGGTCGCTTACCCTGGTCATGATTGTCTTAGGGATAACAATTGTTGTCCGCAAGTTCTCAAGGAGGGTTTCCTATGGATAGGGTCATAGAAAAAGTTAAAAAAGAGGAGAAAATGGTTATTGAAAGATCAAAGATGAGCGTAGAAAATTTAAGTGCCTGGTTTGGCGACAAGCAAGCCCTGTTTAATATTAATATTGAGCTTTTCGAGAACAAGGTGACTGCAATTATCGGTCCATCTGGCTGCGGCAAATCCACTTTTATCAGGAATTTAAACCGTTTGCACGAGACCATTTCTGGGGCTAAAGTTTCAGGCAAGGTTTACCTGGACGGCCGGGATATTTTTGACCATAATTGCTGCGATGTGGTGACCCTGCGCCGCCGAGTCGGCATGGTCTTCCAAAAACCAACCCCCTTCCCCACCATGACAATTTACGAGAACGTAGCTGCGGGAATTAAGCTTTACGGCAAAAAGCCCAAGGGAAAGCTGGACCAAATTGTGGAGCAAATCTTAAAACAAGCCGCCTTGTGGGACGAGGTCAAAGATGTTCTCTATAAGCCTGGTCCCAGCCTCTCCGGCGGCCAGCAGCAGCGGCTCTGTATTGCCAGGGCCCTAGCGATTGAACCGGAGGTTATTTTATTAGACGAGCCCTGCTCGGCCCTTGACCCAATCTCAACCGCTAAGATCGAAGAGCTGATCCACAAGCTTAAGCAAAACTATACAATAATAATAGTGACCCATAACATGCAGCAAGCCGCGCGGGTAGCCGATTACACGGCCTTTTTTCTGCTGGGAGAGATGATCGAGTTTGAGGTGACCAGCAAAATTTTCACCGCGCCGCAAGACAAACGGACCGAAGACTATGTAACCGGGAGGTTTGGATAAAATGGAATATCAAACAGCATTTTACCAGGAACTGGCCGAAGTTAAAGATCTAATTTTAAAAATGGGGGTACTTGTTCAGGAATTAATTAATAAGTCGGTTGACTCACTCAAGAACCGCGACCGCGACTTGGCCAAACAAGTCATTAAAAAAGATTTGGCAGTTGACCGGCTCGAGCTGGAGATCGACGAGAAGTGCATCAATTTAATCGCCCTGCGCCAACCAAAAGCGTTTGACCTGCGCTTTATTACCACCGGGATGAGGCTGGTCACTGACCTTGAGCGGATTGGGGATTTAGCGGAAGACATTGCCGAGCGGGCGATTGAAGTTTCTGATCAGCCGCTTTTAAAGCCATTAATTGATATTCCCAAAATGGCTAAATTAGCCGAAGAGGCAGTCAAGCTCGGCCTTGACGCTTTTATTAACAGTGATGCTGAAAAAACCAAAGAGATTTGGGCCATTGAAAAACAAGTCAACAAACTGCGCGACCTGGTCCATGATGAATTAATAGAAATAATGGGCAAAGACAGCTCCACCGTGGCCAAAGGCATACCGCTCTTGCTGGTCTCCCGTCATCTCGAGCGGATCAGCGACCACGCCACCAATATTGCGGAAGATGTGGTTTACATGGTTGAGGCCAAAGTAGTCAAACACCCGGCCACTCAAGAAAAATAAGTTTACTTTTCTTTTGGGCCTGTTGTGTTAGAATAAATCAGCTAACATGACAGATAACATCTTTTTCGGCATATTTGGCGGCCTCGGATTATTCCTCTTTGGGATGCGCATCATGTCCGAAGGCCTGCAAAAAGTCGCATGCAAGAGCATGCGCCGGATCCTGGAGATGCTCACTAAAACCACTATTGCCGGCGTGGCTGTCGGCGCAGGGGTTACCGCCATTATCCAGTCAAGCTCGGCAACTACAGTCATGCTGATTGGCTTTGTCCAAGCTGGGCTTATGACCCTCAAGCAAGCAATCGGAGTAGTCTACGGCGCCAATATCGGCACCACCATCACGGCCCAGCTTATTGCCTTTAAGATCCACAAGTATGCCTTGCCGGCGATTGGCCTTGGGGTCTTGCTCAACTTCTTTGTCCCCCGCAAAAACTTAAAATATTTTGGTCAAATTTTGCTTGGCTTTGGCCTCCTCTTTTTTGGTTTGCAAGTTATGACCGATGTCTTTGCCCCGATGAAAACCAACCCACAGTTCCAACAGCTCTTTGTCACCTTTAGCCACAACCCTCTGCTCGCCGTCTTGACCGGGGCCCTCTTGACCATGGTTGTCCAGAGCAGTTCAGTCACCGTAGCTGTCACCATGACCTTGGCCGGCGTTGGCTTGCTTGATTTTGTCACCGCCTTTGCCGTTGTCTTGGGGGACAACATCGGCACCACCATCACGGCCCAGCTCGCCGCGATTGGCGGCAATATAACAGCTAAACGCACTGCCTGGGTACATACCTTGTTTAATTTATTTGGAGCAGGGTACATGCTCCTTTTGCTCAACATAAAAATTGGAGGAGAGCCAATCTTTTTGCATTTGGTTAATTTAGTTACCCCAGGTAATGCCTTTGCCGGAGAGAATATCGAGCGGGCAGTGGCAAACAGCCACTCAATCTTTAATATTCTCAACTGCATCATTTTTATTCCGCTGGCAGGAGTCATGGCGTTTGTTGTTACCAAGCTCATTAAAGGGGAAGTTGAAGTCATTGAGCATGGGGTCAAACATCTTAACGAGAAGATGGTTGTTGCCCCGGAAATCGCCATTGGCCAAGCCAAGAAAGAAATTGTCAGGATGGCTAATTACGCTCAGCAACAGCTGGCCCTTTCAATTGAAGCGGTCTTTGCCACCAACAACCGCTTACGCGACAAGCTCTTTGAAAAGGTTAAGCACCGAGAAGAGACCGTTAATTTGCTCGAGCGCGAAATTGCTTCTTTCCTTATCAAGATTGACCAGGAATCCATCACCGAGGAACAATCAAGAATAACCGCGGCTTATCTGCATCTGATCCATGACATTGAACGGATCGGTGATATCTCAGAAAACATCCTCGATCTGGTGGAATTAAAAGAAGAAGAAAACATTAAGTTCTCTGAAATCGCTAATGTTGAGATCCGTCAGCTGGACAAATATGTTGAAGAGGCGGTTTGCCTCACTATCACAGCTTTTGACAAGTGGGATAAGATCGCGGCTCAGAACGCCCTGGAGATCGAAGGAAAAATTGACGCCACCGAACAAGCTTATCGCGATAACCACATTTCACGGCAGGGAACCAACCAATGCGATCCTAAATCCGGCATTGTCTTCCTTGATATCTTAAGCAACCTTGAACGCGCCGGCGACCACGCCAACAATATCGCCAAGAAAATTTTAGAGCTGAACTCGTTTAGCTAATCTTCCCAAGCTTTGGCCAAACTTCTTGCGAAAGCCTTTTAAAGGCTGCTAGCTCTTTCCCCTTAAGCGGGTTAACTGTGGGCTGCTTAAACCTTAAAGGATTAGAAGCCACGCTGTTTAAACGCACCTCGTAATGGCAATGCGGACCTGTTGAGTGACCGGTACTGCCGACCTTGGCAATTATCTCACCTTGCGAGATCCTCTGGCCACGACGGGCCAAAAGCTTGGAACAATGGCCATAACTGGTCGAATACCCATTGGCATGACGCAAAATAATAAGGTTGCCATAGGCCCCTCCCCAACCAGCCCGTTCCACCACCCCACCAGCCGTCGCTACAATCGGCGCGCCATAATATGAGGCAAAATCAACTCCGCGATGCGTCCCGTGCTGTGAGGTGATCGGGTCAACACGCGAGCCAAAAAGCGAGGTGATGCGGCCGGTAAATTTAAGCGGTGATTTTAAAAACATTTTAGCCGCTGGCGAGCCGTCAAGGTGGTAATACGCCCCGCGTTTGCCATCAGGCTCAAAATAAACCGCCTGGAATTTCTCCCGACCATCATACTCAGCCGCCAGGATCCGGCCATATTCGACAAATTCCCCATTATGGTAATATTTCTCAAAATAGATCTTGATCTTGTCCCCCACCCGAGGATAGGTAAAAAAATCAATGTCCCAGGCAAAGATATCAACAAAGAGAAAAACCAGCGCGTCTTCCTCCCCCGGCTCTTTCATCGCCCCAAAAAGTGAGCTCTTGATTGTGAACTCTTTCACAATCTCACGACGCTCAGGATAAATCGCTGGAACAAAGGCTGAGAGATTCCCTTGCTCGTCCCTAATCACAAAGTATTGGTCAATGGCTGATTTGGAGTAGATAAACTTTTGGATCTCGCCCTGTGTATCTATATATATAGTATAGTTATCATTAACCTTTAGTTTTGTCAGGTCTAAAACCTTAGCCACAACAGCGACCAGCTCATTCGCCGCCTCTCTAGAGACCCCCCTCTCTAGCAAAGAGTCAAACAAGACCTGTCCAGCTTTTAAATACCCTGAGATCTCTGTCAGGGCTGAGTGTTTTTGCCAAGTCTGGATTTTGTTGGTCGTCAAACGCACCCCAAAAATAAGACTAAGAAGGAGAAAAGCAGCCATCAGGCCTAACACAATCCGTCTTTTGATATAAACTTCCCGTGGCAGCATCAAAATCATTATAACATAGGGCCCCTTGGATCCCCCTTTGGCCCAAAAAGAATTTTCAAAAAACATGAAATTTTTACCCTAGTTTGTACGATATATATATAGAAGGCGTAAAATTCCCTAAGAAGGAACAAAAATGTTAGAAGGTTTAAGATCGGTCCCACAATTGTTGAGAAGCGCGGTTAGAGCAGTTAGAAACCGGCTCCCGAGCAAGGCTGCAGGCCAAAATCAAGCTCGGGTGCAAACATTAAGGACCAACCTAGTACAAAATCAAAAGGCCATTAGTTGGCGCACAGAACAGCTAGCCGCCCTCATCCCAACCAGCGAAAACTACGATTTTACCCTTGGCCAAGCCAGATTACTCCAGGCCGGCCGCTTAGAAATGCTAGCCGAATTAGCGTCACTGGGAAGAGCAACCATGGCTGACATTGCTGCTTACCAGGCTAAAGCCAACGCCCAAAGTCGTTCCCCTTCGGTTGAAACGCGCCTTCAAGACAACCAAAAACAATATCAGGCAATGGAGCTGAGATTACAAACCCTAAACGCTAACGATCCTAGCCAAAGCAGCGACCGTCTCTTTACCCTTAATCGAATACAGGCCCTGCAGCAAGCTAGGATTGAGCTCCTCCAGCAAGCTGGCAATAGACAAGCTGAGGTTTCGGCCTGCCACGAACAAGGAACCAATGTTAATCAAGAACGAGCTGTGCTCCTTGAGACAATTAAAGGGCAGCTGGCCGCGCATCCGCAAAGCGTGGCTGATGCGGAGAATGGCATGACCAGAAAATATGTTAGTCTTGATAGAGTAAGACAGCTTTACAGAGATCTACGCCAAGCTGCTGTCCAAAAATTTCAGCTAACAGAATCACTTGCCAGTAGCGGAGGATTGAAAGAAGAAGATGTAGTGGAAACAATCAGCGCGCTTAGGGGAATAAATAATATAGTTGGTAACAATTATACTCAGGCCGCCACTGCCCAACAGCATCAGCTCTTAAGACCTCAAGCAGAAGCATTACCAGAAGAGGCAACACGAGAAGCAGCTTAAAAAGCTGGCCAATAGCAACTTCAATAATCCCGCAGCAGCTTTTGTTGCGGGATTTTATTTATGCTTATTTGGACTCGCCCCCCTCGCCCATTATCCCCTCAAAAAATATTTTTAGCTGAGATTTCTTAAATCTATCAGCGATACTAATATATAAATAACAAGGAGTAAACAATGCGCTCTCTCAGGCCTTCTGTAACAAGGACATAAGCTTGAAATTCCTGAGAACCATATCTTTAAGGGCAAAGACTTAAGGTACATTAACTTAAGCGGCCTTGATCTAAGACAAAGAAATTTTTCAAGAGGCACAGCTAATCGGGGCGCTCTTCAATCATGCAGACCTATCAAGCGCAACATTAAGATATACCGATTTCTCGCAGGCAGTTTTTACGGACGCCTCTCTGATAAGCGCAACGATATATAAGGCAACTTTCAGAAATGCTAATCTATCGAAGGCTGATCTAAGCTGGCTACCTGTACCGAAATAACTTTCGAAAGAGCTGTGATAGAAGCGGCAAATCTTAGAGGGGCTAGGCTAAAAAACGTAGATTTTACGCGTGCATTATTTGACCAAGACCCCAACCTGCCAGCTGAAGATGAGACGGAAAAGACAACTTTTCCTCTAGCGTTCCGGTTGCTATAATTAACCCATGCCAAAGAAAAAAGTTGTCTTAGCTTCCTCCTCCCCCAGAAGAAAAGAACTCCTCAAAAAGATCGTCAAAAATTTTAAGGTTTCTGTTAGCTCAATCGATGAAACAAAGATCAAGGCAAGATCACCAGAAGGCTTTGCCCTTAAAGCCGCTCTGGCTAAGGCAGAGGCTGTCGCCGAAAAGCAGAAGAACGCCCTGGTCATCGGCGCAGATACAATCGTTGTTTTAGGCAAAAAAATCCTGGGCAAACCAAAAAACAAAGCCGACGCCTTTAAAATGCTTAAAAGCCTCTGCGGCCGAGTGCAAAAGGTCATTACCGGGGTAGCCATTGTTGATTCTGATACGCTTGAGAAGGTTACCAGCTATGAGGTAACCAAAGTCAAAATGAAAAAGGCCTCTGACCAAACGATCCACCACTATATTGAAACTTTTAAGCCCCTTGATAAAGCAGGCGCCTACGGCATCCAGGAAATGGACAAGGTCTTTATCAACAAGATTGTAGGCGACTACGATAATGTCGTGGGGCTGCCGGTTAAGCTGCTGAAAAAACTATTAGGGACAAAAGTCCCTTGTCCTTTAGCTACAAACTAAGTATAATTAAATCACTTTTAAAAAAGGAGAAAATCATGGCTAACAAAGAACAAAACAGCAATAGAAACGTAAAAAAAGTTGCGAAATTATCCCTTAAAGAAAAACGCGCCATAAAAAGGGCTAAACGCGCTGGGTAAGGTTAGACCAAGATTATAGGACGGGGCTGAATATGCTTTCTACAAGCATTTAGTTTTCTTTTGTTTCTTCCTTATAACATATGCTTTTAGAAAAAACAACAAAAATTGCACTCTTGTTGTATAATTAAATCATGTACCTTGAACCAACGCCCTCTCGCACCTTCATCGGCCGCTTAAAACACAACAACGATTTGCTGGAAGCGCTGACAACTTTCTGCAAGGAACAAAATATTAGGCTGGGGACTTTTAATGTCATCGGCGCGGTTAAAGGCGCCAAGCTCGGCTACTACAACCAGGAGCGGCAAAAATATGACGGCTGTGTTGAGCTGGATAAAAAACTCGAGATCGCTTCCTGTCTGGGAAATATCTCTCTGAAAGACAATGAAATCATGGTCCATGCCCACATCGTTCTCGCTGATTTTGAGGGACAAGCCTTTGGCGGCCACTTAATGCCCGGCTCAAAAATCTTTGCTGCAGAGTTCCACATCCAAGAATATATTGGAGCAGAACTTCACAGGGGAAAAGATCAAGAGACAGGGTTGCCGCTGTGGAAAATTTAATCCTCCTTGCCCTTGGAAAGCAGATTAAGAACCAATGAACTTCAAAGAAAAACGCACCTTAAAAAGAGCTAAGCGAGCCGGGTAAGATTTGCGAATACTAGAAACAAAAATTCGATGGGGTTATTTCTTCTCCGCTTCCTTCTCAACTTCGGCCACAGCCTCGGCGACTTCTTCGGCCACCTCTTCCTCTTTCACCACGCGAGCAAGATCTGCAAGGTAATCGCCGCCGTCTAAACGAACCAGCCGAACCCCTTTGGCATAACGGCCTTGGGAGGAGATCCCCTTGGCATCCTGGCGCATCATCGTCCCTTTGCCAGTGACAAAGAGGAGCGCGTCATCCTTAAAGATCAACATCATCTTGGCAACTTCATCCTTGTCGCGCAGTTTAATTGCGATATGCCCTTTCCCGCCGCGGCTCTGGGCCCCAAATTCTTTCAGCTGCATCCTTTTCCCATAACCAGCGGTAGAAACCAATAACAGGTCGTGGCCTGGTTCAATAATATCCATAGAAACAACTTTGTCCTCTTTTACTAAGCGGATCCCCCGCACCCCGGCCGCAGATCTCCCCATTGGCCGCACATGTTTTTCATCAAAGCGGATTAGAATGCCTTTCTTGGTCCCCATAATAATCTCTTGCTTGCCATTGGTCATTCGGACCCAGCGCAATTCATCGTTCCCTTTTAGCTTAATCGCAATAATTCCCGAGCGCCGGATATTGGCAAAGTCTTCCAGGGAAACTTTTTTGATTAAGCCGTCGCGGGTCGACATGGCTAAAGAAACTTTGGGATCAAACTCACGGACTGGGACAGCCGCAGTAATAACTTCCCCCATCGTCAACTCTAAGAAGTTAGCAATTGATTGCCCCTTGCCAGAACGCGCTGTCTCCGGTATTTCATAGGCCTTAACTTTGTAGACTCGGCCTTTGTTGGTAAAGAACAAAATAAACGACAGGGTTGAACAGGTAAATAATTTCTCAATCTCATCCTCGCCTCGCGTTGCCATCCCAGCGACACCTCTCCCTCCCCGCTTTTGCGCCTTAAAGGCCGAGATCGGCAGCCGCTTGATATAGCCATCGCGCGTAATTAAAACTATTACTTCGGTTTCTTCGATTAATGACTCTTCTTCAATCTCTTCTGCTTCGCCGGCAAACTTGGTCTCGCGTCCGCCGCCAAATTTTTCTTTAATCTCTTCCAGCTCGGTAGAAACAACCTTTAAAAGCTTTTTCCGGCTGCTTAAAATATCTTTGAGCTCGGTAATTTTCTTTTTTAGTTCTTTATATTCAGCTTCTAGTTTGGTTGTCTCCAGCTGGGTCAATCTTTGGAGGCGCATATCCAAGATCGCTTGGGCCTGGATCTCGGATAATTTGTACTTCTTCATTAAGCCGGTGCGGGCATCGTCAACCGATTTTGACTTCTTAATTAATTGAACAACGCCATCAATATCCTGCAAAGCAATGAGCAAGCCTTCGAGAATATGGGCTTGTTCTTCGGCCTTGCGCAAATCAAATTTTGTCCGGCGGGTAACCACAACTTCGCGGTGTTTAACATATTGCTCAAGGATCTGTTTCAAATTTAAGAGCAATGGGATTCCGTCAACCAGGGCAACCATATTAATACCAAAGGTGGTCTGCAGCTCTGTCCGTTTATAAAGCTGGTTTAAGACGATTTCAGAATTAGAGTCCCGTTTAATCTCAATATAAATGCGCATCCCGTCGCGGTCAGATTCATCGCGCAAATCAGATATCCCTTTGATCTTTTTATCTTTGACTAGGTTGGCGATGTTCTCAACTAGGGTTGCCTTATTAACCTGATACGGCAGCTCTGTAACGATTATGGCCTGCTTGCCACCCTTGGCCTCTTCTTCTTCCACTTTTGCCCGCAGGGTGATAACACCGCGGCCTGTTTGATAAGCTTTTTTGACTCCAGCCTTGCCGCAGATAAAGCCCCCCGTTGGAAAATCAGGGCCTTTAATAATTTTGCAGAGCTCATCAATGGAAAGCTCCGGGTTTTCAATTAAGGCTTCTGCCCCAGCCACCACCTCTTCTAAATTATGAGGTGGAATATTGGTCGCCATACCAACCGCGATGCCGGACGAACCATTAATTAAAAGGTTAGGCAGTTTTGCCGGAAGAACAGTCGGCTCTTGCAGGGATTCGTCAAAGTTAGGGGCAAAATCAATTGTATCTTTGCCAATATCAGCCAACATTTCGACCGCGTGCTTGTGGAGGCGGGCTTCGGTGTAACGCATAGCAGCCGGGGAATCGCCGTCAACAGAACCAAAGTTACCTTGGCCGTCAACCAACATATAGCGGAGTGAAAAATTTTGGGCCATCCGGACCATGGAATCGTAAACAGCGGTGTCGCCGTGAGGATGATATTTACCTAAGACTTCACCAACAACGCGGGCGGATTTTTTATACGGCTTGCTGGGCTGAAGTCCCAGCTCGTCCATGGCATAAAGGATCCTGCGATGAACCGGCTTTAGGCCGTCGCGGACATCCGGCAGGGCGCGTCCGACGATAACGCTCATCGAGTAGTCTATATAGGAGGTCTTCATCTCCTCTTCTAAACTAGCTGGGATGATCTTTGATTCGTCTTGTTTGGGGATACTCTTCCCGCGGGTTTTTTTACTTTCTTTTTCTGCGTCTGCCATAGAATTTATACAATTATACTATGGTTTGGAAAGCCTAGCAACTGCGCAAAAGCAGTGAAATTTTCTGGAGGGGGTGTCGATACATATATATGAAAACCCAACATTTGCCCCCTTATCAAAGGAATTGTCGCGAGGTGGAACAGGGGTTCACAAAAAAAGCTTAAAAAGCTCGCCAAAAATTTTCCATCAAGCGTTCTTACACATCGAATCGGGTCACGTATTTAGCATTCTCTTTTTTTACCCTTGACAGGCACTAAGGCTTTTGTTATTATATGTCCAATAAAAGAGACAATATTGTCTTTTTTGGGGGACAAGAAATGCTTAAAGACGAGCTGATCGCCAGGGCACAAGAAGAAAGCCTCCCCTTGAAAATCCTGGAAAAAGAGGCCTTGCAGATTTACATTTTAAGCGAGTTGTTTGCCCTGCCGGAATCAACCTTATTGACTTTTCAGGGCGGGACCTGCTTACGGCTGGTTTACAATGGAGCGCGCTATTCGGAAGATCTTGATTTTGTAACCACCGCGAACGACAGCCAAATCGCGCAAATCGTCAATAGTTTGACGAAAGCTCTCGTCCGGCTCGAGCCTCTCTTTGGCGGGAAATTCATCGTTAAAAAACAAAAGGCATCATCAACTTTTTTTCGCTACAGAATTCACAATGAGAAAGAAAATTATCATGATTCCTTTTTTGTCAGTCTGGAGCTTGCCCGCTACCCTGCTTATACATTAAACATCGCCCCCCTGCGCCCACAAAAAGATCTGCCGGGTCTCCCCCTGACCCTGGTGCGGGCAGAAACTCTCGAAGAAATTTTGGCTGATAAATTATGTGCCATTGCCGGCCGTCCATTTTGCAAAGGCCGGGATTATTTTGACCTCTGGCTGCTGAAACAGCAGGGGATTAAGCTTGACGTTAATTTATTGAAAAAAAAGCTCAAAGATTACTCTGCTTCGTCGGTCAATTTGTCCCGCGGCCTGAAATTTGCTTCGACAGAAAGCCTTAAAAATGAGATGGATCGGTTTTTGCCCAAAAAATACCGGCAACAATTTGAAACCGACGGCTACGTGGGGATGCTGCAAGCAGCCAAGGCGCTAATTAAAGAAGGGATTCGAGCGTTATGAGTAAATATTTCACTTTTTTGTCCTGGCTATCGCTGCTACAAAAGCTGGGCAAGGAGAAACAAAAAATTTTATCTCCTCGAACTTTGTGGCGCGCCAGCGGCTTGACCTGCGCCGCAACCCTCAAAGCCATTCAGCGACTAGTGCAACATGGCCAGCTGTTGAAACTTTATAAAAACACCTATGCCAACAAACTCGCCCTCCCCTCGCTTGAAGAAGTCGCTATGTTCTACGGCAAGCCTTGTTATATCTCTTTTGAGAGCGCGCTCGAAGCGCACGGCGTTCTCTCGCAAGCCCCGCAGCTCTTAACCTGCGCCACCACCAGAAAATTAAAAAATCTTACGACCCCGTTGGGAGAAATTGTTTTCCATCATATCAGCCCCCGCCTATTTAACGGCTTTGAAAATGACAGGGGGATCCTGCGCGCGACAGCGGAAAAGGCTTTGCTAGACTACTTATATATCAATCTCAAAAACAAAAAGCCCATTCCTTCTTTAAATGAACTTAACTTGGGTCAAATGAACAATAAAAAGCTTAAAAAGCTCGCTAAAAATTTTCCGCCAAACGTCGCTAAGATTAATAATAAGCGTGATAAGCGTCTATAAAATCAATATTACGAGCAAAGATCCTCATCCCTTTACAAAACCGCCTCAAGCAAGGGGTCCGCGATTGAATAAACCCAATCGCGCTTTTCCACAAAGCCATAGGCAATCATTCTTTTAAGCATGTTGCTAAGCTGCGTTTTCGAAAGCGTGGTTTTTCTGTCTAAACATCCAGCCTGGTCACATACTTGGCGTTGTCCTGGATAAACTGGCGGCGGGGCTCGACTTCAGAGCCCATTAAAATTTGGAAGATCTCATCGGCGTTCTCCGCATCATCAAGGGTAACCCGCAGTAACGTTCGGCTCTCCGGGTTCATCGTGGTTTCCCAAAGCTGTTCTGGGTTCATTTCGCCTAAACCTTTGTAGCGCTGAATGTGTGTCCCATCACGCCCCATCTTTTTCAAGACCTTTTCCAGCTCCTTGTCGCTGTAAACATATTCTTGGGCCTTGCCTTTTTTAATTAAATAAAGCGGCGACTGTGCAATGTAAAGCTTGCCAGTCTCAACCAAGCGCCTGGCGTATCGAAAGAAAAACGTCAGCAAAAGCGTTCGGATATGGGCGCCGTCAACATCCGCGTCAGTCATGATTACAATCTTATGATAATTAAGGTTCTTAAAAAATTCTTCGTCCGCCACGTCATCCTTATTCCCTTCTCCTGATAACCCCTGGATCACCCCTGGCCCAATAACCGTGATCATCGTCCTAATTTCATTTGAGGTTAAAATTTTATCAATGCGCGCTTTTTCAACATTAAGGATTTTACCCCGCAGTGGCAGGATTGCTTGAAAACGCCGGTCACGGCCTTGTTTCGCCGACCCGCCAGCACTGTCACCCTCAACAAGAAACAATTCGCATTTTTCCGCGTTGCTCTCTGAACAATCAGCCAGCTTGCCCGGCAAGAGGGCTGTATCTAGCGCTGATTTTTTACGCTCCAGCTCCTGTGCCTTACGCGCGGCAGCGCGAACACGGTAAGCCATGAGAGCACGCTCAATGATCGCCTTGGCCGCGGCCGGGTTGCGGTCAAGGTAGGCATTCATATTATCCGTCACAATTGAATCAACAATACCTTTGACCTCACCGTTACCAAGCTTAGTTTTTGTCTGACCTTCAAACTGAGGCTCAGGCACTTTAACGTTAAGCACAGCGGTTAAGCCTTCGCGGATATCATCGCCAGAGAGCGCTTCTTCTTCTTTTGATAAATTATTCTTGCGCGCGTAGTTATTGATCGTCTTGGTCAAGGCTGATTTAAAACCAACCTCGTGTGTACCGCCTTCTTTGGTCTTAATGCAATTGACAAAAGAAAAGGTGTTCTCGTCGTAATAATCCTTGCAATGCTGCATGGCGACTTCAACAGAAACATTGTCTTTCTCGCCGCTAAAATAGATCGGCGGTTTGTAAAGCCGTTCCTTTTTCTCGTTTAAGTGGTCAACATATTCAACAATCCCACCTTCAAATTGGTAGGTCTCAATTCGCTTTTCCTTATCGCTCTCCCGCTCATCGGTAAAAACAATTTTGACCCCCTTATTTAAATAAGCGAGTTCGCGCAAGCGATGAGCAATAACTTTGCATTCAAAAACAAGCTCGGTAAAAATTTCCGGGTCTGGTTTAAAATAAATACAAGTACCGGTCTTGGCCTTTGCCCCGGCTGCAGTCAATTTTTCTTTTTGTGGCTCTCCCCGGTCAAAGTGCTGGTTATAAGTTTTACCGTCGACTGTAATCTCTGCCTCCATCCATTCGGACAAAGCATTAACACAGGAAACACCAACCCCGTGCAGACCCCCGGAAACTTTATAAGCAGAATCGCCAAATTTACCGCCGGCATGCAAGGTGGTTAAAACAACCTCTGCCGCCGGACGCTTGGTCTGCGGATGTTTATCAATCGGGATGCCACGGCCGTTATCAATTACCTTAACACAATTATCTTTGGTGATAATAACATCAATACAATCACAATATCCGGCCAGGGCCTCGTCAATGCTGTTATCAACCACTTCGTAAATTAAGTGGTGCAGCCCAGCCTTACCTGTTGAGCCAATATACATGGCCGGCCGTTTTCTAACCGCTTCAATCCCGCCTAAAATTTTAATGCTGGACGCATCATAAATTGATGAATTTTTTTCTTCTTTAACCATTAACTAAGCCTCCTCTAAGCGTGGCGGTCTCCCACTAATTTAGGCGAAAATTTTATATCGACAATTGCTTCGCATCTAGCCAGGGCATTAAATTTTTTTATTAACTCAACTTTTAAGAAAGTTAATTCCTGGGCCCAGGCCGAAGATGAAGTCAGCACAATTAAAACCTTTTTCCTAATGGACACAGCCTCAGTGTTTTTTTTGACCCGATCATCATTGATCCCAGCCCAAAGATTTAACTGCTCACACACCTTGATCGTCTGGCCAATTCCGTAATTAAGACCGTCCAGAATATTGCCCAGCTTCTCAGCCATTAAGCAGCCTCTTGCGTCCTGATCGGCATGACAATATAAAGATATTGGCCCTCAGTATCGCCGCGGATCAACCCTGGCCCCAAGCTTTCGCTCAATTCAATAATTACCTTTTCGTTCTCTAAAACTTTTAACACATCGGTCACTAACCTAATATTAAAAGCTACCTGGACCTTATTTTGGCCAGTAACTTCAGCATCAATAATCTCATCAACCGTCCCAATATCAGGAGTGCTAGCAAAGAGGTGAAGTTTATTCTCTTTTAGATCAAAACGCACCACATTAGCTGAGCCAGAAGCAATCACTGTCGCCCTCTCCGCAGAATCAAGCAAGGCCTTGCGGCTAACTAAAACCTTAGTCACGCCTTTTTTCGGCAAGACCTGACGGTAATCAGGAAATTGACCCTGAATTATCCTGGAAACCAAATAAACATCCTTAAAACTAAAAGCAATTTGATCTGCTGAGAAAGTAATAACAATTTCAGCCTCTTCTTTGTCTAGCTCAATAATCCTAGCAATTTCCTGCAAGGCTTTAGCTGGAACGATAATAGACCCTTTAATCTCATCAGCTAATTCAATCACCTCACCGCGCTTGGCTAAACGATAGCCATCAGTAGCGATCATTCTAAAATTCGCACTGTCACCAGCTCGGCCACTCTTACCAAATTCCAACAAGACCCCGGTCAAAACATGCTTATCATCGCTGCTGGAAACAGAAAAGATCGTCTGCTTGATCATAGCTGCGAACAACTTGGCGCTCAAAGAAAAAGACTTATCAGCTTTTATTTTAGGCAAGACAGGAAATTCATCAGCTGGCAAAGTATGAACATTAAAATTAGAACGGCCAAAAGCAATATTGATTAAGCCTTTTTCGTTTAACTTAAAGGAGACTTTTGTGTCTGGCAGTTTAGCCACGATCCCGGCGATTGTTTTGGCTGGCACTAAAATTGCACCCTCTTTTTCAACCTTTGAGTTTAAGGCTAGCTCAATCCCAATCTCAAGGTTATTGGCTGAAAGCTTGACCCCATTTTTTTTAGCCTCAAGCAAAAGATAGCCAATAATTGGCAGCGTGCTTCTGGTGGTGACAATTTTTTCAACTGAGCTTACCCCGGACTGAAGATATTTTTTTTCACAAGTAAATTCCATAACTACTTCCTCCTGATCGGTTATCCACTAAAATCTTGTCCCTATTATTATAGTATATAAAAGTTAGTAATAATAGTAGCTGTGTAGATGTGGATATCTATTAGCTTTTCTTGCTCTGGCTTAAAAAAGTAAGTGTTTTTTCTCCACAGGCCAGTTGATAATTTTGAAAGTTCTGTGGAAAAGTTTTTTCTAGCTTGATTATCCACATGGCTAAAGTGCATAACTTTTTATCTTGGTCGAAATGCTTTGGATCGCTTCTTTAATGTGTTGATCTTTGTGCATGGATCCTTTAATTTTTTCGCAAGCATGGAGAACGGTGGTGTGGTCTCGACCGCCAAACTCATCACCAATCTTGGGGAAAGAGGCGTCAGTTAGCTCTCGTGACAAATACATAGCGATTTGTCTGGCGATGGCGATTTCTTTGGTGCGAATTTTAGCCGACATATCATCTATTCTAATACTATAATATTCCGCAGCCACTTTTTTGATCAGGTCTATGGAAATGTTCTTTTCCTCAAGTTTTTTGGTGATAAAAATATCTTTGAGCACTTGGTCAACAAGCGGAATAGTAATTTCGCTGTTGTTGAGTGAAGCATATGCCACGACCCTGATCAAGGCGCCCTCTAGTTCTCTAATATTTGAAGCAACCTTACTGGCAATATACGTTAAGATATCATTAGCAACCGTTACCTCGCTAAGCTCGGCTTTTTTTCTTAGGATGGCGATCCTGGTTTCAAAATCAGGGGCTTGGATATCGGCAGCTAGGCCCCACTCAAACCTTGACCTTAAGCGTTCTTCAAGTGTTGGGATCTCTTTGGGTGGCCGGTCAGAACTAACGACAATCTGTTTACTGGCTTCATATAATGTGTTAAAGGTATGAAAAAATTCTTCTTGAGTCCGTTCTTTGCCAGCCAGAAATTGAATATCATCAACCATTAAGAGATCAATGGTGCGGTATTTATTTCTAAATTGAATAGTCTTATCGTCACGGATAGAATTGATAAGTTCATTGGTAAATGTTTCTGACGTTATGTAAAGGATCCTGGCGCTGGGATTTTGCGTCGCGACCTGGTGACCAATGGCCTGCATTAAATGGGTTTTCCCCAGCCCTACCCCACCATACAAAAAGAGCGGATTATAAGCCTTGCCAGGGGCTTCTGCCACAGCTAGGGAGGCTGCATGGGCAAAGCGATTGCCGTTGCCAATAACAAAATTATTAAAAGTATATCTTGGATTAAGAAAAGGAACTATTGGCGTGCTTAGTTTTTCAATTTTGTATGAAGTTTGTTCAAGCAGCGGCGTTGAAAATAAGTTTGGTGAACCAACATAAAAAAGGACGGAGCTAATTTCTGGGCTGAGTTGTCGGACCTCTTGTTCAAGCAGGGTTAAACAGTGCTTGGAAAGCCAATTTTTGACCGGCTCATTAGGGACAGCAATTCTGAACTGATTATTAGTAACCTCAATTGGTTTTGTGGAAGAAAGTAAGGCCTCATAGATGGGTTTATTTAAGCTTTTTTCCAGGCTTGGGATCACCTGGTTCCAAAGTTGATTTAGTTGGTCTTCATTTATCATATCTTGCTTATCCACAGGCTGTTGACAACTGCTAACATCTTCACTTAATTCCTTTATAATCGAGCAAAATAACACTGGGACGCCCAGTTATTAACAGTGTTATGAACAGGTTATCCACATGCTGCTAGGCTACTCATTAAGCCTGTTTTGAAAGGCGTACACCATAGAAACAAAGGATTGTTTCGAAACAACGCCAAATTTGCATTCTAGCAAGCTGCTGGCCAGGCAAATACTCACAGAATTTTTTAACAATATTTTGTAATGGCCCAACAGTAGCGAAAATTATAACAGCTTTCCTTTGATTGTTCAAGTTCCTGTTACGCAGGACCTGGCGATTTTTTCAAGAGATATCTGTCAACCCAAAATAGAAATGTTACACTTCCCCCAAAGTAGAAATGTTACATTTTGTGGGGAGGAGCAAATAGTTGGGGGGGGGATAAAAACGCAACCACGGACACGCTAGTGGCCTGTTTTCTAGGCT
>PEYM01000033.1 GCA_002774365.1 Candidatus Saganbacteria bacterium CG08_land_8_20_14_0_20_45_16 | reverse complement strand
ATGTTAACCGGTATTTCAAGGGTAATGATTGTGACTTGCTGCGGTCTAAAGGTAGGCTGAAAAGTATTAAGCGCTTGTGTAATGTGCTGAGTGATCGTTCCTCGTGGGATTTCCGTAGTCCCTCTGCCACGTGGCACACTAGCTATAAAATCTTGTGAATATTCAGGTGTGCCCCTTGATTCAACTGTACCATCTGTGTTTACCCTGTATGTAATAGTAACTGTGCCATGAGCAGTCACGTTATTTGGCATTTGACCCCTTAACATACTTTGTAGATGGCCTAGAACCGCAGGTCTGCTCTGACTAATGAAAGTTGTTCTATTACTAACTACTGGCAATGGTGCTGGTGGTGCTGGTGGTGCTGGTGGTGCTGGTGGTGTAGGTGGTGCTGGTGGTGCTGGTGGTGCTGGTGGTGTAGGTGGTGTAGGTGGTGTAGGTGGTGTAGGAACAGGAATAGGAGTAGGCGTAGGAGCTGGTGTAGGAACAGGAGTAGGAACAGGCGTAGGAGCTGGCTCATCTGCTGCGATCATCCTCTCTCTCCTTCTGCTTCTAAAATAGTGATTAGACAACTCCAGTCCAGCTGGAGGGGTGTCTCTGCCTACGGTTTGTAGGTAAAAGTTTTGTGGGTTCCTAACTAAAATTGGTAAATATTCTCTGAGCAAACTGCTAAATTGACGTCTTTGATTTGGGTTAAGATTTGGCCGTCTGAAATTAAAATGGATTGTACTTCCATTAATTGATTGTTGGCTTCCGTTGGTTTGCCCAAGCTGTAAGTCAATTAAAATAGTATAACGCGCGCTAGAAATGTGCATTCTATTTTGCAAAATCCAGGTAACAATGTCTTGATACAGTTCCGTGAATTCTTCTAGATTAGTACTGTTGATATTAATGGGGTTGGCGTTCGTGCCATGGAGCGTGCTGTAACGATTCATAAGGGTTGCTGGTAGTTGGTGCGCGGTCCCTGTTGTTTCAGTTTCACCCTCACGGTCTATATGTGCTGTTGAGCCCTCGGTAGCTTCTGGTTCTTCTGTTCTGTGCGGGTGGCGCCGGGCACTGGCCCGGGCCATGAGCGGCGCAAAGTCATAACCAGCAGTTACTTGGACCTCATCACTGGCCTGGCTGCCATCGTTACTTCGTCTGTATCCAAACCTGGCATAGATGCCATCAACACCAGGATGACCCTCGATTCGAGGGAGATGATAAGTGGCATTGACATCAACTTCATGACCTTCATAATAAGGGTTAGGCCGGTTAGTATAACGGACCCCACCTGAGAGTGTTCCACCATGGTCCATCTCGCCTATGCCTGGAAGCTCTGCTCCGCCATTAACACCAACGCTCCAACTGGGGTTCCCTGGATCAGCCAGCAAGGCTTCGTATGAGCCCTCAACTCCGGCATACCAGTTATTATTATGGCCAACAACAGCGACCTGGCCCTCAACTCTAACATAATTGTCACGAGAGACATTGGGTGAATGCTGAACTTCATACCGGCCAGCGCCACCACGGACCTGGACAACAACTTGTGGCGCGTTGGGATGCTGTTGGTTGTTTAAATCAGTAACAGTTTCTATTTCACCCATACCAGAATGATGGCCAGCGCCAGGATCAAATTCATGGCCGCGGCCTAGGGTTAAGTTATCAAGCGGCTGGCCAGGTGTTTCACTGTGTTGATAGAACCTGGTATTTTCGTATTCAGCTCCCATTCTGACTTGAGTGTGGTGGCCATGGTCTTCGGCTTGAAAAACGACTTCTGCCCCAGCTGCTTCGGACAGGTGAGCGCCGGAGCCATTGAGCCTGACACTTGGCTGGCGATAATCAGCTACTCCGCCGCTAACCCGGCCATAAACCTGAGCCCGGCCATGGCGCCAGCTGCCGCCAAAGCCAAGACCAGCTTCGCCGCCGGCGAGATAAGAGAGCCGGTCGCTAGCTTCGACACCAGAAACTCCAGGGACAATAACAGTGGCCCGGCCGCTGGCGTGCAAATTAACGTCGCCACCACCGCTAGCCACATCAATTGGGGCGTGGCGCGAGCCAGCATGAACGCTGCCGCGAAAGAGCATGGCTGGCTCTTCTGAAAACCCAGCTGCTTCAGAAACAGGGCCCATGGTTGGCGGCCTGGTGCCATCAGTGGCTGGGCCAGAATAGCCGGCTTCAAATTCAAGACCATAGGGCGGCCTGGCTTCGTCAATTGGGACAGGTAAAACTGTGTAAACCGCGTCTAGCGGTGGTGGCGCAACTTCTCCGGTTGCTCCCGGGTTCATGCAACTGTCTAAATCAGCCGTATCAATGAAGTCGTCTTCGTCGTTATCAATACCATCACGGCAGCCTGGAAGATTGGAAGTGGGTGGGGCTGGTTGGGGTGGGGTGGGTGCTGCAACAAGAGTAAAAGCAACCTGGCTAGCCGGTGAATATTCAGCTAGTTCTTGGCTGACGACCCTTATTTGACGAACTTGATCTAAGTCTGCTTCATTATCAACTGTTAAAGTGACTATGATTTGTTCAGTTGTGTTCTCAGCGTTTATTGTGATTGTCATGTTGGGGTCTGCTTGTCCGTCTGGAAGTAAAATGCTGACAACTGGATCATTGGGCAAGTGGCTGCCATTTATCGTAATAGTAACTTGATCCCCACGGTGAAGCTCGGGTGGATTGCCAGACACTGCCACTGGCGCTGCCTCGCTTTCAGGCACGGTCATAATAGTAATATCATCTATAGAAGGGCAAATATCATTTTCTGGCGTTAGCTGACAAACAGCAGCAACTAGATCATGGCCGCTTTCTGGCAAAGTAATAAAATCGTGCAACCATTGATAAACAGCCCTGCCATTAGCATCTAAGCTGCGTGACAAAGAGGTTCTTATGGCTTGTAAGTCGGCGTTTGGTTGACTGAGCTGATCTTCAGTTGCTTGACTGACGCCAAGTGAATCTATGTGGAGCATGTTAGAGAGAAATCGAGCTGGTTCGTAACCAGCAACAAATGTTTCGTTTGAATTTGTGTAACCAGCAATATCATCAATAACTAAAAGATCTCTGATTGCTTGTTTCTCGTCAGCCGTGATGGTGGTGTTAGACTCTAGTTCTTGTGTTACAAGAGCCAGGTCG
>PEYM01000126.1 GCA_002774365.1 Candidatus Saganbacteria bacterium CG08_land_8_20_14_0_20_45_16 | reverse complement strand
AGTTGATTAAAATTCCACAAAGATGTTAGAATATAATTAATGAAAGAAGATGCGAATCGCCGGCTGAAACAAGCCGATCACGATCTGGAGATGGCCAGAAAAAACTTGCAGATCAATGGCTATGATATCTGCCTAATCCTGTGTCAGCAAGCAATTGAAAATATTTAAAGGCTTTGCACATTTTTCAAAAGAGCGAATTCCCTCCTCGTACCCACTCTTTTAAATTCCTGGTTGAACAGCTTAATCTTCCGCAAAAGTTTTTGGCGGAAATTATTGATCTTGAGAAATACTATATGTCACTGCGGTATCCCGACATTTCAGATATGATGCCTTATGAAAATTGTTCTAAAGAAGACGCGGAAATGGGCATCGCACGGGTAGAAATGGTCCAAGCTACCATTAAGAGAAAAATACAATGAATGAAACCATTGATCTTTTTCTAAAAAAATATTTGGATAAAATAAAAACAAGTTTTCATCCCCAGGAAATGTGGATTTGGGGCTCTTATATTTACGGAAAACCAAGGAAAGACAGCGACCTTGATGTCGTGGTTATTTCAAATGATTTTAAGAAGTATCGTTTTATCCAAAGAAGCAGTGCCTTAACTAAAGAATTGAAAACCTGGGCTGACAAAGAAATTCCGGATATTGATTTTTTGTGTTATACCCCAGAAGAATTTGAAAAAAAGAAAAGCCAAATCAGCCTAGCCAGAGAAATCACCTCTAAAGGATTAAAAGTCCTTTAGCCCTCAAACTATATTTCTAGTTGACCAAAAACCTTTGAGATCGGCCCGCTCTGATTCATCACAAAAAAGTGCAGGCCATGGACACCACGGGTAATCAGCTCCCTAGCTTGAAAAAGGGCATGTTCCACCCCGATTTCTATAACTGCTGTTTTATCACCATCAGCTTGTTCTAACTTATTGAGTAAATCCTGCGGAATGATGGCCCCGCACATCTGGGTCATTTTTTTGACTTGCTTCAAGCTGGTGATCGGCATGATTCCCGGGATAATTGGCACTCGAATTCCAGCTTCAGAACAATCATCTCGAAAGCGAAAAAAATCTTCATTATTAAAAAACAACTGCGTAATAACATAGTCTGCCCCGACTTCAACTTTCATTTTTAAATGTTTAATGTCGTCTTCAAGACAAGCGGCTTCAATATGACCCTCTGGATAACCAGCCACTCCCACGCAAAAGCGCGGTTTTTGTTCTTTAATAAAAGCGACTAATTCGCAGGCATGGGAAAAGCCGTTTTTAGAGGGGACAAATTTTGTCTCCCCTATCGGCGGATCGCCACGCAAAGCTAAAACATTGCTCACTCCCACTTTTTCCAGCTCGTCCAGCTGTTTTTTCATGGCCTCGCGGCTGGCTGAAACACAGGTTAAATGGGCTACTGGCTCGATACCAAACTTTTTTTTAATCTCTTTGGCCCAAAAAATAGTTTTATCGGCATTTGAGCCCAGCGCCCCGCAGGTAACTGACGCGAAATCAGGTTTAAATTTCTCGAGCTCTGCCAAGACCTCAAAAAGATGCGCTTCCTGCTCAACTGTTTTAGGCGGAAAAAACTCAAAAGATATGGTCGGGGTCTCTCTTATTATCGCTTCGATAACCTTCATATGTATTTTGATTATATCAAAATCAACCAAAAAAACCCACCTGCACATAAAAATAATTTCTTGATAGCCTCATTCTGTATAAAGAAGGGGTTCTTTGCAACATCATCATACATAAAGAGGGGGTTCTAATAGAAAAGGTTAATCTCCAATAAAATGCCCAGCTTCAGCTTTCAAACCAATTAGGCCTACTAACCGAAGCCAGGCTGTTTTTAATTCGCCCCCAATATAACATCAAGGACAGGAATAGGCCTTGGACTATAATTGCACACACTCTGTATTTCCTTGAAAACACAAATTCCGGCAAGTTTAAGTATTCGGCGACACGGAAGCCGTTGTTGTTGTTCCGGTTCGCCCCGCGTAAATTATCGGGGTCATGATTGTTCCACGAGCCGCCGCGAAGCACTTTGCCGGCTTATCCCTAAGAGAAGAAATGCGCTGACTGTTAATCACCCCTCTTTCAAGCAGTTTAAAATACTTTTTCATCCGCAACCTAAATCGCCTGATATTTTGCGTAAGTACTAACCGGTGCGACGGCCAAATGTGATAACCCAAAAACGGCACACCATTCTTTGTCTCATAAATCCGGCTTTTGTCTTCATGCATTACCAGCTTTATCTCGGCCAGTTTTGTCCGAACCAAACCCCTAACTGTAGTTAGCCAGGTTTTATCACTGCCAAAAACAACAAGATCATCCATGTAACGAAGATAACAAGTGCATTTAATATCTTCCTTCAGGGAATGGTCGAGCTCATTCAAATAAAGGTTGGCAAAGATTTGGCTGGCAAGGTTACCGATTGGAATCCCCGGAGATACGGTTGAATCAATTATCTGCCTGATCAGCCAGAGCGCCTGTTTATCCTTTATCTTTCCCAAAATAAACTGCCACAATGTTTCAAGGTCAATTGAGGCAAAATAGCTCTTAACGTCACACTTCAAAACATAGTCATTTTTACGGCTGAACTCCGTAAATCGCTCCACCGCTTCGTGGCTCCCTTTGCCTTTTCTGCAGGCGTAAGAATCATAAACAAATATCCTGTCAAAAATTGGCTCAATGATATTACATAAAGCATGCTGGACAACCCTGTCTCGATATGGAGCGGCACTTATCAAGCGCTTCTTTGAGTCGTAAATGCAAAACTGCTTGTAGCCGCCAACCATTCGCCCGATTTCGTTAACCTGCTGGCTGATGAATTCATAATGTTTCAGATTAATAAACCGCAAATCGCAGGAAAGACGAATGAGATAACGAAAGCACTCTAATTCCAAATTGGCCTTTTTCAATAGATCCAATTTATCCTTTGAATAATTGGCGCATAAAAGAAGCTCTGGACTGGACTGATTTGTCTAGACAGCATTTGGGAGTACGAGTTT
>PEYM01000024.1 GCA_002774365.1 Candidatus Saganbacteria bacterium CG08_land_8_20_14_0_20_45_16 | reverse complement strand
GTGTGTAAAACAGGACATTTTTACTTTGCTAAGAACCGGACATTTTCACTTTGCCTTGACAGGCTGACAGAAGTAACCTGCTGGCCGACCTCAAAAATTAGCCTGTCACAATATTAACTAGTTTATTGGGGACGACAATAATTTTGATAATGGTCTGGCGAGCGAGAAATTTCTGGGCTTTCTCGCTTGCCAGGGCTTTGGCTTTAATGGTTTCTTGGTCTGCCTCGGCTGGGATTGTGAGATTGTCCCGCACCCGGCCGTTGACTTGGACCACAATATTAAGCTCGTCTTCCTTAATAAGCAGAGGGTCATAAGTTGGCCAAGCTTCTTGATAAATGCTTGTCTGGTTGCCTAGCTGATGCCAAAGCTCCTCGCTAAGGTGGGGAGCAAAGGGGGAGAGCAATTTTAGTAGAGGTCCGATGTCCAATGTCCGATGTCCGATGTCAGAGCAGCTATATAGAAAATTAACAAATTCCATGAGTTTGGCAATGGCAGTGTTAAAGAAAAATTTCTCAATGTCTTCGGTGACTGCTTTGATGGTTTGGTGAAGCTTTTTGGTTATGGCCTGCTCGAAAACCTGAGACTGAACGTTTCGGTTTCCTCGCTCATTGGAACCGCGAAGTTTATTCGCAGGTTCCAATGGGCCCGTCGCAAGTCTCCAGACTCGATTAAGGAACCGATAACACCCCTCAACCCCCTTATCTGACCACTCAAGTTCTTTCTCAACTGGCGCGGCAAAGAGGATGAAGAGGCGAGCCGTGTCTGCCCCATATTTATTAACAATATCATCAGGATCAACCACGTTGCCTTTGGACTTGCTCATCTTGGCTCCGTCTTTGATGACCATCCCTTGGGTGAGCAAATTTTTAAATGGTTCATCGACCGAAATAAGCTTTTGGTCGAATAAGAATTTGGTAAAGAATCGCGAGTAGAGCAGGTGGAGGATGGCGTGCTCAATGCCGCCGATATATTGGTCTACGGGCATAAATTGGTCAGCTTTTTCCTTGGCAAATGGCTGCTGATCGTTTTTGGGATCACAATATCTTAGGTAATACCAGGAGGAGCAGTTAAATGTATCTAGGGTATCGGTTTCACGCCTGGCCGGGGCGCCGCATTTGGGACATTTTGTTTCAACAAATTCTTTGTTCCCTGCTAGTGGTGAGCCCCCCTTACCTGTAAACTTAACATCCTTGGGTAGTTTTACTGGTAAATCTTTTGCTGGGACTGGGACAAGGCCGCACTTATTGCAGTAAATTATGGGGATTGGCGCCCCCCAGTATCTTTGCCGCGAGACCAGCCAATCACGCAGTTTAAAATTAGTTTTCCAGGTCCCAAACTTATCACCAATTTTTTGCAAAGCTTCGTTGCTTGGCAAACCATTAAATTTGCCGGAGTTGATCATGGTTCCCTCATCAACATATGCTTCAGTAATGGTATCGGGTGTGAGCTGTGAGGTGTGAGGGGTGATTACAACTTTTATCGGCAAGTTGTGAGCTTTGGCAAATTCAAAATCCCTTTGATCATGAGCCGGGACAGCCATGACTGCCCCTGTGCCATATCCCATTAAAACATAATCAGAGATCCAAATCGGGACCTTTTCATTAGTTGCTGGGTTGATTGCATATGCCCCGGTAAAAACGCCCTCTTTCCCCTGGCTCTCTTCGCGCTGGCTGGTGGTTTCTGATTTGATCTTTTCTCTAATTTTTTTTACCTCAGCTTCAAACTTGGTCCCATTAACTAATTCATCGACTAAAGGATTTTCAGGGGCAAGAACCATATAGGTTACGCCAAAGAGGGTGTCAGGGCGGGTGGTGTAAATCGTGAGTTGTGAATTGTGATTCGTGAGCCGAAAATTAATCTCTACTCCTTTTGATTTTCCAATCCAATTTCGCTGCATGATTTTGACTGGTTCTGGCCAGCCAGAGAGTTTTTCAATATCAGTCAGCAGCCGCTCGGCATAAGCAGTGATCTTTAAAAACCACTGTTCCAAATCTTTTTCTTCAACTTGGCTGTCGCATCTCCAGCACAGGCCTTCTTTAACTTGCTCATTGGCCAAAACAGTTTGGCAGCCAGGACACCAATTGACCTGGGATTTTTTGCGGTAAGCCAAGCCTTGCTCGTAAAATTTAAGAAAGATCCACTGGGTCCATTTGTAATAATCCTCTGTGCAGGTAGTGACTTCGCGGCCCCAATCGTAGCTAATTCCCAGCCGTTTGATCTGACCGGTCATGTGTTTGATGCACTTTTCAGTCCAATCTGCTGGATGGGTCTGGTTTTTGATGGCGGCATTTTCTGCTGGCAGGCCAAAGGCGTCCCAGCCAATGGGGTGGAGAACGTTAAAGCCTTTCATTCTTTTAAAGCGGGCGATCACGTCGCCGATAGTGTAATTTCTGACGTGCCCCATGTGAATGTTGCCAGAGGGGTAGGGGAACATGACTAGATCATAGAATTTTGGGCCTAGGGGTTTTTGGGCTTTTGGCTGGATAGGTTGCTGGGTTGATGAGTTGATGGGTTCCCAGCATTTCTGCCATTTTGCTTCGATCTCTTGGTGGTTATATTGGGCCATAGTCAAATTTTAGCACACCCTGAAATTTTTACCAAAAGTTAACGCCTATGAAAGCAATAGTCAATCTCTTTTTTGTCGCGGCAGCCTTCAGGCTGCCAGTTCCCTAAACCTTAATAACAACGGCTTTATAAATACACGCCTATATGGCACTCCGCATATCGAAAGAGCGGAGAAACGGTGAATACAAAATTAACCTAAAGGAGGAGATTTGAGATATCTACCCGACATACCCAGGGATTTGTTGAAGGAGTGAAAAACGCCAACAAGCCCTGTTACATAATTTTCCTTTTCTTTGCAAAATTCCTGAATAGTTTGGTTGATGCTGCCAAACATGAGTTTTGAGATAGCTTTTCTGTTGACCGC
>PEYM01000130.1 GCA_002774365.1 Candidatus Saganbacteria bacterium CG08_land_8_20_14_0_20_45_16 | reverse complement strand
TGAAGAAACAATGGCAAAAGTTAAGCAACTGGCAGAGATCGCACAGGAAATTGCTGCTACACTACCTCAGCTTGCCCTTGCTTGGTGTTTAAAAAATCCACACGTTAGCACAGTAATTATTGGGGCAAGTTCAGTAGAGCAGTTAAAAGAAAATTTACAGGCTGCAGAAATTAAAAATAAACTTAGTCAGCAAATTCTCGCCAAGATTGCAACAATAATTAAATAATACTTGCCGCAGAGCTTTGGTTCTGCAAAAGATAACTTTGTAAAGCCAAAGAATCTCCTGATTGATTAGTTAAATTGGCCAAAGAATTCGTTGAGGGATTACTAAAAAGATTGCCAAAAATATCATCATTCTTATTGTCATCATTATCATCACCAGAGGAAATCAAATCATTAAGCATCCTGGCAAAGTTTTGGGCTAACAAGAGCTGAAAATTTTCTGGATCAAGGTTTGTGGTGGCTTGGCTACCTTCCCTAGCAGCATTGATTTGGGCAGTTAGCGAATAAACATCATTGATCCCATTCATTAAACTTGACATTTTAAACTCCCCCTTTTATTCGTACCTTAAGGCCACAATCGGCAAGAGTTTTGACGCCCGCCAAGCCGGCCACATACCAAAGACTATACCAATTACCACGGAAAAAGTAAAGGCTAAAATTATCGAGCTTGGTGAGATAAAAATTACCCACTGGGCAATAGTTGACAAAAGCCAGAAAATCCCAATGCCTAAAAGAATACCAACAATGCCGCCAAAAGAACAGATAAGCACTGACTCAACTAAAAATTGGGTCAGAATATCGCCTCGCTGGGCGCCCAGCGCCTTGCGCAAGCCAATCTCGTGCGTGCGCTCCATCACCATCACCAACATGATGTTCATAATCCCAATGCCACCAACAAGCAAACTAACCGCGGCAACAGAGCCGAGCAAATAAGCAAGAGTAGTGATCATACTGGAAGCAGCTGCCTGGATTTCGGCCATATTGGTGATCTCAAAGCTTTGGCGGTCAGACTCATTTAAACGATGCGTGCGCAAAAGCTCGGTCACCAAGTTTTCGCTGACAGCGTCCATATCCCCTAGCTTGTCAACCTGGACCTCAAAATAATCAATATAATCTTTCCCCATCAAGCGGTCCATCGCAGTCTTAACCGGCACAAAAATTTGGTCGTCTAAATTACGCCACCCCATCGCCCCCTGCTCCGGCAACACCCCAATCACGTTAAAATTGATCCGGTTAATCTTAATAAATCGGCCGTCGGGATTAGCGTCGCCAAAAAGCTCGGTCGCCACGGTCTGGCCAAGTACCGCCACCTTAACCCGCGTGGTATCCTCAGCCTTAGTAAAAAAGTGGCCATACTCTAGCTCTGATTTTTTCATGAGCGCGTAATCAGCCGAGGTCCCAGTCACTGAAGTGTTCCAGTTTTTGTTTTGAAAGACTGCCTGGGCCCGGCCAGAGACATAAGGGATAACATACTCTACAGACTCCAGCCCTGAAAGCGCGGCATAATCAGCAAAATTAAAGCGGGCAGCCGCGTCAGAACCCAGTGAGATCCCGCCAGAACGACTCGCAGTACGCACCATTAAAACATTGGTTCCAAGTGAAGAAAAAGCATCCTCCATATTACGTTTAGCCCCAGTGCCAAGAGCCAACATCGCCACTACGGCAGCTACCCCGACCATGACCCCAAGGATGGACAAAACAGAGCGCAGTTTGTTATTAATAATGGAAAGATAAGCCTCATAACAATAGTTCTTTAAACCGCCAAAGGTAAAGCGCCGCTTAGTCCCGGAGAGATCAAGCTTATTTTTCACTGCCTTGGCAACCTTTGGCCGCTCCCGTTTCTCGTCATTCACGATCTGGCCATCGTTCAAGGTCAAAACTCGGCTGGCCCAGCCCGCAATGTCCGGCTCGTGGGTTACCATTATAATAGTATTGCCCGCCTCATTGAGCCGCTTAAAAATCTCCATAATCTCATGAGATGATTTTGAATCTAGGTTCCCGGTCGGCTCATCAGCCAAAATAACCAAGGGCTTATTGGAGAGCGCCCGCGCCAGCGCCACCCGCTGCTGCTGGCCACCGGAAATCTCGTTGGGGCGATGATGCAAGCGTTCTCCCAAACCGATCTGTTTGAGAATTTCGAGCGCTTCTTTTCTCTTTTCCGTAGAATCCTCACCTGAATAAATAAAGGGGAGCATCACATTATTGGTCACATTAAGCTTTGGTAAAAGATTAAAAGTTTGAAAAACAAAGCCAAAAAAGCGGCTGCGCAGGCCAGCATACTCTTTTTCGCTCATCTGACCAATCTCATTATCAACCAGTTTGTACTCGCCACTATCAGCCTTATCCAGCAGGCCCAGGATCGCCAGCAGCGTGGACTTACCCGAACCCGAATGCCCCATGATCGCCACAAATTCGCCAGGCTCAATATCAAGGGAGATCCCCTGGAGGGCGTGGACAGGTATCTTGCCGCCTATATAATAGGTCTTATGAATTTCTTTTAACGAAATGAGTGCCATTTAATTTCTTTTTTGCAAAGGATTGCGCGGTCCGCGCTGGTGCTGAAATTTGGCATTGAGCTCTTTGATCATTTCTGCCGTTGGCATTGCCACCGCGTCCCCTTCTTTTAGGTCGCTGACAATTTCAACATTTAAGGTATTTTCCAGCCCAGTTGTTATCTGCTTGGGGATAAACTTTTCCCCTTCTTTGACAAAAACATAAAAAAGTTTGCTAACTTTTTTCACCACATTCATCGGCAAGGTCAAGACCCCATTGCGTTCATTAAGAACAAAGCTGACTGTTGCGCTCATGCCGGCACGGAAAAAGTCTGGGACGCTTGCTGGTAAAACATCCACCTCGTAAATATTAACATTGCTGACCACGGTTGACTCATAAGCAATATGTTCTACTTTGCCAGCAATCATATTATCAGGATACGCGTCGAGCTTAAGGTCAACGCTCTGTCCGACTTTGACACTGCCGATATCTGTTTCATCCACCTGGGCTTTGACAATTAAACGATCAGCCATGACTAAAACAGGGTCATTAATAGAAACAGTTTGGCCAGGCTCAACCCCGCGCTGGATAATAAAACCAGAAAGTGGCGCGATAATCGGCGCCGGCTTATAAACATCTTCCCAGTGTGAGAGCTCCTCGCTACCCTTGGCCCTGGCCGCGTCTAAAAGCGCGGCCCGGTCAGATGAGCTAATCTCAGCTAAAACTTGGCCTTTATAAACTCTTTGGCCTTCCTGGACCAAGACCTGCTCAATCCGACCAGCCACCGGCGGTTTTAGCTCCAGCCTGTTGCGCGGCTGGACAATGCCAGTGGTAGGGATCTCAGCTTTAATCGATCCAAGCTTAACTTTAACGGTCTTTATTGGCTCTGCTTTCTTGCCAGCGCAAGAAACCAAAAAGACAACAACAAACATTAATAGAAAACCTGCAGCTAAACGCCGCGGTTTCCAGAGAAAAGGAACCGAGACGTTCAGTCTCGGGTTCCTTTTCTTTTGACTTTTGAGTTTTGATCTTTGAATTTTCATTTTATATATCCTCCATATGTTTTATGCCAAAGTGCTTCAGCTAAAAGCGCGCTCCTTTCATAGGTGAGCAAACTCTTTTGCGCCTGAATGTATGAATTGTTTTGGCGGTACCACTCATCGTAAGTTGTTAAGCCATTCAAGTATTTGGCCTCAGTAATTTTGGCCCGTTCACTATTAGCAGCCAGCGAAGTCTTAGCCACACTCAAGCTCTCAACCCCATCAACATAACTATTGTAGTTTTGCTTCAAGGTATAGTGCAGATCTTTTACACTCTTAGCAAAGTCTTGCCGAGCCGCGTCAAGCTCTAGATCAGCAATGATTTTCTCCGCGATATTACTGCCGCCGGGAAAAAGCGGATAGGAAACACTAAAACCCCAAGACTTGCCGCTCGTCGTGGTGTTCCCCCAATCATCACCTGACCGTCTATAACTGGCCAAGAGCGAGGCACTGGGCAAGAAACCAGATAAAGCGGCTTTCTGGCTCAACTCTTTTATTTCTAAGGTTTTTTGGGCTGTCAGGTATGAAGGGGAAGCCGTGAGTAACTGCTCGAAATCAGCTGCTGGCGGCTCGGCTACCATAAAAGCCTCGTCAACCTGAGCAACGTTACTATCAAGCATTTGTTCAAGTTTGAGCTTAGCTAAACTTAAATCCCTTTTGGCTGATGCCAAATCGTGTTCAGCCGAAGCCTGGTCAGCTTTAGTGGTCATCAAATTACCTCTATCCTCGCGACCACTGTCATAGCGAAGCTGGATCAAGCGAGTGTTCTCTTTTCTTTGAGCTAAAATTTGTTCAAGGAGTTTAACGTTTTCCTGGGCAACATATAAATTTATATACGCAGAAAAAAGATCATAATAAACGCTGGCCTGAGTGGCTTTTAAGCTGGCTTTTTCCTGCTCCAGGTTAGCATAGGCAGTTTGGATAGCATAAATCCCGGCTGTCCCCTTAAACAAATATTGGGTGGCGCTTAAACCATATGAATAGGTTGTCGCTCCATTAGTTGAGGTACTGAGTAAATTGTTGCTTATGCCGGCTGAGGCCGAAAGCTGCGGCAAGAAAGCGGAAAAAGATTTCTTATAGCTCCACTCGGTTGAGTCTAAACTTTTTTGAGCGCTGATTAGCTCATTATTATTCTGATCAGCGATTATCCTAGCTTCCTTCCAAGATAAAGCATGAACAGCAGAAACTAGGGTAGCAATTGTCACTAAGAAAACAAAAAGTTTTTTCACGGTTATATTATACTCTATCTGCGGGGCTTTTTACCCTCTTTTTTCATTGCGTGCTCTCTTTTTTCTCCCAATCGTTTAAATTTTTCTCTCTGCTTAGGGGTCAGCAGCTGCCGCAGGTCAAGGAGTGAGTCTATCCGTCTTAAGTGGATCAGGGTGTTGATTGCTTCCATTTTATTGATGGCCTCGTGGATCCTCACACGATCAGGCGAGTCCTTGGCCAGCTCCGCCTTCAGGTTGTCCATATGACGTTTTGACTCTGCGCGATCTTTTTTCAGCTCTTCACCCATGGCTTTTTCCTACTTCATAAATTTTTCTTTTTGTTCTGGAGAAAGCCCCAACTTCTTGGCCATCCTTTCCGACATCTTAATTGTATTATTTTCCCTCTGTCAAAATCAGCTCTTTTTTTTCCTTGCCACCCCATCGCCTGGACCTGGGAGACCAACATAAGACCAACCAATAAGCCAATCATAATTTTTTTCATTTTTACTACCTCCTCTATTGTGTTTCTAATTTGTTAGACATTTATCCCTACCAAAAGGTTCCCTGAAAAAAATTCATCAGCACTGTGGCTTACTGAACCCTAGGAGGTTTCCACAATAATTACGAAAGAACCAAAATATTTTATCAAATGAAGAGGCCCAAAAAATTCTAGAAGCCCATTTTGATACCTTTAGCCAGCTGGTTTACCATTACTTAACGGAAAAAAAGCTCTTCTGTCTCTAATGCCAAAAACTTCTTGAGTGAGCTGGGGAAATTGGATGCTTAATGACCACTTTTTGACGCTTCGAATTTTCGAATGTTCGAATAGCGTTCCCTACTCCATCGCGGCCAAATAAGCTTCTGCCTGACGAGTGGACAAAAGATAAAAAAGCAGGTAGGTCACTGCATAATTATTTAACGCTATTCCCTGATCAGCAGGGCGGCTAACCCGAGGATAATACTCATAAGCAGTAGCAAAAAAAGTCGTGAGCTGGCTAGTTTGGCGCTCGCTTAAACTTCTTCTAAGGGATCGGTCTTCCAAGTTGATTTCGCCTCGCATAATTCGCTCAAAAAAGTTAATTAACCAAGCCCGCTCGCCATGTTCCAAGCCCGGCTGAAGAAGACCATCAATCAAGTCAGGCAGATGCTCCCTAACTAACAGGCTGACATTGTTACCCTGGTGTTCGTCCAGCTCATCTGCGGTAAAAGCAGGATCAATCTCAAAATCCTCCCAAGCAGCAGTAGGATTATCAAGTAAACGTCTAGCCACCAAGCTTAAATCCCTGGCAGAGAACATCTCACTGGCAATTTCTCTAGCTTGAGGAGAGCGGGGATTAAGCAAACCCTGATCAAGTTGGCCTTGTAAATATGCCTCAAGAAAATCAGCCTCAGCTTCGTAGGCAACAGCCTCATGGACCAACATGCCAGTGCTGCGGCCCCAAGCCAAGTGGGCTGCTTCATGAACTAAGACAAAAGCAATTTCCCAAGGCTTGAGCATTCGGCCTTCATTGCGATCATATAAATTGATTCTCACTATACCATTTGAGGTCAAGGCTTCTCCTCCATGGCCATCACCAAAACCATCAAGATCAACTTCAAAGATTATTTCGTTTATGTGTTGACTAATAAACCCGCCGTAGCCTGTTTGTTGCAAGATACTAAGCACTTCCATTGGTAGGCCGGCTGGGTAAAGGCTGACCGGAGCAGCTGCGCAGAGCTCTCCAATGGTCACAAAGCTATCCTGCAAAGGAACCTCATTACCTACTGTTTGTCGCCACTTGGCTAAATCTCTCCTAGAAAAACGAAAATCAGCAGCCAATGGATTCAATATGTCCAAGGCCCTAGCCAAAGAACTTCTTGCATCAGAGCCAGACTCTGCTCCAACAAACTGGGCATATTGCAAAATTTAGGAATGAAAAATGCCTCAAATAACTAAAAAACCGAGCACAAAAGAGGTGTTCCCAAAAGGACTTTCCCAAATAATTTGTACAAAAGCATGAAAAGGAAAAATTTGATTAGATGAAAGGCTTTAAATTAGACTATGACACAGGCTCTTATGTGAAAAATTTCAACAAATTTCGCAAAGCGCCCGCCAATTCACAATTTCAGCCACGAGTCCATCACAACTATTGACACAAACTTGACACAAATGTTATAATAACTTCATGGTTTACAAGCCAATTTATCGGATCAGCCCATATTTACTAAACTTAATTGACAAAGCAAGTGCACTCCGCAGTTGGATTGAGCTGGCGCCCCTGCAAGTTAGCTGGCTCCCCATCCTGCAAAAAGAGGCTAAAGTTCGGGCCGCTCATTCTTCCACAACCATCGAAGGAAACCAACTTTCTTTTCACCAAGTCCAGGCAATTTCGCGCGGTGAAAAAGTCGGCGCGCCACGAAAAGATGAGCTGGAAGTAAAGAACTACCTTAACTTAATGCATTGGCTGGAAAAGAACAGCAAACTAAAAATCACAGAACAAACCATCCATAAGATGCATAAGATGATCGTTGAGGATTTAGTCCCTGAAAACAAAGCTGGTAAATACAAAGATAGGCAAAATTATGTGATCAATGAAAAAAACATCAAGGTTTTCACCCCACCCTCACCCCTTGATACCGCAAAACAGATGAAAGAACTTTTTACCTGGCTTAATAATCCAAATAATTGCGAGCTACACTGCATTATCTTATGCGCCATCTTCCACCACCGTTTTGTCTCGATTCACCCTTTTTCTGATGGCAACGGCCGCTTGGCCAGGGCCTTGGGGACCTTAATCCTTTACCAGCGAGAATTTGACACAAAATATATTTTCAGCCTGGATGATTATTTTGCTGGTGATCGAAAAAAATATTATCTTAAACTCCAGCAAGCCCGCGAGCTAGACAACGACCTGACACTTTGGCTGGAATATGTTGCTGAAGGGATTGTCATAACGCTTAAAAATGTTAAAAAACGAATTGAGGATTTGCAAATTTCAGGACCAAGCCAAATTTATCTAACACCAAAGCAAGAAGAGATCATCAGAATACTAAGAGATCACCACCAGATTAGAGGGGCAGAACTGATCAGCAAACTTGGGGTCAGCAGGGCCAGGGTCAATCAATTACTTACCCCATTGATCAAAAATCAAATTATTCTCAAAGAGGGGCAAAGCAAGGCGACCCGCTACAAACTGGCTTTACACAAGACTTGACACAAAGTTGACGGAAACCCCTTGCCTTTTCCCTGCTATGCTGCTAAAATTTAGCTCAAATGGATATTTTCTCGAAAGAACCTGATTTGTCCAGCCTCACCTATGATGAAGTTAAAGCTATTGCCGAAAAATGTACTAAGTGCCCCCTGGCCCAAGGCCGCAACAAAGTAGTTTTTGGCAATGGACCGGTCCCTTGCGATCTAATGTTGATTGGCGAAGCCCCAGGGGCTGACGAAGATGAGCAAGGGTTCCCCTTTGTCGGCCGGGCTGGCCAACTCTTGACCCAAATCCTAGCCTCAGTCGGTATTAAACGGCCGGATGATATTTATATAGCCAACACAGTGAAATGCCGGCCGCCAAATAATCGGGCGCCACTAACCACGGAACAAGAAGCCTGCCGGCCTTATCTTGAGGCCCAAATCAGATTAGTTAATCCTAAAATCATCTTGCTGGCTGGCTCACCAGCTTGCAAAGCAATCCTTAACTCAAACGAACCAATGGGCCAAATGCGCGGCCGCTGGAAAAAACTTCCCAGCAACCCTGAAATAACGGTTTTCCCAATCTTCCCCCCTGCTTTTCTTCTGCGTAATCCACAAAAGACCAAAGGCTCACCCAAGTGGCAAACCTGGCAGGATATGCAAGAGGTTAAAAATGCTTTGGACTATTTTAAGAAAGTCGCAGAACTTTCATCATGACCCAGGACTTAGCCCACGACCCTCTCTACAACAAGCTAGCTAAAGAGTATAAATTTTTGCGGCGCGCCCAAGAACAAACCTTAGTCAGCCAGCTCGATTCTCTGCAATTTGTTATTTTTGATCTTGAAACCACTGGACTTGACCCAATTAAAAACGAAATAACTGAAATTGGGGCCTTCAAAATTAAAGGGAGAGAGCTAATCAATATGTTCAGTCAACTCATTAAACCGCAACAGCCTATCTCTGCTGAAATTACTAGGCTGACCGGAATAGATGATGAGCTAGTGAAAGAAGCCCCTCCAATTGATAAGGTCTTACCCCTATTTCTTGATTTTGCCGGTGACTCAATCTTGATCGCGCATAACGCTGAGTTTGACACTAGCTTTATTAGGACCAAGCTGAAACAAGTTACCCCTGGTCAAGAATTAAATAACCAAATTCTCTGCACAGTTAAGCTCTCCCGTTACCTGCTCCCTAATTTAGCCAATCACAAGCTCCACACAGTCGGGGCTCATTTTGGCTTCCCTAGCCAGAATCGTCACCGCTCGATCGGGGATGTGGAATTAACCTTTCAAATTTGGGACAAATTACTCACCATGCTTGTAAGTAAAGGGGTCACCGATAAAAGCAGCCTTGACGCTTTAATTGCCAAACTCAAATAGAAATGATATATTAAAAACCATGGATTTTATTAATGATATTTGGCACAAAGCTAAAAGGTTAAGCAAAACCATTGTCCTGCCGGAGACCGAGGATATCCGAACCCTAAAAGCCACAGAAATTATTACTAAGAGCAAACTGGCTAAGATAATTTTGATTGGCCAAGAAGATGAGATCAAAAAACTGGCAGCGGACAATGATGTTGACTTAAACAGCACGCAAATCATCACCCCACGCCAGCATCCCAAGTTAGATCACTTTGTCCAGGTGCTGAAAGAAAAGCGGGCTCACAAGGGGATGACAATTGAAAAGGCCAGACACCTTTTGGTTGATGATTTCCCCTATTTTGGCGCGATGTTAGTTGACCAGGGAGAAGCCGATGGACTTGTCTCTGGTGCCACCCACTTCACGGCTGACACAATCAAGGCCACCTTAGATTGTGTTGGCATCGCTCCTGGTCAATCAATTATCTCCAGCTTCTTTGTTATGCTCCTCCACGAAAGGACCCTCGTCCCTGATGGGCTACTTTTTTACGCTGACTGCGGAGTCGTCCCCAACCCGACTTTTGAACAACTAGCAGACATCGCGATCCAGACTGCTGCCTCTTTTGAAAAATTGATTGGTCAAGAACCACGGGTTGCTATGCTCTCTTTTTCAACCAAAACCTCAGCCTCCCACCCTGACGTTGATAAGGTAATCAAAGCAACTGAACTTGTTAAAAAGAAAAAGCCAGATCTATTAGTTGACGGTGATTTGCAATTTGACGCAGCTATGGTTCCCAAGGTTGGCCAGCGCAAAGCACCGGGAAGTCCTGTTGCTGGTCATGCTAATATTTTGATCTTTCCAGATTTAGACGCCGGTAATATTGGCTACAAAATTACTGAGCGTTTGGCCGGAGCTAAAGCTTTTGGCCCGATCTTTCAAGGTGAGGCTAAACCTGTCAACGACCTCTCTCGCGGCTGTAGCATTGATGATATTGTAAATGTAGTGGCGATTACTGCGGTTCAGGCGGGGTAAAAAATGATTTCCTCCCAAGAGATCCTAAGCAAAATCAAAAACATTGACCAGGCCGAAGTTTTTATCGCCTCTTCAAAATCGCTCTCAATTGATGTCCTTGATGGCAAAGTTGAATCGATTGATGAAATTAGGGACTTGGGACTGGGGATTAGGGTGATCAAAGAGCACAAGCAAGGCTTTGCCTTTACGTCTGACCTGGACGATTATGTTATTGAAGAAACTATTAAGAGAGCCGTTGAAAACGCGAAAAATTCCGAAGCTGACGAATTTCATGGGTTGCCGGAGAGTAGTAGTACAGTAGTTAGTAGTGCGGTAGTACAGGATATTGATCTGTACGATCAACAAATCAACAAGGTATCGATCCAGGAAAAGATAAAACTAACTCGAAAGATTGAAAAAGCCGCTCATCAGAACCCAAAAGTTAAAAAGACCGAAAAGATCAGTTATTCCGAAGGTGAAAGCGAAATTTGGCTGGCTAATTCTAATGGCTTGAACATCAACTACAAAGATAACCACTGCGGCGCTTTTGCCGATGTCATTGCAATTGAAAACAATGAGATGGAATCTGGTTTTGGGATGAGCTATGTCACCCATTTTGCTGATTTAGACTTTGCAGCCATTGGCCAGGAAGCAGCTGAGCAAGCAGTCCAATTACTTGGGGCCAAAACTATCACTAGCCAAAAAATCCCCTTAGTTATTGATCCGCGGGTAGCAACTCAGCTATTAGAAATTTTGGTCGCCCCACTCTCTTCAGAAGCTGTGCAAAAAGGTAAATCACTTTTTGCCGCAAAGCTTAACCAAGCTGTTGGCTCAAACCTCCTAACTATCATTGATAATGGAAGGTTACCCAAAGGTCTAGGCTCTGCCCCATTTGATGGTGAAGGGGTGCCAACCCAAGAGACAAAATTAATTGAGCAAGGAATTCTAAAAACATTCTTCTACAATACTTATACTGCTAATAAAGGCAAAACTAAATCAACAGGACACGCTAGCCACAGCTCTTTTCAAGGTCTGCCTGGGATTGGGCCAACCAACCTTTATATCAAAGCAGGCGATCAAGAACCAAGCAAGATTGTGAATCAAATCACTAATGGGCTCTATCTCGTTAGGATCATGGGGGGACACACTGCCAACCCAATTTCTGGTGATTTTTCTTTTGGTGCTGCGGGGATTATGATTAAAAATGGTAGATTAACCTATCCGGTGCGAGGGATTACCATTGCCGGCAATCTCATTGACTTGCTTCAACACATTAAAGCCATTGGCTCAGACCTACGCTTTTTGGCCAACATCGGCGCACCAACCCTGCTGCTTGAAGGTATATCTGTTAGCGGCTAAACCAAGGCTGTCAAGGCAAAGTGAAAATGTCCGGTTCTTAGCAAAGTAAAAATGTCCTGTTTTACACACAG
>PEYM01000097.1 GCA_002774365.1 Candidatus Saganbacteria bacterium CG08_land_8_20_14_0_20_45_16 | reverse complement strand
GTATTTTTGTTCATGGGATAACCTCCTGTAATGTTTGTTCTTCACCTGTAATTTTACAGGATTTTTCAGGAGTTATCCCTCTTTTTTTTGTTTGAAGCCGCAGAAAAACTTACTAAAATCAGATCAAACTAAAATGACACTCTGTCGCAATTCCCCTCGTGTATGAATAATCCGGGTTGAGGTGAAATTTTGCAATAAAGGGGACGATAAATATGTAGTATGACAAGAGACATTAACAAAATAACAAACACCGCTCCGCCAACCCCCCCTGGCACAACAAGGCAACACAACTTCGCCCTCGCCCTCACGGCTCAAAAAGAACAAATGATTAATGCTTTGAACCGCCAGATCGCACCTCAAATAGCCGAGAACCTCTTCGGCCCTGTTTTTCAAAAGCTGACAGAAGCAACCGAAAAAAATCCGGAACAAATCCAAAGAAACTTAAGGGTGGCTAAAATCCTCATAAACTGGGAGCTATCAATCGACACCATTGCCGCGGCACTGTTATTGGGAATAACAGATAGTACTACTAAAAACAACGCTATAAATCAAGTGCTTGCCAATAACAAGGAACTCCACGCTCTTACAAGTCGCCTTAATAACAAAGATCAAATAGCTAATTTTCAAGACTTGTTTTTTTTTAAGGCTAAAAACGTTGAATCTCTACTGCTGATTTGCGCGGAAGATCTCGTGGATATGCCCCTTCATGTTCCGGAAAGCGACAGAAACACCCCTCCTTTTAAGGTGAAAAGAGCTCTTTACGTAACCTCCTGGATATTAGTTTTTTTTAGCAATGAAATTCAGGGAGGAGAGCTGGCGGATTTTGCTTTCCCCTGGTGCGAGCCAAAAGCTCACGCGGCAGCCCATGAACACTTAAAAAGCTTATCAGCCGATATCACCAGCAAAGAAGCCAGACTGGCTAAGCTCAAAAACATTGCCGATGATCTCGATAAATTACTAAGCCAACTAAATATTGGACATAAAATAATTTATCGCTGTAAAGCCAAGGTCAGCACCCATCAAAAAACAGCAACCGGCAAACCAGCTATAGACATTAACGGCATTAGGATTATTACTGATGCAAGGGATGACTGCTGGCGAGCCCTAGATGCCATAAGAACCGCCCTGAAACAAAAGAATTGGACAGAAGACCTGACCAAATTTGACGACTATCTCGGCCAAAGAAAAAAGCCAAACGGATATGAGTCCCTCCATGCTATTTTTACAAAAGAAAATTTTACCCTTGAAGTACAAATTAGAGATCGCGACATGGATGCTGTCGCTGAAACAGGGAGCGCCTGTCGCGCCTCATACAAATTAGGCCTGCCGTTTGCCACCCCCAGGGCTCAACCGTGGCAAGCAATCGCCAGCTCGCGTTTTAACCAGAAAAAAAACAGCCTCCAAGGAACAGTTGTTGCTTATGATGAGCAGGGGGCGCTGCATCGACTGATCAGCACGGATAATCGCCCCCCCACAGTCTTAGACTTTGCTTTTCATCTGGACGCCGACTCGGGGTTATGCGCCGTCGGAGGGACAAAAAACCGGCAGCATTGTGCCCTTTCCTCGTCAGTTCAGCCGGGTGATACAATCAAAATTATCACAGGAGCAATCATTAACCAGGCCACCGCCGGAGAGCGGATAAATCAGGCCCGAACATCATTAGCCCAGACTATTTTGGCAGCCTTTGCCAAAAAGCCGGGCTTAATCACCAACTGTCAGCAAGCAAACCAACAAAACTCAATTGCAAAAGGAAGGAAGATTTTCGAGAAAGAGATAGAGGCAACGAAACAACAACTGATCAGCCAATTACCCAGAAACTTTTCTGTCGCCAGCTCCCAACTTGTTTTTCCCTTAAGAAAACTGGCTCAAACCATGGGTTTTACCAGCAAAGAAAACCTGTATCTCGCTTTAGCTCTCATGGAACAAACAGAGCAAAAAACTGTACTGGAAAAAATTAGTGGGCAAATAAAAACCAGCAATCTTTTTTTGATGGGGACCACACAAAAAACAAAAGATGTTCAGCTGGAATTTGTTTATTTTAACGACCCGCAAACAACTTTAAATATCCTGGCAGCCATTCAACAGGTAGGGGGATCAATAAAAAGTCTATCAATAGAACCGGCAGGCAAACAAAACAGCTTGATGCGAGTTTTAGCTGCCGGGCCAATAAGCCCAATAATTGAAGCGCTTAAAAAGAGCGAACTTCAGTCTTTTTTTGGACAAAATTATTCTCCCCGCAACGCCAGCCTTACCCTAGAGGTCAAGACCCTTGTATGCGGCAAACACGCCATTGCTAATGTCCTTCAAAAAATAATCTCCTTTGGGGGATTGATTCAAAGGGCTGATTTTCCACCCTTGCAAGGGCTTCCCTTCAATAAAGAGATGCTAAAAGGAGTAACAGACAAAGACGCGATCTACGCAATCTTACAAAAGTCAGGATTCATTACAAAAAAGGAGAGAACAAGCCTTAAATTTCCGATCGACGACCTGGATGCCTTTTCGTTAACCTGTCAATCCGGAGAGGAATCAATCAGTGCTTCACTAGAACAAGATTTAACCATTGCTTTCTATATCCTTGATGGACAAATCAAAGGCACGTCAAATACAGCTTACGAAATAACATTTAAATTACCGGAAGGAAAAGAAAGAAAAAAAATAATCGGTGCTATGGAAAAATATTTCGAAAACCTCCGCTGGGTTAAGCTGGCCAAAGGGACGCAAACCTAAGCAGCCAAACCAAAAACCCTTTGCATTCTTTCAATTTCCAATCCCCCCATCTCCACTCCCCGCCTCCCCATAACAATTTTCGCGGTTTTGATAAACTCGTCAAATTTATATTTATCTTTGTCACCCCAAGCAAAATTAGGCACATACTTCTTTGTCACCCCTCCCCCAAAAACACTGGCCCCTGCTTTTGTCCCAAGATAAAATACCTCATGGGTCTTGGGTGGGGTTGGCGGGGTTCCGGCAAGAC
>PEYM01000009.1 GCA_002774365.1 Candidatus Saganbacteria bacterium CG08_land_8_20_14_0_20_45_16 | reverse complement strand
TTAGAGGTTTATCCCAAAATATGCCGATTTCTTGCTAACCAAAACCGGACATTTTCACTTTGCCCAATCCGGACATTATCACGTTGCTGCTACAGTCCTCGAGAACCAATTGACTCAACTAGGGCAATTTGTTATACTACTTAGCGAAAAGTTTTCTTGTTCGTTTATTTCTAAAAGTTAAGGCAAAGCCATCACAAAATGAAAGAACATTCCTTAATTAAATTGGCCAGGAAAAGCATTAGAGTATACATCGAAGAAAATCTAGTTATTAGCCCCCCAAAAAATCTCACCAAGGAAATGAAGGAAAAAGCTGGTGTTTTCGTCCCGCTTTTTATTAATCGTCGTTTGCGCGGATGTATCGGCACCTTTGAGCCAAACCACTCTAATGTAGCCGAGGAAACAATCTATAATGCAATTGCCTCGGCCACTCAAGACCAGCGTTTCCCACCTGTGACGACAGCAGAAATAGACAGTTTGCAACTCTCAATAGATATTTTGAGCAGCTTGGTACCGGTAGAATCGAGTCAAGAATTGGACGCCAAGAAATTTGGAGTAATGATTAAGTCAGGAGAAAAGGTTGGCGTAATGCTCCCCGACCTGCCAGACATCAATGTTCCGGAACAGCAAATAGATCTATGCTATTACAAAGGCGGGATCAAAAAAAACGAACCCATTGAAATGTTCAGATTCACTGTCAAAAGGCTCTTTTAGATGAGGGACAAAATTTCTTCTTGGTTGCAGCGCACCACTTCTTTTGTTGTTCTGGTCATTTGTTTTCTGTCATTTACGACAGTCGCTGAGGGTCAAGGCCAAAGGGCAGTCTTAGCAAATGGGCTGACAGTCTTAATCAAAGAAAACCACACCTTGCCAATAGTTACCACTATGTTATTTTATAAGTTTGGCTCAAGAAACGAACCGCTGGGCGATAGCGGACGGGCCCACATGACTGAACACATGATGTTCAAGGGATCTCGCCAATATGGCAAAGGGGAAATGGATGCCATCGTACGAAAAGCGGGGGGATGGCTTGATGCTAAAATAACCATGGACTTTACCTCTTATAGTATTAATTTGCCGGCGAAAGAGTGGACTACTGCTTTGGCAATTGAAGCAGATCGCCTGAGGGATTGTAATTTTGAACCGACAGCGTTTGAGGCAGAAAAAAAGGTGGTTGTGGAAGAAGGAAAAATGAGGCTGGATTTACCTTTTGTAGTTTTCAAAGATAAACTTAAACAGGTCGCTTGCCAAGGCCAACCTTATAGCAACCTCTTGTTTGGCCACCTTGAAGATGTTGCTGCATTCAGCCTTACCTCAGTCAAGAAATTTTATGATCTTTATTATCAGCCCAATAATGCAGTCCTCGTTGTGGTAGGCGATATTCAATCTAGCAAGGCACTACGACAAATTACCAAGTTTTTCGGACCAATTCCTCGAGGCCCAACCCCACCACCAATTACAAACAAAAACTGGGAACAAAAACAAAGCAGAAAACTTGAAAGCAGAGCGGATGTCCCGTATTCAATCATTGAGATCACCTTCCAGGCACCAGCCTGCCGCTCTCAGGATGGCTACGCCATGCGTTTGCTTAACCATGTCTTAACCAACGGCAAATGCTCCCTGTTGAACAAAAAACTTGTAATAGAACAACCTTATTTTCACGAGGTTTTTTCTGATTATCCAGAAACAATGGCCCCCTATTTAATCTTTGTTGCTGCGGAGTTAAAAACAGGAGTTAAACGGACCAAAGCAGAACAAATACTGCTCCAGGAACTAGAAAATTTAAAAACTGTTCCGCTAGCTGACCAGGAGATTGAGCAAGCCAAGAATCAAATTGAAGCAGAATTCGTCTTTTTGCAGGAAAACATTCAAAGTCAGGCAAATTTTATCGGGCAAAGCGAGCTGCTCTCTGCCTCAGCTGACCCAAGCCATTATCTTCAAGGGATTGAGGCTGTTACGTCACAAGACATTCAAAGGGTCGCACAAAAATATTTTATTAACCAAAGGAGAACTATCGGTTGGTTACTACCCGATTCAGAATAACTGAAAATTCAAAAGGCAGATGGAAAGCACTAGGCTTTCTTGTCTTCCTCCTAATTTCCTTAGCTGGCTGTAGTAATAAGCTGGCTGTTCAAATGTCACCAACCCGCACTGTCTTGGCTAATGGCTTAACAGTTATTGTTCAGGAAGATCATTCCCTGCCAGTTGTTTCTTTACTCTTTTCAGTCAAAGCCGGAGCGATTAATGAGCCTGACACTAAAGCAGGGCTGGCTTCTTTTGTCGTAAGGTTACTGACCCAAGGAGCGCCGCTTGACCAGCTTGTTGCCAAGCTTGAGTTTGTCGGGGGCAGGTTCTTAACTGACGCCGACAGAACAAACAGTATAGTTGCCAGTCAAGTCTTAAGTAAAGACTTGACTTTGGCTTTAGATCTACTGAGCTGCAGCCTAACCAAAGCCCCCTTTGAGCCAAAGCAGGTGGCACTTGAGCGAGAATCAATTATCTTGGAGTTAACCGAGGCCGAAAATGATCCAGTATCGGTTGGGCAAAAGATGTTCGATAAGTTGATATATGGGACTCACCCATTTTATCGGCCAATTTCAGGATACAAACAAACTATCAAGGCAATCACCAGACAAGATCTGCTTAATTATTATCACAATTATTATGTGCCTAACAATACTGTTTTGGCCATAGTTGGTGATATCAAAACCAGGAAAATATTAACAAAGATAAAAAAACAATTTGCTTCCTGGGAAAAAAGACCTATCAGCCGGCCAGTCATTCCAGCTGTTGCAGCTCAAAAAAGCATCAAACAGAGCAAGCTTTTAATGGCTAGACAACAAACCCATATATTTTTGGGTAATTTAGGAGTGAAACGCAATAATCGTGATTATTATACCTTATTGGTCCTTGATGTTATTCTTGGCTCAGAAGGAATGACTGCCCGTATTCCCCAAGTACTTCGAGACACCCTAGGTTTGGCTTATCAGGCTTACAGTAATATTACAGCTTCGGCCGGAACTGAGCCCGGAGTATTCGAGTCCTACTTGGCCGTGTCACCAGAAAACACAGAAAAAGCAATCAGCAAACTCTTGCAAGAGATAAGGACAATCCAACATGAACCGGTTTCCGACCAAGAGCTGGCCGATGCCAAAACCTATTTGACCGGTAGCTATTACTTTGACCTCCAAGGGACAGAGGCTATGGCTGAATACCTGGTTTTCTGTGAGAACCATGGTTTACCCTTTAACTATTTAAACAAGTACCCTAATTACATTAATTCAGTAACCAAGCAAGCGATACAAAGAGCAGCAAATAAATATCTCCAACCCGAGGCTTATACACTTGTAGTTGTCGGACCTAAATAAAACTCTCGGCTGCTAATAAAGATAAAGGCCAACACTAGTAATTTTACTTTTCTTAATCTCCGACTCGGCCAAGGCAACCAACCCGCGATTATCCTTTTTATTAAGTCGCATCATCTTATCAAGCTTTAGAACCTGTTTGTTTTTCAGCCCTTTGATAAAACCAAGCCTGTCTTGAGGATGAAATTGTAGGACTCGTCCCCTGTTTTGGCTTTTAAGCATAACATGCAGCATTTGGCTTTGATTAATTAAGACCATTATCTTACCAGAGAATATTTTCGCTAACCTTTGCTGCACCACCTGGTCTCTTAAATCATTTTTATCAAAGCCTGGATAAACTTTTATCTGTGAGGCTCCATTAAGAAATAGGTCAAGACCAACCAATAGCCGGCGGTGGAGAATTAAATCGAGCAGGGGGTCTTTCCTGCCTAAGAGCGAAACAACCCGAGTGTTTTTTTGAGGCAGCCCCCCAATTTTAAACCAGAGCTTCACTCGAGAATCGCAAAGCTTTGGCCTCAGATCGATACCAACTATTAATTGCTCGAGTCGGCCAAGAACACGGCCTTTATTAATAATCTGCATAAGCCGGTCAGCGTCCAACTTAACGCCTGGGCATTGACTGACCTGCTCAAAAAAAACAAATGCCTGCTGCAAGTTTTTGAAAAGGTCATCATCTAAATAAAAAATTATAAAGCGACCAGGGAAAACAACTGATTCTTGTAGTTTACAAGAACGCTCCAAAAGATAATGCTCTGAAGTCATAAGCAAGCGTTCAAAACACGACAAAACAGGAGAGGCTTTAACCTGAAAATTCCTAACCTGGGCAAGATATTTTGTAATTTCCTTATCTGGCTTTTGTTGTAACATCATTGTCACTCTAGGAGATCTGCTTTTTATTGTCAAGATAACTCAACCCCCTTGCCCGAGGTCAACAAAAACTATATACTATAAAAAACATGCGTCAAAGGCTACGGGTTTTCATTATTTATTTCAAGCTCCTCCTCCCCTACTGGGACAAAAGCTTGCTATCTCTTGTCTGTGTTGGCTTGGTGGTGCTTTTTAGCCTAGCCACCCCACTCATTACCAAGGTCTTGATCGACTATGTTTACCCGGCCCGCGATCTCCCCCTTCTCTCTTTTCTTGTCCTTTTTAGTTTGCTGATCTTTATTTTTAACGTTTTATTCAGCGACATCTCTAGCTATCTAGACACCTTTATTCACCAAACCTTATCAATTGATTTGCGCAAAAAGTTCTTTACCCATTTACTGCGCCTGCCTTTAGGCTTTCACTACGAAAAGCAAGTCGGCGACCTCTTGGTCAGGGTAACCAATGATATTGACGTCATTGTTGACACCGTAGCCGAGGCCCTGCCAGTCATCATTAAAACCATCATGCAACTAGCCGCTTTGCTGGCGATTTGCTTAATGATCGATGTTAATTTGACCCTTTTGGCTTTTGTGGGCATCCCGGTCTACTTTATTCAAACCAAATTCTTTGCCAGTCGTTTTGAAGAAATCCAAGATCGGACCCAGCGCAGCGAGTCAGCTGTCTACACTTTTTACCAGGAAAAAATGAGCCATGTTAAAACAATTAAATCATTTAACCAGGAAATTTATGAGACTGACCGCTTGATCGACAAACTAAAAAATCTCTTTAAGCTGGCTAGGGAAAACCTTTTCATGTCTCTTTTTAATTCATTTTTTGACGCTAGCTTGATCACTGTCTGGACCGCGTTTTTGACCTGGTATGGCGGCTACCGGGTCATTACCGGCCACATCTCAATCGGCGAGGTCATGGCCATTCTCATGTACCTTGGACAGATCCACCAACCGTTTATGGACTTTGGCACGGTTTACAAATCAGTGGTCAAAAGTTTTGTTTCCATCAATCGGCTGGAAGAGATCATGCAGGCCGAGCCAGAAGCTTACCAAGACACAAAAACTTATTTGCTTTTTGATATTGACGGCGAGATTATTTTTGACCGGATCAGTTTCCGTTACCCAGATAGTGACGAATATATTTTAAAAGATGTTTCTTTTGTGGCCCCGCCTGGCGAGGTCACTGCCATTTGCGGTGCTAGCGGGGCAGGGAAAAGCACGATCATTGACCTTATCCTCAGGTTTATTGACGCCTCAGAAGGCACTATTTTCATTGATAATTATGGGATCAAACAAGTGTCACTTATGACCCTGCGGGCCAATATTTCCATCGTTTCTCAAGACGTGATCATTTTCTCCGGCACAATCCGAGAAAATCTTCAATATGGTTGCAAAGTAGTTGACAAGGATAAAATGGTCGGGGCCACCAAAGCGGCCGAGATCCATGATTTTATTCTCCAGCTGCCCAAGGGCTATGACACGCAGATTGGCGAAGGCGGACTAGCCTTGTCCGGCGGCCAGCGCCAGCGTCTCTCCATAGCCCGCGCGCTCTACCGCGATGTCAAAATTCTCGTACTTGACGAAGCAACCTCAGCCCTTGATAGTATCACTGAAGCAAAAATCTTTGATAATATTAAAGACCGTCTCAAGCAAAAGACCGTACTCATGATCACCCACCGCCCCTCTTCGCTCAAAAACGCCAACAAGATCTATGTAATTTCAGACAATAAGCTCACAGAATCAGGCAGCTTTGACGACTTGATCAGCCAACAGGGTGAGTTTTATAAATTCTACCAGGCCCAGTTGCAAGAAAGCGACGAGCAAATGGCTGAAAAAGTTGAGCTTTTAAGGCTCAAGAAAAAAATAGCCGAGAGCGAAAAAAACAAGCCCAGTCTACCCATCAAACTGTCTAACCTGGAAAAACAGGTCCTGCATCTTTATTATGAGGACAAGAAAACCTATGCTAAAATTGGCCAAGAAGTCGGCCTTGAGGCTTACGAGGTTGCCAGGGTCCGCAAGTCAGCCTGGGAAAAGCTCGAACAATTAAAAGAACTGGAGATCAGCTAAGATGAAGCAAGCGCGCGCCCCAAAGGCCAGTTTATTCAAATCGCTTTTAGATCAAGAGATGGGGACCCAAGCTAAGCAAGTAGAACTGATCACGCTTTTGCTTTTAGTGGTCGTGATCTTGGTCGTTCTTTGGCTCTGGCAGTGGCGGCTTGAGCTGCACGCTGATACAGGTATTATTCATTTGAATGTCTTTGAACTGTTGCTCAATAAAAACTAAGGGGCGCTCGCTTGAACAAAAAAGTTAAGGTCTTAGTGGTTGATGATGAACTTTCTGTCCTAGAGTCATTTAAAATGATTTTAGAGATCAAAGATTATGAGGTCAGAACCGCCCTGGGAATGGACGAGGCTGTCCAAGCAGTCAAGGAAGAAAATTTTGACCTCGCTTTTGTTGACTTGCGTTTTAAAGGACAAGACATCGGGCTGGGCATCCTGGCTGAGATCAAAAAAATCAAGCCCAAAACAAAGGTTGTAATTTGTACAGCTTTTGCTTCGGACGAGAGCAAAAATAACGCGGTCCAACTGGGGGCCATGGATTATATCAGCAAGCCTTTTATGATGGAAGCTATCTACAAGCTAGTGGAGCGGGCGCTAAGCAAAAGTTAAGCCCGATTAACCTTTTTTCAAACGCTGTAAATTAAACAAGGCCTTGCGCAGTGAGATGGTTTTTGTCCCAGCAATGTCAGCATAGATCCCGGTCTTAATTTTTTTTAATTTTTTCAAGTAGGCTTCTTCTTTATTGTCCATGTTAGTCTCCTTATTCTAAAAATAGAGCAAAAGCGAGGTTGTCAGCCCCAAACTTTCTGGCACACCAGAAGTTGTAGACAAGACCTTAGTCAATGCCACATTTAAGTAGCTTGACTTAGCCAGCTCAGTTTCATAAAGCCCGCAGAAACCAGTGCTGCAATACTCACCACTGCTCTTAATATAAGCTACATCAAAGCCAAGCGTTTGTCCAGGTTGGGGAAAGCACCTGGTCTGAAAAAGCCAACTACTTGTCCCTGCCTCAGCCCCCAAAAATCTGGCTGGACTGGCCAAGGTCCCCACGTAATAATCGTCGCCAAGGTCCTGATAACCAAGCGACAAACTGTAACCATAATCTTCTGAATAATAGCTGATTGAATATTGAGTTGCAGACAACCCCTCTTGGGACGAGCTGCCGATCACGCCAAGCACAGCAGGGTCACTGAAATTTAAGTTAGCTTGCTCAAGGGTAAGCGTTAAAAGATCAAATAAATTAAATCTTAATCCGCCGTAAAGCTGGGTGACCTTAGAACCCAGGCTCGTGGTCAGTGTTGGATCAGGCAGATTCGTCACTAAGCTGGCACCTAAAACAACCTCGGTCCAGTCAAGCGGCGTCGGCAAGGTCGGGGCCAAGACCAAACTGCCAAAATTCGCATCTTGTTTAACATTACCAGTATAGGACATTTTTCCGAGTAAGGAAGTTGCTGTCCCATATTCACCAGCCAACTGACCAACAACCATATCTGTTGAAACTAAATCAAGAAACAAACTGTTGCCAAAAGGGGTAAACCCTTGATAATAAGCATTGCGGCCAACTTGAAGGGTAAATGGCTCGTTCTTTAAAGAAACATAAGCACTGTCAAAATATGGGCTAGCGTTCGCTGCTTGAGAGCCAAAATAATAGTCACCGGTTAAAGAAACAAAGGCGCTGGCCTGCTGACTTATATTACGATCAATTATTAAACTAATAGCCTGATGCCCATAAAGGTCAAGCAAATCACTGCCATCAGCCGCCCCGCCAGTTGTTTGGCTGGCCCCTACTTGAGTGTTGCTAGAAAGACGAAAGCCAAAATCAGGCAAAGGCGTGTATTCTACAGCCTTAGCCTGCTCAGTTAGTCTAGCCTCAATAGCTTTGACAGTTGCCACGGTAAAATAGGCCAGCTCATCAAAATCAACATAGTCATTGCCAGAGAAATTGTTCTCTCGCCCACCGGCTAAGATCCCCAGGCCAATTAATTTCTGGATCGTGGGATAAACATAATTGCTATTTATAACATCCTTATATCCCAACTCAGCCGCAGCACTGGGAAAGTTTCCCGCCCCGCCTAAAACATACTCCAGAGCAGAAAAAACAAAATAGACCATTTGATAACGCGAGATGTGGCGGTCGCCGTAAAAAAGTTCGCGCCGGTTCCCTGGCGGCACCACGCCAGCGGCAATCAATTTTTGGACCGCAGCATAGGCCTGGTGACCAGGCGGTACATCTTTGTACGCCTGGGCTGGCGCAGCTAGGGGCAGGGACTGTTTCTCGTCAAGCAAGATGCGCTCAAGGATCATGGAGCTTAAGTCAGCCAAGTCATATCGAGTGATCAAGTCATCACCAACAATTAAGCTGTTACTTAGTATGCCAGTTACTTTTAATTCTTCCAGCGGTCCTGGTCCTTCAGCTGGTGGGCGCTGGCTTGACTGATTTGGATCTGACTGGCTAACCAGCAAAGGAGCAATAAAATCTGCCATTTCATACCGATTAACTGTCCTTTCTCCTAAAAATAGCCCTTGGCCACTCAATAAGCCTGCCCCAACCAATTTTCGTAAATAGTTATAGTGGGAATTGCTCGGTAAGACATCGGTAAAACCAGAGCCTGGGGCAGCCAGCGGTAGCGGTTTTCCCTCTTTTGTTTCCAATAAAAGGGCGAAGTAGCTATAAAATTCATAGCGTGTTACTTGAGCTTCCCCATCAAACCGGCCGCTGCCAGGCAAAACCCCTGCCTCAACCAAGTTTTTAACTGTCTGATAGGCAGCGTGCACAGGCTTAAGATCAGAGTAAAAATCCGTTATCAGGGAGGTTGTTTTCTGCCAAGGATTGTCTTTGTCGGTCAGAAAACGGTTAAAAACATAGGCCATTTGGTACCTAGTTAAAGCTGCAACGCCGTTAAACCGCTGATCAGCTGGAATGGTGATCAAGCCAGCCTTAAGCAAATCAACCACAGCTGCATAATGAGGGCTGGTAGCCGGAACATCAAGAAAACCAGCCCAACCTGGCAAGCCTAAGACAAAACAGAAGAAAAATGCGGCAATAAACTTGTGCATCACGCGCTATTATAGCATAAATTTGACCAATCTTTGTCCAGCTGATATAATGAATGTGTTGTGGCTAAAGTCTTTCCTTTTAAGGGTATCCTTTATAACGCTGATTTATTAAAGAAAGAACTTGCTAAGCTTTTTACGCCTCCCTATGATGTAATTTCCCCAGAAGACCAGGACAATTTTTATGCTTCGCACGATTTTAATTTTATTCGGCTGATCCTGGGCAAAGAATTTCCTGGCGACGGCAGCTATAACAATAAATATATTCGGGCTGCAGCTTGCCTTGACGGCTGGCTCCGGCACAAGATCTTGGTTGAAGACAGCAAGCCAACTTTTTATGTCTATGAGCAGGTCTTCTGTCTAGCTAGAAAAAAGTATTCCAGAATTGGTTTTATCGGCTTATTACGCTTGGAGGAGATTGGCAAAGGCAAGGTCTTTCCCCACGAAAAAACTTATCCCAAGGCCAAACTTGACCGGCTAGAGCTAATGCTGGCCACCTCAGCCAACACGGAAAGCATTTTCTCTTTTGTGAGCGATGAAGAAGACAAGCTGATCAAGGTCCTCAAAACAGCGACCAAACGCAAGCCCGCGCTTGAAGTAAAAAAAGACACAGACGGTGTGGCCCACCGCCTGTGGCGGCTTGACAAAAAAGCCGAGGTTAACAAGATCAGCAAGCTAATGAAAGACAAACCTGTTTTTATTGCTGACGGTCACCACCGTTACGAATCAGCGATCCGCTATCGCAATGAGCTGAAAATAAAAAACGCCAAGTTCTCTGAAGAAGAGGCTTACAATCACGTGATGATGTACTTTACTCCACTAGAAAATAACGGGCTTGTTGTTTTGCCAATCCACCGCGTGGTCCGCCACCTGATGTTTTTTGAACCTGAAAGATTGCTCAATGATTTGGCCATGTTTTATGAAGTTGAAGTGACCAAAGCCACCAAAAGATCAGCCAAACAAGCCAGGCAAAAACTCTTGGCTCAGTTGGCAAAAAAGGCAGCTGCCAAACAAAACGCCTTTCTCATGTACACAGGCAATTACAATTACTATTTATTAACCCTTAAAGATATGAGGCCGGTTGAGGAAATGATCGAGGCAAGCAAGCCCAAGGCCTGGAAAGAGCTAGACACTACGGTGCTCCACTACACTATTTTTGACCGGATATTAGGGATTGGGCACGAGACAGAAGACAAGGTCAAATATGTCAAGGAAGTAGACGAGGCCATTGACCTGGTTGATCAGCAAGGTTATCAAGTAGCTTTTATTTTAAACCCCACTAGGCTCGAGGATATTGTCACGATTGCCAGCAAGCTCGAAAAAATGCCTCACAAATCAACCTATTTTTACCCCAAACTTTTGTCTGGTCTAGTCCTTAATAAGATTAAGTATGGGGAAAAGATAAACTAAGCATATTCCTCTGGTGGATGGGACCGTGGGCATTATTACTTCAACAACAAAAGCCACCCCTCAATTATACTAATCTCGATAGGAGTTCGGAAGTGGGGATCCAATATCCCAAAGACTTACTACGCAACTTTGAAACGACCTCAAATTTTTTCCAAAAAGTGGCGATAGATATATAAGGAGAACTAAGTAATGGTCATAAATTTAATACCAATCACAACTTGGCAGTGCAACTCGCCACCAAATAACGAGGTTGGCTCCAATGCTGGAGAAACCCACAATAGCTTTCTCGCTGAACTTACCCTTGGTTTTCTTGGTTTTTCCCTCGCTGCCCCTGCCGCGATTTTTGGCTGCAGCAATGATGCGCCCCTGGGGCACAGCCATTATATAACGTCCGCAGAAGCGTCCCTGATGAAGTTGAAGTGCCCTTGGATCCCACCCAAAATTGTGCTCCCTATTCGCCCACTCCGGAAAGACCGGAAATCGTCGGCGCTACTTTGGCCCAAGAAGAAGAAATATCCTCTCTTTTGAGCCAAATTAACCCTTGGTTTTGGCAAGGAATATCCGCAATCAATGTCTTTTCTCTTTCACCGGGCGATGAATGTCCCCCTCTAATAACCGAAATAACCGGTGGCGCTTATGAAGCAGGAAGCAATAGTATTTTTCTTTGTCAAAATGAAGGGGGAGCTTTTGATTCGGAAACAGCTTTAAGTCAAACTCTTTACGAAGCAATCGGGTCATATGTCTATCAAAATCGACTTTCGGCAGAGTCCAGAGATGATTTTATCAATTTAGTTAATAATTATCATGATTCTGGCTATGCCATTTTTGATTATATTCTCATCGAAAGCACTCGTGATTCTGGCAGGTTCGCAACTCGTTTTTCCAACTATATTAACGAGAGTGATATTTGGCGATTACTAGGCACAAGATTTGACAACGCACAAATCCAATATGAATGGTTTAATTCTGTTTTTTG
>PEYM01000031.1 GCA_002774365.1 Candidatus Saganbacteria bacterium CG08_land_8_20_14_0_20_45_16 | reverse complement strand
TACACTGTTTCCATGAAAGCACCTTCCTTTTAAGTTGATAACTCTTATTTTATCAACTTGACAGATGCTTTCATCCTATCTTGCATGAACTTGCTAGTCATTTGAGAAACATCAAGGGGACCATCTAGGTGGGGAGCCAGTACCCCTAAGCGGTTTAGGATCTTCGCAACAAATTCTCCATTAACCCAGGGGTAACAATGATCACCAGCCTGACCAATTAATAGACCGGTCAAAGTCGGCATATCGTGAGTAATACTTAAGCGATCTGTTGCCATATAATTTCTAAGCGGTGTATCCTCCCAGGGAAAAGCCCGCATCATAGTAATATTTTTATCTTTTGTAATTGCCGCAGCAATTGCTTTTTCAGCTGCTGTTCGACGATTTAAATCCCCTACAGTTTCAAATGTTAACGCTAAATCAGGTGTCAGCCCAAAAAGAGCCTCCAAACTTGCCAGAGCATAAGCCCGTCTCTCTTCCTCTTGACCAAGCTCAATTGCCCAGCGTCCCTCTCTCTCTAAATACTCAGCATCAGCTGGATTTGAAGAATGCAGCACTCGGCCATCCTCACCATAAACAGGAAAAGTCGTATATCCCCCTAAAAAGCCGCAGCCATGGTCAATCCCGATCCTGTCAACACCAAGCTTGCGCATCGCTTGAAAAGATCTGGCCTTAAAATCAAGAATTGCCGCTCCTGGTTGCTCAGCCAAAAACCCCCAGTCTTGAAGCGGGTAACCATTCTCTGGTTCAGGGAAACAACCAATTTGCCGTCTGCGGTTAAACTCAGCATGTCTCAGCAACCCTTCTGCGCTCTCCCTACCAATCCCTACCCCAACCAATAGCTCTATCTCTTGAATCCCCTGCTGGTAAGCATATTTAAGAGCTTCACCAACTTGACGATAAGTTTCCATTTGGACAAACTTAAAATATTTCATCCGCTCTTTTGTTTTAGGATGCTTGAGAAAAGCCCGTGCCTTTTCACTCTTCATATCTGCGTAATCTTCGTTCAGTTCATCAAAAGAGACCCCCATAGCTTGATAAACTTCTTGCAGGGCTTTGAAATAAGCGTATTTATCCAGCCACCATTTCTGCTCTTGGCAAAAGGCCTTAAATTCGCGACGTCTCTCTGGGGTCCCTTTCTCCTTAAAAGCTGTAAAAGCTAACGTAAGAAATTTTTTATTCTGCGCCTCCACTGATTCAATATCCATTTTGCCACTCAACTCATTCCGAATCTTTGATGAAACCAATTTGGTTATTAAAAAGCTTTTATATAAAGGATTGTTTTTCAATTCTGGGATCTCTTGCAGATCAAGCAAGCGGCTGCTTAAGGCATTCATACTCTCGCGACTAAACAAGCTGGCAACCCCTAATGGCAATTCGTGGATTGGCAAAAGACATAAGGCCTTAATCCCGCTCTTGATCAACAGATCAACCAGCCGCTTAAAAGTTGTCACGTTCCATTGACCAAAATCAAAAGTCTTCCTCAAGCGCGATTGCCCAATCGCCACCCACGGCATTAATTGTCGAACACCATCTCTAACTCTCATAATTTCTTCCTAATATTTTTTTGACTCTAACAACTAAAGAGAGCTCCGAAAAACCCCTAATCTACTAGGGGTCGGAACTTGAGGCTGAAAGCCTCGGTTCCTTTTCTCGTCGAAAGAACATACGGTTTTGGAACCGAGAATTTCATTCTCAGGTTCCAAAACATGATTATTCGAAGCTCTCACCAAATATTTATCATGAGGTTAAAGAAAAAATTTCAGTTGGCAGGCAAAATTCTTATCGCTGGCGGGAGAGGAGAATTTTCTCGACGGTAATTAACTCGTCTTTGGTATTGATCCCTAGGGTTTCCGTGGTATCTTTGGCTTGAAAGGCATAAACAGGTAGCTTTTTAGCGCGCAGGATCTGGATCGTATCAGTCAGATAATACTCTTTTTGCGCGTTCTCAGCTTTCACCTCGGCCAGCGCCACAAACAAGGCCTCTTTATCAAAGCAAAAAGTCCCAGTATTAAACTCACCAATCCTGAGCTCATCAGGTGTTGCATCCTTTTTTTCAACAATTTTCAAGAGCTCGCCATTTTTCTCCCGCACCACCCGACCATAATTACCAGCATCAGCCAAAACCGCAGTCAAATCAGTGGCCGCCGCCCCCCCTCCTTCATGAAAAGCAATTAACTCCTGCAAAGTCTTCACTGAAATCAAAGGGACGTCACCATTGACCACTAAAACTGTCCCGGAAAAATCTTCAAGGTCGTCCTTGGCCCGCATAACCGCGTGTCCAGTCCCCAGCTGGTTTTCTTGGACCACAAAATCAACTGGCCAATCCTTATAATAATCCATCAAGAGGTCACGCTTGTAACCAACCACCAGCAAAGTTTTGGCTGGGCAAAGTTTTTTGACGCTCTCAAGCACATAGGTCAGCATTGGCTCGCCTAAAATCTCGTGAAAAACCTTGGGCAGATCCGATTTCATGCGGGTCCCTTTGCCAGCCGCTAAAATTATTACAGCCAAATTTTTCATAAATTTACTCTACGCGTGAAGTGATTGCAATTATAAATTATGTATATTATAATAGCAAATGTGGCAGTATTCGTTTGTGTTAAGGCAGGGAAAAGATAAACAGCTTAAAATAGACCAAGACACAAGCGGTCTTGGTTTTTTTATGGCTCAAAAAGAACTGTGCAAAAGAAACGCGAAGTAATTTTAAAGCGCCTACGCCAGGCGCTGGGTCAAGAACGCTTTAAACACAGTCAGAGGGTCGAGGCAACGGTCTTATCTTTAGCCGCTAAATATCAGATCCCTTTAGCCAAGGCTAGTTTGGCCGGCTTGTTGCATGATTACGCCAGACAATTTGATCGGCCAGGATTTTTGCGGGCCGCGAAAAAGGCCAAGCTAACACTTGACCCAATCAGCCGACAAGAGCCAAAACTTTTACACGCGCCACTTGGCGCGATCATGGTCCGACAAGATTTTGGAATTAAAGACAAGGCTGTTCTAAGCGCGATTAGCCGGCACACTACCGGCGCTCCAGCCATGAGCCAATTAGAAAAGATCGTTTACTTGGCTGATCATATCGAGGAAAAAAGACACTTTAGCGGTCTGGCCGACATTAGGAAACTAGCTTTTAAAGACCTTGATCAAGCAATCGTTAAACTGGCGTCAAATATGATCGAGTTTTTGCTTAAAAAACAGTTGCCGGTCCATCCAGCAACAGTTGAGACCAGGAATTATTATTTATTAAGACAATGAAAAAAGCTTTTGTCATACTTTTAATTATTGTGGTTATTTTTGCCACCCTGCTCGGGGTAGTAGTTAATATCGCCTCAAAATTTGCCTTGTTTGATATCTTTATCAGTATGACGCCGACCACAACTTTTCTTTCTAAGACCAATGTCCTGGTCCTGGGGGTTGACAATGCCTTTGGCCATCGCTCCGACACTATCATGCTCCTTCACATTGACCCTGATAAAAAAGAGGCCAGCCTTATTTCTATCCCTCGGGACAGCCTAGCAATTTTGCCAGGCCGCGGGCTGGACAAGATCAATCATGCCTTTGCTTATGGCGGGGCTGAGCTTAGCCGCAAAACCGTCTCTAATCTATTAAAAATCGACATCCCCTACTACATTACCGTCAATCTATCTGGCATTATTGACATTATTGACTCTCTAGGCGGCATAACGATTAATGTTGAAAAAAGAATGTACTATGTTGATTATGCCGGCGGCCTCTATATTGACCTAAAGCCTGGCGTGCAAAAGCTCTCAGGCAAAGACGCTATGGGCTACTTGCGTTTCCGTCACGATGGCGGGGATTTTAAGCGTATTGTCAGACAACAAAACTTTTTGACGTCCCTGGCTCAAGAAATGCTCAAGCGCGATAATTTATTACGCTCGCCACAATTATTCTTGACCCTTTTGTCCTATCTTGACACTAACCTTGGCTCAAAAGAAATCTTTGGCCTAGCCCTGTCTTTGCGCGGGACCTTTGAACTGGGCCATATTAAAATGGCCACCTTGCCAGGAAGCGATTTAATGGTTGATGGTATCTATTATTGGAAACTTGATGAGAACCGGGTCCATAACATTGTGCAGGAATATGTCCATGCTAAGAAATAAATCAGGAGCAACCAGTATTGATCAGAACTAAAAGTAAGCCAAATATAGAAAAAACCGTTAAGATTATTGCCTTGGCCGCAGCCGCTAAACAAGCTGGTGATCTAAAGGTCTTGGACATTAGAAAAACCTCTTGCTTGTTTGATTTTTTCATTATTGGCAGCGCTGAGTCAACGCCGCAGCTCCAAGCAATTACCAAGGAAGTTGACAAAGCCTTGAGATCTAATAATATTAAAGGTTTCCGCTGGCAAGGGGTATCTAGCTCTGGCTGGTTGGTCCTTGACCTGGGCAATATCGTTATCCATCTTATGGGGACAAAAGAACGCGAGTACTATCGGCTCGAAGAACTTTGGGAAAAAGAAGCGATCATTTATCATTATTAACTGACAAGACGCCCCGACGTTACGTCGGGGCTACAACTAACAACTTACAACAAGTTGTTAGTTAACATGGGGCTGTAGCTCAGCTGGGAGAGCGCGTGAATGGCATTCACGAGGCCGTGGGTTCGATCCCCATCAGCTCCAATCAACTTACAACAAGTTGTTAGTTGTAGCGAGCGAAGCGAGCGTGTTGTTAGTAAATAAACGAAAGGGGTAAAAAAATGGCAAAAAGTAAGCAGACCAAAAGTTCCGGCAAGAAGTACGTTTATAAGTTTGGGGGCAAAAAGGCAGACGGCAAGGCTGAAATGAAAAACCTGCTGGGAGGCAAAGGGGCTAACCTGGCAGAAATGGCCAATATCGGGATCCCTGTCCCGGCTGGATTTACAATTACCACGGAGATGTGCACGGTTTATTACAAAATGAACCGCAAATATCCCAAAGAGCTGCAAGGCCAGATGGAACAAGGGATGAAACATATCGAAGCAGTGATGGGAGCACAATTTGGCGACGCTAAAAACCCGCTGCTCGTTTCAGTTAGATCAGGCGCCCGTGTTTCTATGCCTGGGATGATGGACACAGTTTTAAACCTTGGGCTAAACGATGTCACAGTCGAAGGCCTGGCCAAGCAATCAGGCAATGAAAGATTTGCTTGGGACGCCTACCGGCGCTTTGTCCAAATGTACGGCGACGTTGTCTTGGGGCTAAAACCTCAAACCAAAACTGATATCGACCCATTTGAAGAGATTATGGACCAGGTCAAAGAAGAAAAAGGGGTCAAGCTGGATGTTGAGCTTGATATCAGTGCGCTTAAGGAGCTAGTTAAACGCTTTAAAGCTGTGATTAAACAAAGAAAAGGGATTGATTTTCCAGAAGACCCGTGGAAACAGCTTTGGGGCGCTGTGGAAGCGGTCTTTGGCTCCTGGATGGGCGACCGCGCTATTAAATACCGCCAAATCAATAAGATCCCTCACGATTGGGGGACAGCGGTCAACGTTCAATCAATGGTTTATGGCAACATGGGCGATGACTCTGGCACGGGGGTGGCTTTTACCAGGAACCCGGCCACTGGCGAGCGCAAGTTCTACGGCGAATACCTGATCAATGCCCAGGGCGAAGACGTTGTCGCCGGCATCAGGACCCCTCAGCCAATCAACACCTCTACTAAGTCAGAAAAAAGCCAAAAAACCTTAGAAGAGGTCATGCCAAAACCTTATGCCACCCTTGAAGCTATTTATAAAAAGCTAGAAAAGCATTACAAAGATATGCAGGACATTGAGTTTACCATTCAAAAAGGGAAGCTCTGGATGCTGCAAACCCGCACCGGCAAAAGAACAGCAGCCGCAGCCCTGCAAATCGCTTGTGACATGGTCGACGAAAAACTAATCAACCCTAATACTGCTGTTTTAAGGATTGGGCCTGAGCAGCTTGGCCAGCTCCTCCACCCGATGTTTGATCCCAAAGCCAAAAAAGAAGTGATTGCCAAAGGGCTCCCTGCCTCTCCAGGCGCGGCTAGCGGCCAGGCAGTCTTCCACGCTGACGAAGCCGAAGAGTGGGCATCGGGCGGGAAAAAAGTTATCCTAGTCAGGATTGAAACCTCACCAGAAGATATTGGCGGCATGGACGCAGCTCAAGGGATTTTAACTGCTCGCGGTGGGATGACCTCTCACGCAGCGGTTGTCGCCCGAGGGATGGGCAAATGTTGCGTGGCCGGCTGTGGCGCGATCAACATCAATTATAAGCAGAAACAATTTAGCGTCGGTGAGACAGTTATCAAAGAAGGAGACTGGATATCACTTGATGGCAGCTCAGGACAAGTGATGAAGGGACAAGTCCCAACCATCAAACCAGAAGTCTCCGGCAACTTTGGCCGGATCATGAAATGGGCCGACAAAATTAGGAAGCTGGGAGTCCGCACCAATGCAGATACGCCCAAAGACGCCCAGATTGCCCGCGACTTTGGCGCCGAAGGGATTGGGCTCTGCCGGACCGAGCATATGTTTTTTGAAGGGGATCGCATTAAAGCTGTGCGCGAGATGATCCTCTCTGATGACTTGGCTGGCCGGGAAAAAGCCTTGGCTAAACTTTTGCCAATGCAAAAGGGAGATTTCTTAGGAATTTTTGAAGCGATGAAAGGGCTGCCAGTCACTATCCGCTTGCTTGACCCGCCGCTCCATGAATTTGTCCCGCACGAAGAGCCCCAGCAAAAAGAGATGGCCGAAGATATGGGGGTTAGTTTAGAGAAGATCCAACAAAAGATCTCCTCTCTCCATGAGTTCAACCCAATGCTTGGTCATCGCGGCTGCCGCTTGGGAATTATCTATCCTGAGATCACCAAGATGCAGGCCAGGGCGATTATGGAAGCAGCTTGTGAGCTCAAGAAAAAAGGGGTCGACGTTAGGCCAGAAATCATGGTCCCTTTGATCAGTGAAGCCCTTGAGTTTAAGAACCAAGAAGCTATTATCCGACAAGTAGCGGAAGAGACCATTAAAAAGTATGGCGTTAAGGTCAAATATATGGTCGGCACCATGATTGAGATCCCACGCGCAGCGCTGACTGCTGACAAGGTCGCCGAGTCAGCCGAGTTTTTCTCTTTTGGCACCAATGACTTGACCCAAATGACCATGGGACTTTCTCGCGACGACGCCGGCAAATTCTTGCCAGCTTACGTTGAAATGGGGATCTTAAAAGCTGATCCTTTCCAAGTCCTTGACCAAACTGGCGTTGGCCAGTTGGTTGAGATGGCGGTCAAAAAAGGCAGACAGACCAGAAAAGACCTTAAGTGCGGCATTTGCGGTGAGCACGGTGGCGAGCCCTCATCAGTAGAATTCTGTCACCAGGTCGGCTTAAATTATGTCAGCTGTTCCCCATACCGCGTGCCAATCGCCCGCTTGGCCGCAGCGCAAGCTGTTTTAAAGAGTAAAAAGTAATATAAGGTTAGGTGAGTTAATCTGACCGTAAGAGCTGAAATCGAGGAGAGAGAGGCAGCCGCCCTCTCTCCTCACGCTTGCTTGTCCAGCCAATCCAAAGGCCGCAGTCATGATGAAAAGGAGTGCGACCTGCGCACTGCTTTCCAGCGCGACCGCGACAAGATTTTGCACTGCCAGTCATTTCGCCGGCTAAAGCATAAGACCCAGGTCTTTATCTCGCCGGTTGAAGACCACTACCGCACCCGGCTAACACACACAATTGAAGTTTCGCAAATTGCCAGGACTATTGCCCGGGCCCTAGTGCTTAACGAAGATTTAACCGAGGCGATTGCTTTGGGCCACGACCTGGGGCATACCCCGTTTGGCCACGCTGGCGAGTTTGTGCTTGATGATATTTTAAAAGAAAGCTATGGCCGCCATTTTTATCATAATGAGCAAAGTGTGCGCATTGTTGAAGTTTTAGAACGTGATGGCCGGGGACTAAATCTAACTTATGAGGTAATTGACGGCATCCGCAATCATACACCCGACGACCCGTGGCCAGAGACCTTGGAGGGCTGTATTGTAAGGTACGCCGATCGGATTGCTTTTTTGCGGCATGATATTGAGGACGCGATCAGCGCTGGCGTTTTTACTGCCAGGAACCTGCCCAGAAAACGCATGTCGGTCTTGGGCGACAATATTTTAGACACAATTATTCACGACATGGTCAAGCAATCAAAGGGTAAAGACAAGGTAAAATTAAGCGGGCCTGTCCAGAAAGCCATGGACGGCCTGTACGACTTTATGTACAAAAATGTTTACACCAACCCTGTAGCCAAACATGAGGAAAAAAAGGTCCCAATGCTGCTTAAACAGCTCTTTCGGCACTTTCATTACAGCCAAGAGTTCCAGCAAGGCTTTAAGACAGAAAACGAGCAGATCCAGCACACGATTGATTTTATCTCCGGCATGACTGACCGCTTTGCCATCTCGAAATTTGAGCAGCTTTTTGTTCCTGATGAGTGGCGCACCAACGCATGATTCCAAAAGAAAAAATAGCCGAGATCAGAAGCCAAGCAGACATTGTTAAGATCGTGTCTGAATATGTCCAGCTTAAACAACGGGGCAAGAACTACCTGGGCCACTGCCCTTTTCACTCAGAAAAAGACCCCTCATTTACCGTTTCGCCAGAAAAACAGATCTTTCACTGCTTTGGCTGCAATGAGGGTGGCAATGTTTTTTCCTTTTTAATGAAAATCGAGAACTTAAGCTTTATCGAAGCAGTGGCAGAAGTCGCGAGCAAAGTCGGGATAGCCCTGCCAGCGATGGTCGGTCGACCTGGCCAGAACAAAGGCGAAAAAGACCAGCTCTTCCAGATCATGCAACTAGCCAAGCAATTCTTTGAGCAAGCCTTGGCTGACAAAGCAGCGCAAGCTACCCAGGAATATCTTGAGCAGCGCGGCCTAGCACGGCCAACCCAAGCCATGTTTGGTTTGGGCTTTGCCCCAGCTGGTTGGGACAACTTGCTGAAATTCTTAATTGCCCGCGGGGTGGCACCAGAAAATATCGCTAAGGCCGGCCTGGCCATTGCCCGAGACCAGCAAGGTGGTTATTATGATCGTTTCCGCAACCGGCTGATCATTCCTATCTGTGACCAACGCGGCAGGGTCTTGGCCTTTGGCGGCCGGGCCTTGACCAATGAAGAACCAAAATATTTAAACTCGCCTGATTCTTTGATCTACCACAAAGGCGAAATACTCTTTGGCCTCAACCTGGCCAAGGAAAGCATAAAAAAATCCAGGATCGCGATCATGGTCGAGGGGTATTTTGATTTGCTGACCCCTTTTCAAGCCGGCCTGACCAATCTTGTTGCCACTCTTGGGACAGCCCTGACAACCAACCAATGCAAGCTTTTGACCCGTTACTGCGATAATGTAATTGTGGCCTTTGACAGCGACACTGCTGGCAGCCTGGCCGCAGAACGATCAGTAGAATTGATGCGCACCTTTGAACTTAAAATTAAAGTGGCGATCTTAACCGGTGGTAAAGACCCTGACGAAATTGTCCACCAACACGGCGTAGCCAGCCTAAAAAAATGCTTAGACACCGCCCTGCCCTTTCTTGAGTTTAAGCTCAAAAGGATCATGGCCCGTTTTAATTTAAGCGAGATCGAAGGTCGGGCTGAGGCTTTGCAAACAATTGCCAAGTATCTTAACCAAGAAAAAGATGTCTTTATCCAGCAAGAGTATGCTAAACTGGTAGCGGACTGGCTTAAAATAAAGCCAGAGCTGCTCCAAGCCGCTATTGCTAAGCTGCAATCATACGCTGGCCAAAGACAGGGCAAAAGACAAGCCAGACAAACTGTGGCCCGCCCCCAATCCAAAATAGTTGAAGCAGAAAAAAACCTGATCGCCTTGGCTGTGTTTGATCCTGACAGCCGGACTAGACTGGCAGGCAGCTTAAGCGCTGATGATTTTTCTCTGCCAGAGACCAAAGAGATTGCTTGTTTGCTCTTGGCCAAAGATTTGACTGACCAAGCCGGGCTAGCGCACTTTTTGCTGGAGAACTTAAAAAGCGAGCCAGCCAAACAGCTCTTGTCACGACTGCTCCTAAGTGAGCACTTAAGCGATCTAGCAGCCAAAGCCCTCATCACTGAGGACTGTATCAAGACTTTGCTGCAACAGAAAAGCTCGCATAAGATCACAGATCTTAAACAAGAAATTATGGCCGCGGAGCAAAACGGCCAGGCGGAAAAAGTGGCTGAATTATTAAATCAGCTAAAAAGTGAAATTTCCTAAAAACCCTGACGATAAAAACCTAGAGGCCTAGCAGGCCCTAAAACGGAGGCAAAGATGACAGGTAAAAGAGCAGATTTTGAATTCTTAAAGGCCACGGCATCTCGTAAGGGGTACTTGACCCCAGAGGAGATCCTTTCAATCTATCCAGAGCCAGAAAAGAACTTGGACGCGATAGAACAATTATTGGGACTTGGCATTGAGGTTTCTGAAACCAAACAAAGCAAGCCTGATCCAGAGCTGGAAACCATCCACAAGGAACTGGGCGACATTAAGGGCATCGGGGTTGATGACACGGTTAGAATGTACTTGCGCGAAATTGGCAAGTTCCCGCTGCTCACATCAGAAGAAGAAATTGTGCTGGCCAAAAGGATCGAGGCCGGCGACATGCGAGCTAAACACAAACTAGTCAATTCCAACCTGCGACTAGTTGTTTCAATTGCCAAGAAATACACTGGCCGGGGCATGCTGTTTCTTGACTTGGTCCAAGAAGGCAATCTTGGCTTGATCCGCGCGGTTGAAAAATTTGATTACCACCGAGGCTATAAATTTTCAACCTATGCCACCTGGTGGATCAGGCAAGCGATCACCAGGGCGATTGCTGACCAAGCCAGGACCATTAGGATCCCTGTGCACATGGTGGAAACCATCAATCGTTTGCGCAAGACTTCGCGGCTGTTACTGCAAAAGCTTGGCCGCCGGCCAACCGAAGACGAGATCGCGCGAAAATCACACCTGTCAATTGATAAGGTCAGAGAGATTATGAAGGTTTCTCAAATGCCACTTTCGCTAGAAATGCCAATTGGCGACGAAGATAGCTCGCGCCTCGGTGATTTTGTTGAGGACGCCTCAACTCAAGCGCCAGATGAGATCGTGATGCATGGCTTGCTGCACGATGACCTGGAAGATGTTATGAACACCCTGACTGAGCGGGAAAAAACAGTCTTAAAGCTGCGCTTTGGCATTGAAGACGGCCACCCGCGCACCCTTGAAGAAGTAGGCAAGGTTTTCAATGTTACCCGCGAGCGCATCCGGCAGATTGAGGCTAAGGCTTTGCGCAAGCTCAAACATCCAACAAGAGCCAGGAAGCTGCGAGAGTATTTGAAGTAGGCTTCTTGCAACCAATCTGATCTTCTGATATCCTTGGAATGTCAAATAAAGGTATGCTCTCGGCGTTTTATTGAATAATTATTCATTAATTTGTCATTTGACATTGGATATTTGTCATTTATGAGTCCCGACGTTGCGTCGGGACGAGTTATGGCCCCATCGTCTAGGGGTTAGGACATTAGCTTTTCAAGCTAACGGCCGGGGTTCGAATCCCCGTGGGGCTACCAACTTATCTAAGCGAACTGATTGATTTGCAATTGCAGCGATTTTTGTATTCTGGCAAGGGGGTCGGCGGCGCTTTTTTGCCGCCACCCAAAAAAGCGCCGCCGACAGGGTTTTGGCATTTAGATTTTCCGCGCCATTTTCCGAATAATTGATTATAAGAGCCTGTGTCATAACCCCCTGAAATGATATAAAATAAGGAAAGAATAAAGTTAAGGGGGATTAAAGATGGGATACAATTTTAGGGCATATGATCCAGACCAGTTGTTTTTGATATCGCCGTCGCTGGATGAATGGTTGCCCAAAGATC
>PEYM01000060.1:3394-11844 GCA_002774365.1 Candidatus Saganbacteria bacterium CG08_land_8_20_14_0_20_45_16 | reverse complement strand
TTGGCTGAAAAGGTTCTGGCCTGACTGGTCTTATGCGATCAAGGGCTGCTTGATTAGCTAAATAGATATTGGCTTGAGGGCTAAAAAATTCGTAGAACTGACGGATTGAGGTTTCAGCCAGCGGCCGGCCGCCTGAGTTATTAAGCCCACTGACAATGCGGCTGAACTGAGTGTAATTGCCCCTGGCCCTAGCTTCAACTAAGGTACGGTAGGTTTCAGCGTCAATTTCCAGGGGTGGGGAATTTGGGTTTTCGCCAATTCTAATGTGGTAGCGTATTCCTGGATGCTCCCAAATTGCTTGCAGGTCTGTTAGGGATTGGAAGGCCGCTGGGATCAGAGCAATCGGGACTTCGCCTTCAGCAAAAACCAGCCTGATGGTGCTTGGGTTAGCACCTAGTGGAAAATGACCTTCGCTCAAATCTCCCAGGCGTACAGTGGCGGTTACCTCTTCTTGACCAAGGCCTTGGGGGGTTTGAGCTATTCTTGAAAAACGGATGTTAACGTGTGAGTCTGGGGTCAAACTATGTAAAGCTTGCAAATTGTCAACACTAAACAGGTCTGGACTTAGTTGTTGGCCATTAAAAAAGATGTTTCCTGGTGTGCGTCTAGCAAAAAGATCAACCATGGCCCGCGGAATGCCAGACCAAGACCGGGTTAGACTGCGAAAACTGCGGCGGAGCCAATCTTGTCCTTCAATGGCCTGCAGCCGGCTGACGGTAATCCAAGAGCCGCTCCTGGTGCTGGGTGGGGCTGCCTCTTCCAGCACAAGCTGGCTCGGTGCTTCAGTGACAGAAAATTGTTGCCGGCCGGCCATGTAACTCGCAGCATTGCCAACTCTGCCAACATAACCCCCTAACCCGCCATATGCGTCTTGAAGAATGGCAAAGGGATTAATATGATAATACATTAAGCGCAGGCCGGTCCTATGGCCTAAGGCTTCAAGTCTGGGCCGGAACTCTTGCATCCTGGCCTCATAAAGCGCGCGAGTTTCTTCTGAGTCCAAGATTTCAATGGTATGTGTATCAGGGTTAAAACGAACTGGAATTGCGCTGCCAGCGGTTTGGGCCCCTCTGGCCATGGTCACAAGCAGCTCGCCAGTGGTCATCATGGAGCGCCAGGTAGTCAGAAAAATGGAAATAGCACTGCCAAAGGCTTGGGCATAATTGCCATTTTCAATTTGGTTCAGGACATCAGTGAAAAAGATCCAGGGGATAACCTCAAAAACAGTAAACGAGCCAGTTGTCTGACCAATCCCGTTAGCCGCGTGTTGGAGCGCTTGGATGGCCCGGTGCCTGGCTTCTAGCCGTTCACTTTCTGAAGTAGCATTTTGCATGGCATTGAGCGATAAGGATAGATCCGTTAAGCCGCGCCAGGTATTGGTAAAGCCCATTTCAATCTGGCGGCCCATAAAGGTGAGTAAGTGGGTCGCAAATCCCGCGCCTCCTCGCAGAGCGTCTAAGGAAAAAGTGGCCCAATCATCCCTGAATTGATTTATAGTGCCATCGACGATCTCTGGGCCATAAAGATTGAGCCAATCAGGGACATCGTGGCGCAGCATCGCTTCAAGCGGGAGGCCATCGGTAATTTCTCCTTCTACCGGGGTTTCATCGTAGCGGATAACACTGATCTGCTGAGGGATATCAACATTTTCTGCTGTTTGATACCTGGCCCCATTAGCTTGGATCTCGCTGATTGGATCAAAATAGGTGAGGGAATAGATATCTGGGTTTTCCACTGATCTGGTTTGGTTGATTTCGCCCACTATTCTTAAGACAGTTTCTAGCAGGGCCGAGGCTTCATAGAGTGGGCCATGGGTATGGTATGAGTCATATAGTCGAAAACTATTATTGTTTGTTGCCTGGTCTAATCTTCTAAGAAAAGCGCGGCCAGCAGCTTCATTTTCAAACGCGGTCAAGGCCTCAAGTCCCAAAGGTATGCGATGGGTGGCTTGCAAATAAGCTATTCGTTCCATGAGCCTTGGGCTTCTCATTTGGGGGAGGAGGTCAAAGCGGATATACTCAATAAAAGCCTCCATGACCCGGTGGTTTAAACGATTGAGTGGAATGTTAGTATTATTGCTTCCTTGGCCGAGTGTGTCAGACATAACCTGACGTACATTTTCCCGTTGGCTCTGGGCCAAGAGCATGTAAACTTGCGAAGACATATTTGTTCTTTGGTTCTCATTGGAAGAGAGGCTCAAGAACGAGAGAAAATCATAGCCTAGTCTTTGCCAAGGGTTGTTAGCAATGTCTTGCGTCTCTTGGTAGGAATCTGCGCCAAACTCAAGGTCTAGGGGATGGCCTGGCCCAAGTACAGCGCTCCCTATCGCTGGGACATCTCTGGCTAAAGAAAATAAATGGCCAGTTGCCCCTGTCCAACCCAGGGTCATAACCGGAACAGTTGAAAGTAAATCAACATACTGAGATCGCGGGAGTCTTTCAAAAAATCGGGAGAGGGCGATCTGCGCGTTCATGCTCTCGGCTGAATCACCAACCTGAGGGATCAAGCTAGATAGATTGAATGAGCCATCAGGGTTACCAGCAAAATAGTGGTTAAGCACTTGCTGCACTGTCTGGCGTGTATAGCCCTCAGGACCTGAGACATGAAAATCATCGCCGCGAAAAACCCCGCCCAGCCAGTCCAAGGCCCGGTCGGTGTAGGTGGGGGTAGTAAGCAGATCTGGAAAAACCCTTTGCAATAATTGCCATTTAGCTTGATCAAAGCGATCACTGCCCAAGACATCCATGATTTCCTGGCGCCTGATCTCGCCTTGGGTTCGCTCGTCAAAAAGCGGGAGCTGCTCGCTCCTGATCCTAACCAGGTTTTGCATCGTGCTAATGATGGCGTTTAATGGCTCGGTCATGAGATCTAGGACTTGACGGTCACGCGCATGACCAGGATTGTGTTCGTCATAAGTATATTCATCTGATTCTGCTAACCTGGCGCTGGTTAGCTGCTGCTGGAGCATAGTTGCTGATTCCAAGAAACTGGTGGCATTAGTGACAAAGGAATTAGTTGGATCTTCGGCGCTGCCAGCTAATTGGTCTAGTAGTTGCAAGAAATTAGTCACATAGCTGCGATTGCGGTCAGTTTGTGAAAGGGCCAGTGGATCAGCGTGTTGACCAGCCGGGGTAGTCATTAAAATTTGTCTTAACCGGGTCCGCAGGGCATTAAAACGGCCCTGGCTTGTTCTTGGGTCTCCAGGCCGGACATTGTTGACCAGGCTGCTGCACTCGGCAATGGCTTGGATCAGCGGGTTGCCTTGGGCTTCTCTTAAGATAGCTGAAACCCTGTCAAGGTTGGCCGCTGTCAAGTGATTGATTGCGGCTCTGTCGGCCTCACTTAAACCTTCAAGGGCTAAAAGATCGTCCTTGGTTATCCGCTCATTAAAATTATTTCTGACCCGCCCATTCTCGTCAATCCAACCGTGCTCGCTATTGTTTAGCAAGCGCCACAAAAGCGCGGCTTGGTCCGCGCCAAACCCATTAAAATTTGTCTGGTGCAAGATCCGTCTGGCCTCATAATTTTCATAGTTTTCCGCGACTGCTTCTAAGCTAATTCTGAGCTGCTCCCTTAATTGCTGGCTACGGATGTTTAAGTTCCTTAATTCCTGAACAATATTATAGCCTTCAGGTGTATCGTCACGATCATAAAGCAGGACATTAATAGTAAAGACCATATCATTGGGAAGGCCAGCCATGGTGGTGTCGCTCTGGCCAGGGGATTGGACAGCTTGCATGGAGGCGCGGCGCAGGGTTTGGGTAAAATAATGTTCAGCTAATTGGCCAACGCCTTCCCAGCCAGGCTCTTCGGGCGGGTATTTGCTGGCTAAAATGGCTAAGGTGCGGTGCAAGTATCTAAGGGTGGTGATCCCGGCGGCATAGACCCTGCGAAATTCAGCTACATTAAATGTTTCATCGCGGGCAGTGGCAGCTGCTTGCAGGGCCTCGATCAAGGCTGGGCAAGGTTCAGTGCTAGTCAAGCGAGAGTCATAAATTGCCAGATTGCGGCGCTGTTGACTGCCGGCTGGCAAGGACTCTGCCCAGGACAAATAATGGCTAAGCTGGTACAAGGACTGCTGCTGCTCGGCATTTAGACCGTGTTTTTGTTGGAAACTATTCACCCCGCGGCGAAGCTGTCTTAAGCCATCTCTTAAATATTGTCTTTCATAAACGCTTAAGTGGCTAAAATTATCGTTAATTAAAGTTTGGATTGCGCTGTCACTACTTGGCAGTGAGCGGCAAAAAACCTCAAGCAGGGTCCGCTCTTCGTCAGTGAAGCGCAAATCAGATTGGCCGCTAACTGCTTTGCGCAGTGCCCTGGCTAGTCTAGCCCGCAGTTCATTTTCAGCGTTGGTGCCCAGCTCAAGTTCGCTGATCCTGGCATCTGACAGCATATTAACTATAGTATCCTCAAGAAAATTATCGTTATGTTCAATAGCATTAGCCATGGCAGCCATGACCCGGCGTTGGGTCTCGACCAGTTGAAAAGAGCCAGGACGAAAGATCCAGGCGGTCCCTTCGGCAAAGACCTTGTTCAAGCCGTCAAGATCAACATTGGTCAAGCGGCTGGTAACCTGCGGCTCAACCCTGGTGATTGTACCATCAGCGTTCTTGATCTCGCCGATTAACAGGTCGTGATCTGAAACCGGTACCAGACGGGCAATGGATAACTTGAGCGTGGCAAGCCTTTCGTCCCTGATAAAGTCCATGGGGTCGCGGCGATAGCGCCGGCCAGAGAGATGACTAACGTCAGCCCTGGGCAAATTGCTGCCAACATTTGCGTCAACCGGATAGACGCCATGGATAGAGACAAAAAAGAGTTGATTATCGCCAGCGTTGGCTGGTGGAGTGACCGTGGTACCACGCGGCCCTGTCACTTGGCCGTGGCGCAGGTCCCTGCCACTCACTAACCCGTGAAGCGCTGAAGTCTGCACATAGCGTGATTCAAGTAAATGAATAGCGCGGGCAGTCAAGGGAATTTCATTACCACCCCTTAAACGCCGGTCATCGCGATTAAGGTATTGGTTTAGGTAGCTGTCACTGCGCTGCGCTAGCTCATAAGCCGCGGTTTGTTGGTCATCTGAAGTTTCAGAAACTAGTCTTAAGACTCCATTGACTTGGGCTTCATTGGGGATTCTTTCTAGCACAGTAAAGACCTGCTGGGCCCGGTCCACTAACTGGCTAAAGTCTAAGCGGTGCGGATCATTGGCTGCCAAGTTAATATTATGCTGGACCATTAAAGAGTACAGAACCACGCCTAAGTTCAAGACTCGATTGCGGGTTTGGGCGCTAGCGTCTGACAGGCGACTGTTTTCAGTAATAAATTGTGATAGGTCGCTACTAAATGGCGGGGCGTGGATGCCATATGGCTCCAGGGTATTATTATTGTAGAGATTAGCCACCCATTGTTCAAAAAGCGGATTGTGTGAAAAGGTTTGAAAAGTTTGAAACAAGCTTTGCATTTCACTTAGCTGACGCTCTCGGAGCATATTGCGGATGAAATCTAAAACTACGCCCCTGGCAGCGCCGTCACCCAAAGCCTGAGAAACATCGCCGCACAGGGTAAAGCGTTCCTGGATCTGGGTGGGGTCAAGTGCCTCCATTTGTCTGGCCCCTTCGATTTCTGTGATAACATCCTGGTCAATTGACATTAAGAGTTGCTGGTGATTGCCTAGTTGCAAGGCATTGCGCAGCAGGGTAGCGACTTGCTCTCTTTCTGTGGCGCTTAAACTTTCCCATAAGTGCAGATCTGGGTCTGAATCTATTTCTTGGGTTACCTGGCCAGTTGCGGAGATAAACCCATGGGTTTGCAGGTCTTGATAAACAGCACTGGCCCGCTCTCCAAGAAAACTAAAACTTGATTGTCCGAGTACGCCAGGCCCTTCTGGAAAGGCCTGATTAAATTCTTGTCTGATCCGGTTGGTGATTGCTTGGATATTGGTCCTAATAGTTTGATAAAGGGTCGGATTATATTGGGCAATGCCTTGCCAGGACCTAAGGACAGCCATCAGCCTTTGCGCTTGCTCCCAAAAATGGTCCAAGGCTTCTGAAGCCTTGCGATAGGTGTCATCAGGGTCTCGATCATGGGTGTGCTGACTGTGCAAGGATAGCTCATTGGCCCGGCGATAGGTTTGCAAGGCATGGACATAGGCCCTAGTATCTAATCTCAATAAATTGCTGTGGTTTTGGACTTGGTGGAGGGTGGCTAGCACAGCAGCGGCGTCAATTGTTGAGTCTAAATGTAGATCAGCTTCTGTCACCGAAGTTAGATCGATCAAGATTGTCCCATTGCGGTCAATAATGCCATGCTCGCGCAATTGGGCCAGGGTGGTGGGGGAGAAATTATTTTCGGTTACTATGCCAGCGCTAAAGATTTGGCCAAAAAGCTGGGCCGCGACCTGGCGGTATCTTTGGACTGCTTCGCGGCAGTGTCTGATAAAGCTGACATCAGACTCTGCTAGATTGGCTTGGGTTTCGTCCATGTCCGCGTACTGGCTGGCAAATTGAATAACAGTCAAGGCATTGCGCAGGGCTGCATTTGCTAACTGGTTGCGCTCCCTAGCGTCATGGACCTGGCTGCGAAAATAAGCAGTAACATTAGAGTGGCCAGGGTAGAGGCGCTGCAAGTTCGCGCCGTGCCTGGTGTCTGCTCTATTGATTGCCCGCTCACCTTCACCCTCACCGCTGTCGCGGCTATTTCTTCTAGCAACTTCTAAGGATTCTTCCAGGCTGGACAAGCCCTGATCAAGCACAGAAATATCAATGATGGGCGCGGCTTGAAACCGGCTAAAGGCGTCATCAGCTTCTGTCATTCGCTGGCGCAAAATTTGCGGCAAGCCGGTATGCCCAGCGGCTGGATTGGTGTCAAGGCTTAGGCTGATCAAATTTTCCTGTTGTAGAAAATTATAAAGTGCCAGCAAAGTATTTCTGGTAAAGACGCCTGGCTGATCAATGGTATTGCGATTAGCTGGTCCGCCCAGCATAATGGTTTGCAAATAACTGATCAGGGCGTGGGCTAGGGGCGAGTCTGACTGATGGGTGATGTGGCGGTTGCGGTAGGTAACAATCTCTTCCTTGTCGCGGCCAACTTGCATAAACACTCTAAAAGAATCAACCTCACCCTGGCGGTTGGTGGTGACCCGAAAAGAGAATTTGATCAAGCCGCGGCGAAAATAATCTAGCAAAAAATCAGGCAGGTTGCTGTCAGCCAGTGAGCGGGCCGCTATATCAGTTAATTGCTCACGGACCTGGCCGTCCCTGGCTTGGACCAGGATCCTGGTTACTTGCACGGCTTGTCTCGTGGTTAGGTTAGGCAGGCCAAGGGCTTCGCCAGTAATCGTTCCAGGGAAGCTGGCTGTAACATGGCCGGCCGCGTCAATATAATTGTGCTGGTGCAAGGCTTGCCAAATAGGCTGCTCAAGTGGGCCAAGAATCGCAAAGTTAGTGGCAGCCAGCACCCCCTCGTCAATGGGGGCGGCTGATCTGGGGATGGGTATACCGTCAATATAACGGAGAATATTCATGGCATAGCGCCGGAAAAAGTCCTTAAGGCAATCGTTGCTATTAATTCTGTCCCGAACTTGGCTGGTGATTTGGGCTGGGCTGTTATCGTTGGTGTCGTTGCCAACAAGCTGTCGCATCCCCCCAACAATGGCAGGAATAAAAGCATCAGGCACAGTGACATCTCTGCCAACCAACTCTTGGATAAAGGCGCGAGTATCTTCTTGGCTGATAAACATGGCGGCTGGCGGCGCAGGTGGGGGTGGGGCTTGGGTTGGGGTTGTATCAACTGGCGCGAATTCTTCTGGGGCTGCTGTGCTATCAAAAGTGTCCAGGGGATTAGAAATCAGGTCTGGCATGACCACTGGCCGGGTTTTTGTTGGCAATCTTAAACTTAGATCATAATTGCTTTCCACGCTTGCCCCTTTTATTAAATCCTAATTTCCTAAATCCGAACATTGTTCGGATTTTTGACATTCGGATTTCTGATTTTTCCCTATATATATTATCGTGTTTTAGAGACAAAATCTTGTGTTTTTTTTGTAACGTTGCGTGATTTACCCCCTTTGTCCTTCGACTCGCTGCGCTCGCTCGGGACAGAAGGGGTCAAAAATCCGAGTGATTTCTGATGGCTGAATAATTATTCCTTAAAGATTCAAATCAACCCTCATAGATGGAGTATAAACTGGCGGGCGGACTGGACTGTGTCGTTCTATTGTCTCATTTAGACCGGCGTTGGGATCTGGTAATTGAGTGTCTCTAGCTACCCGTACTGCTGGACCAGCTTTTGATGGGGCACGCCCATCTGGTTCTGCTGGTGGTTCGACGACAGCTGGACTATTACCAGTTACTACATCTATTGTTGAAGGGTGGCCACCAGTGCCTCGGGTAGTATGAGCTGGTCGTCTCGTAGCTAATGGGAGGTCTAAGGCCTGTGCAAAGGCTGGA